>NZ_JBYJEF010000006.1:0-202024 GCF_057732375.1 Tenacibaculum sp. M1.3A | reverse complement strand
ACAATTACTTACGCGGATAATTACATGTTTTTTTGCGGAAATCCCCTTTAAAAAATAAAATAAGCATTATATATTTGTAATGTTCTTTTGAACAAAATTAAGGGGTATTAATTAAAACTTAAAAAAATGGGGATTTTTTTACTTAAAAAAACTACAGTGATTTTAAACGACTTTTTATCAACTTTATCTGAACTAGGTAAAGGTGCTGGGTATGCTTTAAAACATTAGTAGTAATTAAAAATGGGATAAAAACCTTCTTGATAAAATTATCAAGAAGGTTTTTTATTTGCCAAATTTTAAATTGTAAATTGCTTCCTTTAACTACTCATTACAATTTAAATGGTAAAATACATTGTTGCGTTAGATCAAGGTACAACGAGCTCTCGTTCGGTAATTATTAACGAATCAGGAGAAATAATTGCAATAAATCAGCAAGAATTTAAACAAATTTTTCCGCATTCTGGCTGGGTAGAGCACAATGCTGAAGAAATTTTAAAAACTCAGTTAGCCACATTAAAACAAGCTATTAAAAAAGGCAAAATTCTTCCTTCAGAAATTGTTGGAATTGGTATTACCAACCAACGTGAAACTACTGTTGTTTGGAATAAGAATACCGGTAAACCTATATATAATGCTATTGTTTGGCAAGACAAACGAACAGCCAATACTTGCGAACAATTAAAGAAAAAAGACTTACAAGACTATGTGCGTAAAACTACAGGTTTAGTTATAGATAGTTATTTTTCTGCCACTAAAATAAATTGGATTTTAAACAACGTTGAAGGTGCTAGATTAGAGGCCCATAAAGGAAATTTATTATTCGGAACTATTGATACTTGGTTACTTTGGAATTTAACCAACGGTAAAATTCATGCCACGGATTATAGTAATGCTTCTCGCACCATGCTGTATGATATTAAAAACTTATGCTGGGATAAAAAATTATTAAAAGAACTCAACATTCCTATTAAAATGTTACCTGAAGTAAAACCTTCTTCACATCATTTTGGAGATTATGAATTAGATGGATATCAAATTCCGATTGCAGGAATTGCTGGTGACCAACAAGCTGCGCTTTTCGGACAAGCCTGTTTTACTAAAGGTGAAGCTAAAAACACCTACGGTACCGGCTGTTTTATGTTAATGAATACCGGTGAAAACCTTGAATATTCTAAAAACGGATTGTTAACGACCATTGCCTGGGGAATTGATAATAAAATATACTATGCTCTTGAAGGAAGTGTGTTTGTTGCTGGATCTGCAATTCAGTGGTTACGTGACGGATTGCAAATTATTAGCAATGCTGATGAAAGTGAAACTTTAGCAAAAAGCATAACAGAAGAAAACCCTGTATATGTTGTTCCTGCATTTGCTGGTTTAGGTGCTCCGTATTGGGATATGTATGCGCGTGGTGCTATCTTCGGATTAACTAGAGATACAGGCAAAAATCATTTAGTAAAAGCAACCTTAGACTCACTTGCCTACCAAACTAAAGATATTTTAGAGGTAATGCAAAAAGATAGTGAAGTTAAATTAACATCTTTAAAAGTTGATGGCGGTGCTTGCGCTAATGATTACTTAATGCAATTTCAAGCAGATATTTTAAACACAAAAGTTGAACGACCAGATATTATTGAAACTACCATTATGGGTGCTGCTTATTTAGCCGGTATTTGTGTTGGATTATGGAAACAAGAAGATATTTTAAATAGACGAAAAATTAATAACACCTTTACTCCTACTTTTTCTTCAGAAAAAAGAGAAAAATTATATACTAAATGGCAAAAAGCTGTTGAACGCACTAAAGATTGGGAAGATTAAAAAAATATTATGGCTAAATTTTATAATAAAATCACCTCTAGAATTCAAAAATTTATTGAAGCACAAAAAGTATTTTTTGTAGCAACTGCTGCTAAAGACGGACGCATAAACCTCTCTCCTAAAGGAATGGATTCTTTTCGGGTATTAAACGAAAATCGTGTTGCTTGGCTTAGTGTTACAGGGAGCGGAAATGAAACCTCAGCACATTTATTAGAAAACGGCAGAATAACCATTATGTTTTGTGCTTTTGATGGTGCTCCAAATATTTTACGCTTGTATGGAAAAGCAAAAGAAGTTTTGCCAAATGATACAAATTGGAATGAATTAATTAATCTATTTCCTAAACTATCAGGAACCCGACAAATATTTGATGTAACTATAGAAAGTGCACAAAACTCATGCGGCATGTCAATACCTTTTTATGAATACAAAGAAGAACGCAACGAACTATTAGATTGGGCAGATGAAATAGGAAAAGGTGGAATTGAGCAATACTGGGAAGACAAAAACCAAACTAGTATTGATGAATTAGATACTAGATTTAAGAAATAACCATAATTACAATTTAATTATTGAAATAGGTCGTCTTTATGGTAACTTTGTATAAATTCTTAGCAATGGATGTGTTTTTTCTAGTTTTATCACTAGTGCTTATCTTTTTCAACCTGCTGCCGTTTATAAAAAATCAGCATTGGATTTTTCGTGCTCCCGAATTTATTAAAATACAACTATTAATACTTCAAGTAATTGCAAGTATTGGTCTTTTTATTTTTTATGATAAAAGTGATTGGTTTTTGCTTGTTTTAATATTTCAGATTGTCTTAATTACTTATAACATTTACCTTTTAGCTCGTTTTACAAAGTTTTATAAATCTACTAATAAAAGTATTGCTGATTCACAAAGCTTTAAAGTTATTTCAGCTAACATTTATCAGTTTAATACTCAGTTTAAAAAGTTTAAAGATTTTATCCGAAATGAACAACCTGATTTTTTTGTTACTATAGAAAGTAATAAAGATTGGGAACTTGAAATGCGCAGCCTAGAAAACGATTATCCCTATACCGAAAAAATAACGTTAGAAAACACCTACGGAATGCATTTATATGCAAAAATTCCTTTTCAAGAAATAAAGACACACTATTTTGTTGCAAATGACATTCCGAGTATTGAGGCTCATTTTAAAACAAAAAACGGAGAAGGTTTTGTGATTTTTTGTGTACATCCACCGCCGCCAAGTCCTACCGAAGAAAAAACCTCGAAAGAGCGCGATGGTGATTTAATGTGTATTGCAAAACGAGTTAAAGTTATTAATAAGCCAACCCTTGTTGTTGGCGATTTTAACACTGTATCTTGGTCTAGAATTGCTGATTTATTTCGTAAAAATAGTGGTTTAATTGATGGCAGAAATGGTCGAGGAATTCTTGCTTCCTATCATGCTAAATATTGGTTTTTTAGAGCTCCGCTAGATTTAGTTTTTCACACAACAACTTTAGTCTTAAAAGAATTACGTCTTTTAGGGTATATAGGCTCTGACCATTTTCCTATTTGTTGTGTTTTTAATATAAACTCTTCTATTAACAACAATACTATTGAAACAACTACAAAAGAAGAAGATAAAGAAACAGCTAAACTAATTTATAACGGCAAAAAAGAAAATAGCGACAACCGATCTATATAATATTTTTGTCTGATTAAATTAGAAATAATATAATTATAATTCCTTTTTTTTAAAGCTTCATGAATTATCTCAGGATAATAAAAAATAAAAAAACCGTTTTCTAATAACATATTTATCAAACCTGATAAAAATCATATTTTGTAGTAAACCTTATGTTTATTTTTGCAGTAAATACAAACAACTATGATACAATTAGTTAATACTCCTTTAGTTTCTTGGACAAACGGCACCGTTATGATTGCCATTTTTGGCCTTGTTTGTCTAGGTTTAGTTATAACTCTTTTAATTCTTATAAATAGTGGTAAGAAAAAAGAATGATGCTTTGTATCAATAATTTTAATAGTTATTTTAAAGAGAGATGTTCTGTTTTAATTCTCGGGGGGGATTTAATATTCAGAATATTTCTTTTTATTTAAAAGCATTTAAACCGGTAATATCTAAACCGGTAATTAATAAGTGAACATCATGTGTTCCTTCATAGGTAATTACACTTTCTAAATTCATAGAATGCCTCATAATAGAATATTCTCCTGATATTCCCATGGCACCTAAAACTTGTCTTGCTTCTCTCGCTATTTTTATAGCCATATCAACATTATTACGCTTTGCCATAGATATTTGAGCCGAGGTTGCGCGTCCTTCATTTTTTAAAATACCTAATCGCCAAGTTAATAATTGTGCCTTTGTAATTTCGGTAATCATTTCGGCTAACTTCTTTTGTTGTAATTGAAACTGACCAATTGGCTTACCAAATTGTGTACGTTCTTTGGCATAACGCAAAGCAGTATCGTAGCAATCCATCGCAGCACCAATAGCGCCCCAAGCAATACCATAACGAGCAGCATCTAAACATAATAAAGGTGCTCCTAATCCCGATTTATTCGGTAATAAATTTTCTTTAGGGATTTTTACATTATCAAAAATAAGCTCACCTGTAATTGAAGCTCTTAACGACCATTTATTGTGTGTTTCGGGTGTAGAAAAACCTTCCATACCTCTTTCTACTAATAAACCATAAATACGCCCCTCTTCATTCTTTGCCCAAACCACGGCAACATCACATATTGGCGCATTAGAAATCCACATTTTTGCACCGTTTAAAACATAATGATCTCCCATGTCTTTAAACTTAGTTTCCATTCCTGCCGGATTACTACCATGATTAGGTTCTGTTAAACCAAAGCTTCCCATCCATTCACCGGAAGCTAATTTTGGTAGATATTTTTTTCGCTGTGCTTCGTTACCGTAATTATAAATTGGACCCATTACTAACGAAGATTGCACCGATGCTGTTGAGCGAATACCACTATCGCCACGCTCTAACTCTTGCATTATTAATCCGTAAGAAATTTGATCTAATCCTCCGCCACCATATTCCGTTGGAATGTAAGACCCAAAAGCACCAACCTCAGCTAAACCATCTAATAATTGTATTGGAAACTTTGCTTCTTGCGCTGCATCCTCTATTATTGGAGATAAATTTTTCTTTACCCATTCACGAGCAGTATCTCTAACAAGTTTGTGTTCATCGGTTAACAAATCATCAGTTTGATAATAATCTGGTGCTTGAAATAAATCGGCTTTCATAGGTTTGTGTTAAAGTTAATTACTAATGCGAGTAAATATCGATGAATCAAAAAATTAATTACAGTAGTTATATTTAAAAGTATTGATTCAAAAATACTCAAAAAAATGGTTTTTAGTATCGATTTATGTATGTTTGTAATAGATGAGATTTACGCTAGGACAACAAGAACGATTAAAGAGCAAAAAGCTAATAGAAAAGCTATACGAAGAAGGAAAATCTATAAAAGTTTTTCCGCTTCGAATGGTCTATGTACAAACTGAACATACTTCTAAATTTCCTGTTCAGGTAGGTGTTTCTGTACCTAAAAGAAATTTTAAAAGCGCTGTGGATAGAAACCGTATAAAACGTTTGTTACGAGAAACCTACAGAAAAGAAAAACATACTGTTTATGACGCTGTAAATCAACCCCATGTATTTATGATTTCTTATATTGCAAGAGATGAATGGAAGTATGCTGATATAGCGCGTAAAATGCAGAAATTATTAACACTTTTTGTAGCAGAAACTACCCAGGATGAAAAATAGAAAAGTACTTTTTTTTAGCGCTCTTATTATCATTTCATTATTATTCTCTTTTCAATCTCGTTTTTTTGAAATAGCGAAGCAAATAGAGATTTACAACAACTTATTTAAGGAGTTAAACATTAATTATATTGATGAAATTAACCCTGGTGAGTTGACTAATAAAGCCATAAAAAATACTTTAAAAAGTTTAGATCCTTACACTAATTTTTACGACGAACAAGAAGTGGAAGATGCACGAATTCGCCGTGAAGGGGAATATGGCGGCATCGGAATTACTACTTTTTACACAAAAAAAGGAATTGTTATTGCCCAGGTTTACAAAGGTTTTTCTGCAGATAAAGCAGGTTTAAAAGCTGGTGATATTATTACCACTGTAAATGATCAAAAATTAGTTGAATTAGAGAAAAGTCAATATTCTCAAATGATAAAAGGAACTCCTAATAAAGAGCTCTCTTTAGTTATTCTTAGAAACAATATTGCTAAAAACATCAACTTAAAACTAGATAAGGTTATTGTAAATCCGGTTCCTTTTTACGATATGATTGATACCGAAACTGGTTATATTATTTTAACACAATTTACAAGTCAGAAAGCAACACAACAGGTTTCTAAAGCTTTTAGCGAATTAAAAGAAAAGGGAATGAAAAAGTTGGTTTTCGATTTGCGCAGTAACCCAGGTGGCTCTTTATTCGATGCTGTAAATATTACTAATTTATTTATCCCTAAAGGATTAAAAGTAGTTGATACTCGAGGAAAAATTAAAAAAAATAGCAGAACCTATAAAACGAATCAAGAACCTTTAGATACTGAAATTCCTATTGTTGTTTTAATAAACGGTCGTTCTGCATCTGCTTCAGAAATTGTTTCTGGTGCTTTACAAGATTACGATCGCGCTGTAATTATGGGAGAACGCTCTTTTGGTAAAGGTTTAGTGCAACGTTATTTTAAGCTAAATTACGGAACACAAATGAAAGCTACTATTTCTAAATATTATACACCAAGTGGTCGTTGTATTCAGGAATTAGATTATGCTAATCGCGATGCTAAAACAGGTAAAGTACCGAAGTTTTCTGACGGAGCAGTAAATTTATTTACCACAAGAAATGGGAGAACTGTTTATGAAGGTGGCGGTGTTACTCCCGATATTAAAATGGACTTTTCTAAAAAAAATACAGCAACAAAAAAATTATTAAAATCGAGAGCTATTTTTAATTTTGCTACCGATTTTACAAATGAAAATCCCAATTTAAATACTGAAAATTATCTTTTTAAAACTACCGATTTCAATAACTTTAAAGAGTATTTATTAAACAAAGACACCGTTTTCGTTACTAAAGAAGAGCAATTATTTAAAACAGCATATCTTTCAGTAAAAAATAACGTTACTATTTTACCAGAATATAATGCTATTTCTCAAAAATTAAAAGAAGAAAAAGTTAGTAAAATAGCGTTAAACGAAGATGTTTTATCAAAAGAGATACAAAACGAAATTATAGAGCGATATACTTACAAAGAAGGCGTTTTTAAACATCAACTTAAAAATGATGAAACGATAAGTAAAGCAGTAGATTTACTTAAAAATCAAAAAAAATATAATACTATTTTAACCAAATAGTATCCACAACATATTTTGTATATTTGTGCTTTAAAAACAAATATGTCAAAACCCAATCATAAAGAACGTACCAGAGCCCAAGAATCTACCAATGCCATAGAAAAATTATATATTTCTATGCGTCATTTATTTAGTCGTGGTTTTTATAAACCAATGGGTATTTCTGGAGAAACATTACGTAAATCATTATTACAATTAAGACCTGAAATTTACGGATCGATTGCTGAAGACAAAACCGAATTAAACGGTTTAGTGTATATTATAGAGCGATTACCAGAAGGAATTGAAGAGTGCCAGTTCATTTACCTTACAGCTGATGAAGGTTATAGAAACTCTAAATTTAAAACAATTGTTCCTCCGAAAAGAAGAAGAAATTGTTACCGTATCGATAAAGATCAAATGAATATTGAAATTACGCGTGGTCGTTCAGAAATTTACGATATTCTTACACACCTTACTTTCTTATTTATAGAATCTCATAAAATTAAAGATCGCGTTGTTATTGATAATGGCGAAGGTTTTATTAGAGAATGGGTTCATTTAGAAGAAGTTGTTTTATATAACAAAACACTTACGGACGAAGAAAAAGATGTAATTGTTGTTCACCTTGGTAATATCTTAGGAAGAACATACGACGAGGTTTACGATGCTTATAATACGTTTGCTACTGAAGAAAATCCGAATCGTTTTTTCCACCTTATTTACTGGTTAGGTAAACTTGCTATAAACGAAGCACTTTTAGAAGAAAAACGCTCTGTAAAATTTAGTTCTGTTTTAATTGAAGAAATTGGACATCATTTTTATGGTGAAATCTGGGCAAATAACATTAAAAAGAATCTTGTAGATAATAATTTACTAGAACGTCCTATTCATATTATTAGTGCCAATATGCACAGTGTTATGAATAGTATTTACGCACAAAACGCCTTACCAAAAGAAACGAAAAAGCATAAAGGCTTTGAGCTTTTTGAAGTATTAAGTAATGTAAATAGCCAACCTTTACAAAAGGCTGTTAAAAATTACGCATCAGAAAACGGATTAATCTATTTAAAAGATACTTCAGGAACCAATATCAATGTTCAGATTATTGATACTGAAAAAATCGATTTCGATACAACATCATACGAAAAAGTAAATTCTGTTGGTGAAAAACCAGTTATCATTGTAATGGATTATGCTTTCGGAGAACAGGCATATGAAACAATGGATGAATTATTGAAGCCTTATAAAACAGGAAATAAATCTATTCATTTAGATGTTCTTTCGGTTTCTATTATGGGTAAAGCAGGTATTTTAGAAGGTGGTAAAGGAGATATTATGATTCCTTCTTCACATATTTTTGAAGGTACTGCTGATAATTATCCGTTTAAAAACGAATTAGCAAAAGAAGATCTAGAAGGTTTTGGTGTACAAGTTTTTGATGGAGCAATGGTGAGTGTACTAGGAACTTCTTTACAAAATAAAGATTTACTTAAATTCTTTCACGATTCTACCTGGAATGTTATTGGTTTAGAAATGGAAGGCGCGCATTATCAAAAAGCAATTCAGTCTGCTTCTAAAATTAGAGGTAACGTACGAGAAGATATTAAAGTAAGATACGCATATTATGCTTCAGATAATCCGTTAGAAACAGGTGCAACACTTGCTTCTGGAGGATTAGGCATGAGCGGAGTAACACCAACCTATGCTATTACTCAAAAAATATTAGAGCAAATATTTTAGTCGCGATGCGCCAGCCAAAAAATAAATTAAAAAAAGCCATCTTTTAAGTAAAAAGAAGGCTTTTTTTGTTTTTTAGCTGATTTTTGAGAATTGTTTTGCCTGTAGCCTTTTTTCTTACTTTATATTTGCAATTACAACACAACAACACAACAACAATGAATATCTTAATTTTAGGATCTGGAGGTAGAGAGCATGCATTTGCTAAAAGCCTTTCAGAAAGTAACAAAACAAAAAATCTTTTTGTAGCACCTGGTAATGCAGGGACAAGTAAAGTAGCTACAAATATTGCTATTAATCCTACTGATTTTAACAACGTAAAAGAGGTTGTTTTACAACACAACATTACGATGGTGGTTGTAGGCCCTGAAGCTCCTTTAGTAGCCGGTATTCACGATTTCTTCTTAGCTGATAGCGAATTAAAAAACATTCCTGTAATTGGCCCTAAAAAAGACGGTGCTTTATTAGAAGGAAGTAAAGATTTTTCGAAGCAATTTATGATAAAACACAACATTCCTACTGCAAAGTACGAATCTTTTACAGCAGAAACTTTAGCTCAAGGAAAAAAATTCTTAGAAACTTTAGCACCGCCATACGTTTTAAAAGCTGATGGATTGGCAGCAGGTAAGGGAGTTTTAATTTTAACTGATTTAGCAGAAGCAAAATCTGAATTAGAAGAAATGCTTTCGAATGAAAAATTTGGAGATGCTTCATCTACCGTGGTTATTGAAGAATTTTTAAACGGAATTGAACTTTCTGTATTTGTTTTAACCGACGGAAAAAATTATAAAATATTACCATCTGCAAAAGATTACAAACGTATTGGTGAAGGTGATGCTGGCTTAAATACAGGCGGAATGGGCGCTATTTCTCCTGTTCCTTTTGCTACGGATACTTTTTTACAGAAAGTAGAAGATTTAGTCGTAAAACCAACTATTGATGGTTTGCAGAAAGACGGAATTGATTATCGCGGATTTATTTTTATCGGATTGATGAACGACAACGGAAATCCGTCTGTGGTAGAATACAATGTGCGCATGGGAGATCCTGAAACAGAGGTTGTTTTACCAAGAATTAAATCTGACTTGCTAGATTTATTTGAAGGTGTTGCAAATCAAACTTTGCATGAAAAATCATACGAAGTTACTTCTCAAACAGCTACAACGGTAATGTTAGTTGCTGGCGGTTATCCTGAGGCTTATGAAAAAGGGAAAGAAATTACTGGTTTCGAATCGGTAAATGATTCTATCGTTTTTCATGCCGGAACTACCCAAAAAGACGGAAAAGTAGTTTCTAACGGAGGCAGGGTTATGGCAGTTACTTCTTTTGGTGATTCTATTGAAGAAGCGCTAAAAAAGTCTTATAAGAGCATTGATAAAATATCTTTTGAAGGTATGAATTACCGAAAAGATATCGGATTCGATTTGCTATAAATATAAAAAAAGGAGTTGATATATCAACTCCTTTTTTTATACTATAAATTTTACTTCCCGCGTCATTCCGAATAAAATGAAGGAATATTTCAATTTTAAGTTATTGATTATAAGATCGCTTCGAAATAAAAGAATTTTGTAATAACGTTTTTTAAACACACCTTTTTTACATTGCTTTTTCTAAAGTAAAAGAAAACTCAGAACCTTTACCAAAATCACTTTTCAGCAAAATAGTTTGGTGGTGTGCTTCGATAATATGTTTTACGATAGACAAGCCCAAACCAGAACCACCTTGCTCACGAGAACGACTTTGATCTACTCTGTAAAAACGTTCGAATAAACGAGAAATATGCTCTTGTTTAATTCCCTCACCATTATCAATTATTTTAATAATAAACTTATTAGGGTTATAGCTTTCGATACTAATTTTTGTTACGCCACCTACTTTACCATACTTTATAGAGTTTACTACTAAATTAATTAAAACCTGCTCTATACGCTCTACATCTCCTTTAACAAAATGAGGAAAATCATAAATCCGATCAAACATTAATGTAATATTTCTCTTCTTTGCTTTCATTTCAAAAAGATCAAAAACATTCTGAATAAGCTCTAGAATATTAAAGGTTTCAATATTCATTTTCATTCCCTCTGTTTCTAACTTAGCAATCATGTCTAAATCTTTAATAATAGAGGTTAATCTTTCTACTCCCTTATTTGCACGTGCTAAATATTTGGTGCGTATTTCTTCATCTTCAGCTGCACCTTCAATTAAAGTTAAAATGTAACCTTGTACTGTAAAAAGTGGGGTTTTTAACTCGTGAGCTACATTCCCTAAAAAATCTCTTCTAAAAGTATCTCTTTGGGTTAATACAGCTATTTCTTCACTTCTTTCTTCAACATATTTTTGTACTCTGTTAGTTAGTGCTTCGACATCTGTGGTTACATTTTTCCTCTCTAGATCTTTAACATCTAGAATAGATATGTTTTCATATAATTTTTTAACTCTTTGATATATAAAATACTCTGCTCTATACTGAATGATAAAAAATGAAATAACAAACATTACAATACCGAAAACAATAACAGCGCCAATACCTAATAAATTAATTAAAAGAAAGTATGACAGCAATGCTATTACAACAGAAATTGAAGTAGAATATAGTGCCGACCAAAGGGCATATCGGTATGTTTTTTTAATTTTTTTCATTATAAAAAAATAGATTGCTTACTAAGCAATCTATATAATTTTTTGGTTTATTAATTATTTTTCTTCTTCTAAAACAAACTTATATCCAACTCCTTTAACCGTCTTAAAGAAATCATCTCCTATTTTTTCTCGAAGCTTACGAATATGAACATCAATAGTTCGTCCTCCTACTACAACTTCATTTCCCCAAACACTATCTAAAATTACTTCTCTTTTAAATACTTTGCCTGGCTTTGATGTTAATAATGATAATAATTCGAATTCTTTTCGTGGTAAAGCAATCTTTTTATCACCTTGAAAAACCACATATTCATCTCGGTTTATAACAATATTACCAACTCTTGTTGTAGCATCTTTTTCATCTGCTGTTTTTAAGCGTCTTAATAAAGATTTTACTTTACTAACTAATATCTTTGGTTTTACGGGTTTTGTAATATAATCGTCAGCGCCAGCATCAAAACCTGCCATTTGTGAGTAATCTTCTCCACGGGCTGTTAAAAAAGAAATAATTACATTTTCTAACGATTTAATATTTCTTATTTTTTGACACGCTTCAATACCATCCATCTGAGGCATCATTATATCTAATAAAATTAAATGCGGACTTACTTTTTTTGCCAATTTAACTCCTTCTGCACCGTTGTTGGCTGTAAAAACTTGATACCCTTCTGATTTTAAGTTATATCCTACTATTTCTAAAATATCAGGCTCATCATCAACGAGTAAAATTTTAACATCATTCGTATTCATAGGTCATTTTATATTGTGTTACCCAAAAGTAACTATAATATTATAAATCTTGTGTGCTACCGCTTAACTTAACATTCATTTAATCATTCATAAACCTTTGCTTAAATAGTAACGTATGTAAAAGCAATTGATTTTTATTTTTATAAGGAGGTTTTGTATCTTTAAAAAAAGAAATAAAAAATGCTAGATAAAATTAACTTGCAGGATATCTTATTTTTAGATATTGAAACGGTTCCTGAGGTGGAACTATTCTCTGATTTATCTGATGAAAAACAAGAATTGTATGCTTTAAAAACGAAATATCAACGAAAGGATGAAGTTAATGTTGAAGATTTTTATCATCGTGCTGGTATTTGGGCTGAATTCGGAAAAATAATCTGTATTTCTGTGGGTTACTTTGTGCAAAATGACGGAACAGAGCAGTTTAGAATTACTTCTTTTTCTTCGGATGATGAAGCTGTTATTTTAACCGATTTTAAAAAATTACTCGACAACCATTTTAACCATAACAAACATTTATTATGCGCCCATAATGGTAAAGAGTTCGATTTTCCATACATCGCACGCCGAATGATTATCAACAGAATTGACTTACCTAAAAAACTAGATTTATTTGGTAAAAAACCATGGGAAGTTCCGCATTTAGATACTTTAGAACTTTGGAAGTTTGGTGATTACAAACACTATACTTCGTTAAAATTATTAACCTCTATTTTAGGAATCCCTTCGCCCAAACAAGATATTGATGGTAGCGAAGTAGCCAACGTGTATTATAAAGAAAAAAACTTACAACGTATTGTTGACTATTGCGAACGAGATACCGTGGCGGTAGCGCAATTAGTATTGCGCTTTTTAAATAAACCAATGCTCGCTGAAACAGCTATTGTTAAGGTTTAAGTTATTATATATTTTTATAAAATGCTGACAATTCGAGTGAATCTTACGATTGAAATGAGTAAAATTTGTATCGAGAATAGGGTTTTTGCTACATAACGAGTTCTCGATACAATTTTTTACCAAAAATTACTCGAACTGACATTCTAAAAACCTAGATTGTTATATACAATTAGTGTTACGTTTTTTAAACAAACCAATGCTCGCCGAAACTGCTGTTGTTAAGCTTTAGAATTACATCTAGTTTTTATAATAAATCTTATAAAAAAGACTACTACCCTTCTATTTTCATAGAAAGCTCTAACCAGCGTTCTTCTTTGGTTTCTAAATCGTCTGATATTTGCTGAAGCTCTATTGATTTATCATTAATTTCTTCGGGTAAAAATTCGGCGTTATTAAATTTACCTTCAATAACTTCTTTCTTCTTCTGCAATCTTTCAATATCTTTTTCAAGTAAACCCCATTCGCGTTTCTCATCAAAACTTAAAGCTACTTTTTTAGCTGTTTTAACGGGTTTTACAACCTCTTTTTTCACTTCTTTAGCTTCTGTCTCCTTAGAGTCTTCATAAGCTCTAAAATCAGAGTAATTACCAGGAAAGTTCTCAATTTCTCCTTCGCCTCTAAACACAAATAAGTTATCTACAATTTTATCCATAAAATAACGGTCGTGAGAAACCACCATTAAGTTACCAGGATAATCTAATAAGAAATTTTCTAATACATTTAGCGTTACAACATCTAAATCGTTGGTAGGCTCATCTAAAATTAAGAAATTCGGATTCTGAATTAAAACGGCACATAAGTACAGTCGCTTTTGTTCTCCTCCACTTAATTTTTCTACAAAATCGTATTGCTTTTTTTTATCAAAAAGAAAGCGCTCTAATAATTGACTTGCAGATATTTTTCGTCCTTTAGATAACGGAATATATTCTCCGAATTCTTTAACTACTTCAATTACTTTTTGTCCTGGTTTTATTTCAATTCCGTTTTGGGTGTAATATCCAAACTTAACAGTTTCACCAACAGTTACTTTCCCGCCATCTAATTCGATAGCTCCTGTTAACATATTTAAAAAAGAAGATTTACCTGTACCATTTTTACCTATAATACCAATACGTTCGCCACGTTTAAAAACATAATCAAAGCCATCTAAAATTACTTTATCATCAAACGATTTTTTCATTTTATGAAGCTCCAAAATTTTGCTTCCTAAACGCTCCATGTTAATTTCTAACTGCACTTCATGCTCGTTACGTCGCTGGTGTGCTTTATCTTTAATTTGATTAAAATCTTCAATACGAGATTTAGATTTGGTAGTACGTGCCTTTGGTTGGCGGCGCATCCAATCTAATTCCTTTTTAAATAAACTTTTAGCTTTTCCTAAATTGGTAGCTTCCAGTGCTAAACGTTCTTCTTTATTTTGTAGGTAATATGAGTAATTACCTTTGTATTTATATAATTTACCTTCATCTAATTCGATAATCTCATTACACACACGTTCTAAAAAGTAACGGTCGTGCGTAACCATAAATAAGGTTATTTTTTCTTTGGCGAAAAATGCTTCTAACCATTCAATCATTTCTAAATCTAAATGATTGGTAGGTTCATCTAAAATTAATAAATCTGGCTTTTTTATCAATACGATAGCAAGTGCTAAACGTTTCTTTTGTCCACCAGAAAGCTTTCCTACTTTTAACTGTAAGTTATCTAACTTTAACTTCGATAATATTTGTGTGTATTGCGTTTCAAAATCCCACGCATTGTATTGCTCCATTAACTCGAAAGCTTCTTGAAATGCATCTGCATTATCAGGATTTTCTACTGCTTTTTCGTATTGCTTTATTACTGATAAAACTTTGTTATCTGTAGAAAAAATAGTTTCTTCTATCGTTAAGTCCGGATTTAAGTTATCTGCTTGCGATAAATAAGCTATATCAATGTCTTTTCGACTAACTACTTGTCCTGAATCAGATTCATCAACTCCTGCTATAATATTTAAAATAGAGGTTTTACCACTACCGTTTTTAGCAACAAAAGCTATTTTTTGATCTTTATTGATTCCGAAAGAAATATCTTCAAATAATACTTTTTCTCCGTAAGCTTTTGCAATGCCTTCAACCGATAGGTAATTCATATTCTATATTTTATGCAAAGAAACAAAAAACCCGAGCAAATGCTCGGGTTTTATTTGTTTAATCGCAAGGTGATAGCTAAGGTTTATATTCCTTAAAAATTTCCTCGAAATAAAATCTTATTATTTCTTCATTAATTTAGTTGTTAATGATTTCTGACCATCATTTACTTCTAAGATATACATTCCTGTATTTAAGTTAGACACGTTAATGTTAGAAGAGTCTAAACGACCTTTCTGTACAACGCTACCAATTACATTTACAATTTTGTATGTCATGTTATCAGCTTTAGAAGCTAATTTAACTTGTACAAAATTTGTAGCTGGATTAGGGTATGCCATTAAATTTAATGATTTTTCATTTCCTAATGCTTCACCGTTTACATCTGTAAAAGTGGTGTTAAAGTTAGATGCTGATGCCGTAATATTTACAGTATAGTCTTCTACTTCACCGTCTGCAAAAGTTTCACAAGCTGTTTGTGCTGCATTATACTTCATTGAAACACGCATTCTTGTTTGACCTAAGGTTGCATTAGATGGCACAGCAACTGTAGCTGTTAAGTTATTTGCGCTTGATGATGATCCTGTAACCACTTTCTCGCTATCCGCAAACGTTCCGTCTTGATTAAAGTCAATCCATACTGCCCAGTGCTCTGTATAAGCCGTTCCTGAAAAACCTGCACTTATTACCATTGGGTTTGAACTTCCTTGACCTAATGTTGCTACTTTAGCAGTAAAATCTCCATAACCACCATTTCCTGCAGTTGCATTAGTCATTCCTCCTAGTTCTACATTATCAATCCATTCATAAGTAACTCTATTTCCTTTTGATGCACAATAAGAAACTTGATTTGATAAAGTTGTTACGTTTACAACATTACTTGACGCTGATATATTATCTTCTGCATCTTTTGCTCTTACAGAGAATGTATATGCAGTTGCAGCTGTTAAGCCTGTAATATTTGTAGATGTTCCTGCTGAAGAACCTAATAAAGTTGCTCCTTGGTAAACATCATAACCTGTTACCGCTACATTATCTGTAGATGCCGACCAGTTTAATGTTAAAGTAGTTTGTGTTACACTTGATGCTGCTAAACTAGTTGGTGCACTTGGTGCAATAGTATCTGCTTGTGACCCTCCAATTACAACCGTATAATCTTCTACCTCTCCGTATTGGAAAGAAGCTTCACATGCTGTTGGTATTGCGTTGTACTTTAGTACTACACGCATTCTTGTTTCTCCTGTTGTTGCTGAAGCTGGTATTGTAAAAGAACCTACTACTGGTGTAGTTTGTGATGGTGCTTTTGTATACACTGTTTCACCTACATCAGAGAAATCTCCATCTTGGTTGTAATCTACAAATACTCCATATCCTTCATTATACTTAGTTCCTGTCCATCTTGGAGTTATAGTAATCGTATTTGATGTTCCTTTTGATAAACTAGTTGAAATTGAAGTGAAATCTGAATACCCATTTCCTCCTGTTGATGTATTACTGATTGTTCCTAATTCTACTTTCTGAATATACTCATCATTAACACTTGCTCCTTTTGATGTACAATAAGAAATTGTAACTTCTGGAGTTGTAAAGTTTACAGAAGCACTATAAGAAGAATTACCTGAAGAACACTTGCTACGTACTTGTACTTCGTATTGTGTTGAAGCTGTTAAACCACTTAATGCTTTTGTTGTTGTAGAAACTGCACTTGTAGACCAAGTAGAAGATGCTGTTGCTTTATATCTTACATCATATGTTGCACCTGTTACAGCTGCCCAGTTTACTGTTGCACCTGCTGAAGAAACTCCGCTTGTAGAAACTCCTGTTGGTACAGTTGCATTACATACTGTTGGTGTACCTGTAATACCTGTAACTATTAATGTATAATCTTGGCTACCTCCTGTTAAAGAACCTTTATTTGTAACAGTAATTGTATAGGTTCCTGAAGCTCCAGAAACATCTACTCTTTCAAAAGGATCAACATTGTTGTCTCTTTTTGCACTACTTGTTGCTCCTGTTAATTCGTATGGCAAATATGATGTTCCTCCTTTAGTAACTCTTAAATCTAAATCGTTTACTAATACAGGTGTAGTTGAATTTACAGTTGAAGTTGCAACTCCTGGTCTATCTGTCCAAGAAATAGATGCTAATAATGGATTAACTCCATCAGCATCTACAGTAATTGTATATGTTTGACCTGATGTTAATGTTAATTCTTCAATCTTAGATGTATTTCCTTTATTTGAAATTGCCTCAGCCGCTTTTTTAGTATGTAATAATCCCCATCCGAAAACTGCATCTGGTCCAGAAACTCCTGCATCATCTGCAGTATGTAGTGCTAAACCTTTTAAGGTTGCCGCTCTCATAAAAGCTCCGTTATTCAAGTTTTTGTGGTGTTGTTGTAATAATAACAATGAACCAGTAACGTTAGGCGAAGCCATAGACGTACCTGTAATAGAGTTATATGCAGTATCACTACTTGCATAAGTTGAGTAAACATTTGTTCCGTTTCCAGTAATATCTGGCTTAATTCTAAAATCATCCGTTGGTCCTTCACTACTTGAGCTATTGATAGAAACAGAAACTAAATTTCCGTTTGAATCAATATTTGCATCTTGTGCGTTTGCTACAACTAGGTTGTTTTTAGATGTTGAGTGACCTGTTAATTTATCGAAACCAGAACCTCCTGTTGGATTCGTATTTGCAGTATTGTCGTTACCGTCGTTACCTGCAGCCACAACCATTAAATAGTTGGGTGCATTAAACATAATTTCATCCCATCCTCTAGATTCGTCAATATATCCTCCAAAATAATTTTGTGGTAATTGAACTTGTCCTTGTTGGTTTCTAGTTGCGTAACCGTATGAGTGATTAGAAATTAACATCCCGTTAGATGCTGCTGAAATAGCTTCTGGTTTATCATTGTTCCAGTCACTTCCTCTTACTTTAGAGTGAGGAGCCATTCCCTTAGCTTCTGACTGTACACCAGATGCCATAATAGTTCCTGTTACGTGACCTGCGTGAAAATTTAATGTAGAACTTCCGTCATTAATAGTAAAACGATTATTTCCTCCTGCTCCGTCATACTCTTGATGAGTACCTCTTGCAAGACCTCCGTCCCATACGTAAGCTGTCATTCCCTGTCCCATTAAGTTAAGACCTAAAGATCCTCCAGCATTTAAATGATTTGCTCTTGTAGATTTTGCTGCAGCTGCATTAGAAGTGGTATAATATATTGGTTTACCATTTACAACTCTTTGTAATTCAACTAAACTACCATCTTTAGTTGTAAATTTTGTTTTCCAACCTTTTTGTTTCGCAATTTGTTTTGCTTGCTCTTTCTCTGTTTTTGCAATTTTTTGAAAGTCGCCTTTCATCTTTTGAAGCTTTGTTAAATCGTATTTACTACGAATTTGCTCTACTTCTCTTTTGTCTTGAGCTTGTGCCTGAAAATTTAATCCAAAGACAACACCAGCCAATACAAGGCCTTTTAGGTACTTGTGATTCATTTTTGAAGGGTTTAAGTTAGTTATTTGAAATGGGTTATTCGTTAATAAAAACGCAATATTTTACCATTAATACTTCAAATATAATAAAAAAATAAAATATTCGTAATTAAATAATTAAAAATTAAAGATATTAATAAACAAATGAAAATAAAAACCATTAAACCCAGTATAGTACTGGGCTTAATGGTTCTAAAAAAATAATTAGTATTTTACTACTTCTATTTCTTCATTAATTTAGTTGTTAATGATTTCTGACCGTCATTTACTTCTAAAATATACATTCCTGTATTTAAGTTAGATACGTTTATGTTAGAAGAATCTAAACGACCTTTTTGTACAACGCTACCAATTACATTTACAATTTTGTATGTCATGTTATCAGCTTTAGATGCTAACTTAACTTGTACAAAATTTGTAGCTGGATTAGGATATGCCATTAAGTTTAATGATTTCTCATTTCCTAAAGCTTCACCGTTTATACCCGAATCAATTGCTCCTGAATTAGGAGTTGAACCCACAATATTTACAGTATAATCTTCTACTTCACCATCTGCAAAAGTTTCACAAGCTGTTTGTGCTGCATTGTACTTCATTGAAACACGCATTCTTGTTTGACCTAATGTTGCATTAGCGGGTACATCAACTGTTGCTGTTAAATTATTTGCACTTGATGATGATCCTGTAACCACTTTTTCTGAACTATCAAAAGTACCGTTTTGGTTAAAATCTATCCATACTGCCCAGTGTTCTGTATAAGCCGTTCCTGAAAAACCTGCACTTATTACCATTGGATTTGAACTTCCTTGACCTAATGTTGCTACTTTAGCAGTAAAATCTCCGTAACCACCATTTCCTGCAGTTGCATTAGTCATTCCTCCTAATTCTACATTATCAATCCACTCATAAGAAGACCTGTTTCCTTTTGATGCACAATAAGAAACTTGATTTGATAAAGTTGTTACGTTTACAACATTACTTGATGCTGATACATTATCTGCAGCATCTTTTGCTCTTACGAAAAAAGTATATGTTGTTGCAGCTGTTAAGCCTGTAATATTTGTAGATGTTCCTGCTGTAGAAGTTAATAAAGTTGCTCCTTGGTAAACATCATAACCTGTTACCGCTACATTATCTGTAGATGCCGACCAGTTTAATGACAAAGTAGTTTGTGTTACACTTGATGCTGCTAAACTAGCTGGTGCACTTGGTGCAGTAGTATCTGCTTGTGCCCCTCCAATTACAACAGTATAATCTTCAACCTCTCCGTATTGGAAAGAAGCTTCACATGCTGTTGGTATTGCGTTGTACTTTAATACTACACGCATTCTTGTTTCTCCTGTTGTTGCTGAAGCTGGTACTGTAAAAGAACCTACTACTAGTGTAGTTTTTGAAGGTGCTTTTGTATACACTGTTTCTCCTGCATCAGAAAAATCTCCATCTTGGTTATAATCTATAAATACTCCATATCCTTCATCATAACTAGTTCCTGTCCATTTTGGAGTAATAGTAATTGTATTAGATGCTCCTTTTGCTAAACTAGTTGAGATTGATGTGAAATCTGAATATCCGTTTCCTCCTGTTGAAGTATTATTTATTGTTCCTAATTCTACTTTCTGAATATACTCATCATTTACGCTTGCTCCTTTCGAGTTACAGTAAGAAATTGTAACTTCTGGAGTTGTAATGTTTAAGACTGAACTTGCAGTTGATTCATTTCCTGCCGCATCTTTTGCTATAACAGTAAAAGAATATGCAGTTGTTGCGCTTAATCCCGTAACATTATATGTATTACTAGTTGAAGATCCTATTTTAGTAGTTCCTCTATAAATATCATATCCTACAACCCCAACATTATCAGTAGAATTTGTCCAGTTTAAAATTAAACTAGCATCTGTTAAGTTAGATGCTGCTAAATTTGCAGGTACAGTTGGCGCTTCAGCATCAGTAACAGCATTTGCTGTAAATGAACCTGTAAAAACTCCTCTACCATAAGTTGAAGCAATAATTTTATTTTCTGTATTATCTCCACTAACATTATAGTAATCTAATGAAGTAACACTTACATCACTCATACCATTGTATGCCTGAGACCAAACAGGATTTGCATCGTTAAAATTAGATGTAGACCATACCCCTAGTTGTGTTGCTAAAATAGCTTCGTTTCTATCTAATGGGTTTTGTAAAATATCTCTAACAGGTATATTTGGTAAATTACCTTCTTTACTTGTCCAATCATTACCTCCGTTTGAAGTTGCCCAAACACTTGTTACACCATAATTATGAATTGTAACAAAAATATCATTTTCTGTTGCTCCTAATCTAACAGATGAAATAGCACCAACAAAAGGTGTATTTATAGCTGCCCAAGTTGCACTTGAATTATTAACATTAGACAATCTTACTAATTTACCGTTTGCTAAACCTACAAACCATCTGTTATTTGTAAAAGATGATGGTAAAAACGCTGTTGGTTTTGCATCTAATAAAGCATTTGTTAAAGTACCATTATTATTTGCTGCTACATTAATACTCATTATAGCATTTGCAGAAGCTGTAGATTTATTTGATAATAATCTATTAGCATTACTATCATACCCCATTTGATTTACGAAATCCCCTGTTGCCTGATCACTTGCTAATGTTCCTGAAGAACCTCCTTGTCTTCTTCCTAAACCACTCCAAGGTAAATTAAATTTATAAATTACATTATTAACATAAGTGGCAATCATGTATTGCCCATCTTTATCAACAAATGTGTAAAAACCATCACCATCACTTAATTCTGTAGAACTATTGATACCTGGTGCTGCGTTTTTAAATGCTTGTGTACCGTTATCTTGAGCACCTGCGGTTAAAATTAAATTAGAACTTCCAGGTCCATCAGGCCCAATTCCTGCTTTTACAAACTGAGTAACATTGTAACCTTTATTACGTGCACCTATAGTTCCTCCAGCATTTCCTGAATAATAAACTCCACCATCGTTACCAAATAACATTCTAGATGAAGAATTGTTTCCAAAAGCAATAGAGTGTTGATCAGCATGTACATTATTAGATTGTCCAAAACCACCGTACCAATGCGACAATTGAGACCAAGAACTACCTCCGTTACTCGTTTTAAACAAATCAATTCCACCAACGTAAACTATGTTATCGTTATTAGGATCTGCTTCAATTACTAAATCATAAAAAGCTTGACCTCTTGTAAAGTCATTAGCAGCAATCCCCGTATCGGCATCGTTTGGTAAAGATGTTGCAGCAACAGAATTAAAACCGTTTGTTGTTTTATAAATAAGAACTGGTGCTGCAGCCGTTGAACCTTGTGCTAAAACATATATTTTGTTTCCGTTTGTTGCAGATGGCTCTATTTCAACTCTATTTGCATTTGTTAAAGGAGAAGCTGCTGCTTCTGTCCAAGTAGCTCCGTTAGTAGAACCATAAACTTTACCACCACCTTCACCTAAGGCAGAATTTATAGTACCCATCCATAATCTATTATCTGCACCAATTTCTAAATCATTTGGTATATGATAATAAGAAACACCCTCTCTTTCAGTACGCATGTTTTCAGATTCAATTCGGCTCCATGTTCCTCCATTATCTGTAGAACGATATAAACCTGCCGATTGTAATCCTAACCAGTTTGATGGACTAGCAGCTGCTCCATAACGGAAAGCTCCTACTGCTACAAATAATTCTGTAGAACCTCCATTATCCCATGCTAAAACATCATTTACATAATGAATTCCTGATACAAATAAGTTGGATGCATTAAAGTTAATATCTCCACCACCTGCTGCAGGAATATTTAACGCTGTCCATGTAGTACCTCCATTAATTGTTCTGTAAACACCATTACCTACAACATCACCACCGGTGTACTGTTCGCCAGTACCCACATACCAAATGTTAGAATTTCTAGGATCTACTGTTATAGAAGTTACTGATAAATTACCAGGCACATTATCTACTCTTTGCCATTGTGAATTTGCGTTGCTAATATTAGTATTAACCCATAATCCACCACTTACACCACCAGCATAAACTTTGTTATTTGAAGCATCATTAGGGTCAAACATAATAACCCTAGTTCTTCCTCCTACATTATTTGGTCCTCTTTCTACCCATGAGTTTCCGCTATCTCCTGGAGATCTTTGAGCTTGTCTTTTTTGTACTAATTCGTTTCTTAACTTATTCAATCCATCTTGCTCTAATTTACCTGAAGATGGATTTATAGTTAACTCCCACATTTGTTCGAAATACCTATTAGGTGGTAAACCAAACTGCTTTCTCTTTTTTTTGTCCCATTTTAAAGTTTCCTGATAAGGGCTATTCTTTAAAAATTCTGAATACGTTTCTCTCTCTTTTTCAAGAGATAAAGCACTGTTTTCTGTAAAAAACTGCTTGTAACCTATTGTCGCAACAAGGGCTACAGACAAACTTCCCACTAATAATTTTAGCTTTTTGTTCATTCTGAAAGGTTTTATTTAAATTAAAATAGAAAAAACCTGAGCAGGATTTGCTCAGGTTTTTATTATGAAAGTATTAAAAATTACTTTTTCATTAATTTAGTTGTTAATGATTTTTGACCATCATTTACTTCTAAAATATACATTCCTGTATTTAAGTTAGATATGTTGATATTAGAAGAATCTAAACGACCTTTCTGAACAACTCTACCAATTACATTTACAATTTTATAAGTAATATTATCAGCTTTAGATGCTAACTTAACTTGTATATTGTTTACTGCTGGATTAGGATATACCATTAGGTTGATGTTATCGTCTTTTCCTAATCTTTCACCACTTACTGGGTTTTCTTCTCTTGCATTAGATACAATATTTACAGTGTAATCTTCTACTTCACCATCTGCAAAAGTTTCACAAGCTGTTTGTGCTGCATTATACTTCATTGAAACACGCATTCTTGTTTGACCTAAGGTTGCATTAGATGGCACAGCAACTGTAGCTGTTAAGTTATTTGCGCTTGATGATGATCCTGTAACCACTTTCTCACTATCCGCAAACGTTCCGTCTTGATTAAAGTCAATCCATACTGCCCAGTGCTCTGTATAAGCCGTTCCTGAAAAACCTGCACTTATTACCATTGGGTTTGAACTTCCTTGACCTAATGTTGCTACTTTAGCAGTAAAATCTCCGTAACCACCGTTTCCTGCAGTTGCATTAGTCATTCCTCCTAATTCTACGTTATCAATCCACTCATAAGTAGATCTATTTCCTTTTGATGCACAATAAGAAACTTGATTTGATAAAGTTGTTACATTTACAACATTACTAGACGATGATACATTTCCTGCAGCATCTTTTGCTCTTACGGAAAAAGTATATGCTGTTGCTACTGTTAAACCTGTAATATTTGTAGATGTTCCTGTAGAAGAACCTAATTTAGTTGCTCCCTGGTATACATCATAACCTGTTACCGCTACATTATCTGTAGATGCTGACCAGTTTAATGTTAAAGTAGTTTGAGCTACACTTGATGCTGCTAAACTAGCTGGTGCACTTGGCGCAGTAGTATCTGCTTGTGCTCCTCCAATTACAACAGTATAATCTTCAACCTCTCCGTATTGGAAAGAAGCTTCACATGCTGTTGGTATTGCGTTGTACTTTAATACTACACGCATTCTTGTTTCTCCTGTTGTTGCTGATGTTGGTACTGTAAAAGAACCTACTACTGGTGTAGTTTTTGAAGGTGCTTTTGTATACACTGTTTCTCCTGCATCAGAGAAATCTCCATCTTGGTTATAATCTATAAATACTCCATATCCTTCATCATAACTAGTTCCTGTCCATTTTGGAGTAATAGTAATTGTATTAGATGCTCCTTTTGCTAAACTAGTTGAGATTGATGTGAAATCTGAATATCCGTTTCCGCCTGTTGAAGTATTATTTATTGTTCCTAAAGCAACTTTCTGAATATACTCATCATTTACACTTGCTCCTTTTGAGGTACAATAGTTTGTTCCTGTTGGTGGCGTTGTTCCTCCTCCAAATTTATCAGATAAAGCTAAAGCTCTTCTAGAACCACCTGCTAATAACACTGCACGCATTCTATTTTTTTGTCCTGTTGTGAATAAATTCATACATGAATCGTCTGAATAATCCATATAGTTTTCTACCATATCTAAAGAACCACAAGAAGAATGTGTTGATGCACAACCGTAATTTGCTGCATCCGATTCTGGTGTATCTGACACGAAATCATCAACTCCACAACCACCGTCACCCCAAATGTGACGTAAGTTTAAATAGTGACCTACCTCATGAGTAGTTGTTCTACCACCGTCAAAAGGAGCTTGAGCCGTACCTGTTGTACCAAAATATTGATCTGCCATTACTACTCCGTCTGTAGAAGCTGCTCCTCCAGGAAATTGTGCATATCCTAAAATAGTACCTCCAGTTGGTCTTGTAATATTATCAACAATCCACATATTTAAATACTCTGCAGTATTCCAAGGGTTAACACCTCCTTGAGATGCTCTTTTCATTTTATTTTCTCCTGTAAGCCAAGTAGAAGTACCAACCTGAGTTCTAGTAATCCCAGATGTTGCGTTTCCATTTGGATCAACCGTTGCTAATTTAAATTCAATTTGTGAATCGGCAGCTTGAGACCATTTGTTATTTCTATCTGAATTGGTTCTTCTAAAATCTTTATTCAATACATCTAATTGAGACTGAATTTGAGCAGTACTGATATTATTAGATGAGTTTGTGTATAAAATATGTACTACTACAGGAAGAGTTATAATGTTACCTGACACTTTACTGTGACGGTTTTCCATTTCCTTTACCCTTTTTTGAGTAAATTCTTCTATTTGATTCATTCTTTTTTCAAGACCTGGATCTTGAGCCATTCTTTCTTTTAAGTCTTCCATTGCATGACAGGTTCTTTTTTCCTGTGCAAAAGCTGCTCCTGTTAAGAATAAACATAATAATGCTAGAGTAATTTTGTTTCTCATTCGTGAAGGGTTATTAAGTTAGTTAAAAATAGACTTGACGCAATGACATATTCGCAACAATAGTCCATTTTTTTAAATAAATGAACAGCAAATATAGGTAAAAACATGAATAATACTACTTTAAAGTTAAAAAATGTAAATTTTTAACAAAATTAATAAAATTGTTAAATGATAAAAACTAGTAGTACCAAGGGTTTAACAGCTATTATATATTGCATAATAATTTAAAGTTAATGTTATATTATTGTTACGATAAGAAAAAAATAATTGTATTTTTAATAAAAATTTACAAAAATGCTTCAAGTTAAAAATTTAGAGATAAGTTTTAAAAACGCTCCTCCTGTTATTCAAAATATTACTTTTAGTTTACAACAAACTGAAATACTAGGTATTGTGGGGGAAAGCGGAAGTGGAAAATCGATAACTTCTTTAGCTATTTTAGGGCTGTTACCTAATTCTGCTGATGTAAAAGGTGAGGTGTTATTTAATCATCAAAATTTATTGACTTACACCAATAAAGAATTTCAAAAAATTAGAGGCAGTAAAATAGGAATGGTTTTTCAAGAACCGATGAGTTCTTTAAACCCGACTTTAACTTGTGGTTTTCAAGTTTCTGAAATTTTACAACAACACACTAGTTTATCAAAAGATCAAATAAAGGAAGAAGTAATTTCTTTATTTAAAAAAGTAAAACTACCAAGACCTGAAAGTATTTTTAATTCATATCCGCATCAAATTAGTGGTGGTCAAAAACAACGTGTAATTATTGCAATGGCAATTGCTTGTAAGCCAAAAATTTTAATTGCTGATGAACCTACAACAGCTTTGGATGTTACGGTTCAGAAAGAAATAATTTTACTTTTAAAAGAATTGCAAGAGGAATATAAAATGGGAATTATTTTTATTTCTCATGACTTAGCATTGGTTTCTGAAATTGCAGATAATGTTATTGTAATGTATAAAGGTAAAATTATCGAGCAAGGTAAAACTGGTGATTTATTTATCCATCCAAAAGAAAATTACACCAAAGCACTTATAAACTCTAAACCGA
Source organism: Tenacibaculum sp. M1.3A (assembly GCF_057732375.1). NCBI lineage: Bacteria > Pseudomonadati > Bacteroidota > Flavobacteriia > Flavobacteriales > Flavobacteriaceae > Tenacibaculum > Tenacibaculum sp. M1.3A. The sequence continues at coordinate 175,119 of NZ_JBYJEF010000006.1, read as the reverse complement.
ATACTAAAAAACGTTTTAAAATATTACCAACTGTTACTGATTTTATTAACGACACCGTTAATACTTCTTTATATAGTAATGAAGAGCGTGATGAGTTTCATCAAAAAATATATAATCAACCGCCATTATTAGAAATTAAAAATCTTCATAAAAATTTTATTTCTAATGCTTCTTGGTTTTCCAAACCTGCTGTTGTAAAAGCAGTAAACAATGTTTCTTTTAAAATTTATGAAGGTGAAACTTTAGGTTTGGTAGGAGAGAGCGGTTGCGGAAAAACCACCTTAAGTAGAACTATTTTACAATTAGAAAATGCTACTTCAGGAGAAATTATTTACAAAGGGCAAGATATTACGAAGTTATCAAAATTAGCATTTAAAAAACTACGAAAAGAAATTCAAATTATATTTCAAGATCCTTTTTCATCTTTAAATCCGAGAATTACTGTTGGTAATGCGATTCTCGAACCCATGAAAGTTCACAATATTTTAAGCTCATCAAAAGAAAGAAAAAAATATGTGTATAATTTATTGGAGAAAGTTGGCCTAGAAAAGACTCATTTTTATAGATATCCGCATGAGTTTTCTGGCGGACAACGCCAGCGAATTGGTATTGCGCGTACTATTGCTTTACAACCAAAATTGATTATTTGCGATGAATCTGTTTCGGCTTTAGATGTATCGGTACAAGCGCAAGTTTTAAACTTACTAAATCAATTAAAAGCTGAGTTTAATTTTACTTATATTTTTATTTCCCACGATTTATCTGTTGTAAAATATATGGCCGATCAATTGGTGGTAATGAATAATGGTAGGGTAGAAGAAGTTGCTGATGCTGATGAAATTTACAACAATCCGAAAACCAATTACACCAAAACATTAATAGCGGCAGTACCTAAAGGACTCTAACTTTTTTCAATGCTTTATTAATAGTATATTGCACCGTTAAAAACGAAAAGAAAAATATGAAAATTATAGTTCCAATGGCAGGAATCGGGTCTCGTTTAAGACCTCATACATTAACAACTCCAAAGCCATTAACAGTTATAGCTGGTAAGCCAATTGTACAACGTTTAGTTGAAGATATTACTTCGGTTGTAAACCAACCAATAGAAGAAATCGCATTTATAATTGGTACTGCTGCAAAGGGTTTTCCTGCAGATACTAAAGATAAGTTAATTGCAATTGCAGAAAGTTTAGGTGCCAAAGGTTCTGTATACGTTCAAGAAGAAGCGTTAGGAACAGCTCATGCAATTTATTGCGCAAAAGAATCATTAACAGGCTCTTGTGTTGTTGCTTTTGCTGATACTTTATTTAAAGCAGATTTTACGTTAGATGCAAATGCTGATGGTGCTATTTGGGTAAAACAAGTAGCAGATCCTAGTGCATTTGGTGTTGTAAAATTAAAAGACGGAATTATTACTGATTTCGTTGAAAAGCCAAAAGAATTTGTTTCTGACTTAGCAATTATCGGAATTTACTATTTTAAAGATGGTGATAAAGTTCGTGAAGAAATAAAGCATTTAATTGATAATGATATTCGCCCTTCTGGAGAGTTTCAATTAACAGAAGTGTTAGAATCTTTAAAGCAACAAGGCGCTAAGTTTATTCCTGGTAAAGTAGATGCTTGGATGGATTGTGGTAAAAAAGATCCAACAGTTGATACCAACAAACAAGTTTTAGGTTTCGAACAAGCTGATGGTAACAATTTAGTTGCTAACGATGTTGTTTTAGAAAATTCAGAAATTATTCAACCTTGTTTTGTAGGTAAAAATGTGGTTTTAAAGAACACTAAAATCGGACCTTTTGTTTCTATCGGTGAAAATAGTGTTGTTGAAAACTCAACAATCGTAAATTCATTAATTCAAACTAATGTTCATATTTCTAATGCAAAATTAGACAATGCAATGATTGGTAATCATGCCAAATATAATGCTAATTATACATCAGTAAGTATAGGTGATTATACAGATCTTACATAATAAAAGAAGCAATCAAGAATCAAGAATTAAGGTGCTTTTATCTTTTTTCTTGATTCTTTATTCTCTCTTTATCTACTCTCAAGATAGCATTCCTGCTGCCGTAGGTGTTATTGAAAAAAATGACATCCAGTTTCAAGACAACTTTTTTAAAGCACTCTCTCAAAAAGCAGTTTATAACTACAAAAAAGCCATTGAGTATTTAGAAAACTGTAATGAACTAGTGCCTAATAATAAAGCAGTATTATTTGAACTTTCTAAAAACTACCTAAAACTAGGTAGAAGTAATGAGTCTTTAGAATATATACATTTAGCCTTACTTAAAGAGCCTACTAATTTATGGATGCTAGAGCATAAAGTAACAATCTTAAGAAGGATTGCTAATTTTGATGATGCGATAGTTACGCAAGAAAAAATTGCAGAAAAACATCCGAAGAAAAAACAATTATTAGTTTTTTTACATTTACAGAATAGAGATGTTACTGCTGCAAAAAAAGTTTTATCGGAGTTAAAAGAGGATAAACTATTAAACGAAAGACTTCGAAGAATTGAAGAAAAACTGAACAATACTGAAGTTAAAGAAGTAAAAAAGAAAACCGTAAGTACGGATTTACGTGCAACTTTCGAAAAAGAAAAAACATATAGTAGCTTACAGCTTTTATTAAACGAGCTAACAACAAGCAATCATGTTGATTTATTAAAATACAGTGAGCAAGGTTTAACGTTGTTTCCGGCGCAGCCTTTTGTTTATTTAATAAACGGTAAGGCGCTTAACAATAATAAAAAATATAAAAAAGCATTACAAAGTTTGCAAAACGGCATTGATTTTGTAATTGATAATAACGAAATTGAAGCAAAATTTTATATAGAAATGGCAAGAGCTTATCAAAAATTAAATAACTCTAAAAAGGCGGATTTATTTAAAAGTAAAGCCAAGCAAATTCTAAAATAATTTTCTTTTCCATCTATAAATTATATGAAATACTTTACAGTACTTATTGTCTTATTTTTAGTTTTTACCTCGTGTAAATCAACTAAAGTAGCCACCAATAATTTGGTTGAAATTAAAGAAATGTCTGCCAGAAAAGTGGCAAAAAAACATGTTTCGGCTAATTTTAATGAAAAAACAATTGACGCACGTTTAAAAGTTAATTATAAAAATGCTAAAGATGATGTAGGTTTTTCTGTACGAATGAAAATCAAGAAAGATGAAGTTATTTGGCTAAAAGGAACCAAGATTATTACTGTTTTTAAAGCAAAGATTACTCCTACAAAGGTGCAATTTTATTCTTCTTTATATAAAAATTATTTCGATGGAGATTTTTCGATGTTAAAGGATTTATTAGGAACTGATATTAATTTTCAGCAATTACAAAACATGTTGTTAGGCGAATCTTTATTTAACGTAAAATCTGAACGACACGAGGTAGAAATTATTGAAAAATCATATCAACTATCACCTAAAAAGCAAGCTGTTTTATTTGATTTATTTTTTAATATAAATCCGCTTCATTATAAGTTAAACAAACAATCGGTTGTAAACTCACTAAAAAATCAGCGTTTAGATATATCTTATCCTAAATATTTGAATAAAAAAGGAGTGTTATTTCCTGAAAAAATTAATATCAATGCAAAACAAAACAACAAATTTACTGTTATTGATATTGAAACACGCTCGGTAGAATTTGATACAAAATTGAATATTGATTTTAGAATGCCTAACGGTTATAAAGAAATTAAATTATAATGAAAAAAACTGTTCTTTATCTCTCATTTTTATGTCTTTTTTTAATAAGTTTTTCTTCGTTTAGTCAAGAGCGAAAAACGCTGGAAAAAAAACACAAAGCAATTAAAAATGAAATTAAGCAGATTAATAATTTACTTTTTAAAGCTAAAAAAGACAGAGGAAATGCCTTAGATGATTTAAAAGATTTGAGTCAAAAAATTGGTGCCCGAAAGCGTTTAATTGAGGTTATTGAGCTAGAATCTAAAAAACTTTCAAGTGAAATAGCTTTAAACGAAAAGCAACTAGCAACCTACAACGAGCAATTAAAAAAACTGAAACAAGAGTATTCTGATATGGTTGTAAAAACCCATAAAAGTAAATCTCAACAAAGTAAAACCATGTTTTTATTGTCTTCTGAAAGCTTTTATCAGGCTTATAAGCGATTAAAATACATGCAGCAATACAATGATTACCGAAAGAAACAGGGAGAAGATATTGTTGTTAAAACTACGGAAATCAAAGCTTTTAATAATTCTTTAATTGAGAAAAGAAAAGCTAAAGAAAAATTAATTTCTGATGAAAAATCTCAAAAAGAAGAAATAGAATCTGATAAAAAGAGTCAAGAGAAATTAGTTTCTAAAATTAAAAAAGAAGAAAAAAAGTACAAGCGAGATCTACAACAAAAATTAAAAGAAGAGCAACGCATAACAGCTCGCATCGATAAATTAATTAGAGAAGCTATTGCGAAAGCAAATAAAGAGAAAAAAACAACTAAAAAAGCCTCTTCTTCAGGGTTTGTTTTAGATGCAGCGGAAAAGAAATTATTGGCAAATTTTGAGCAAAACAAAGGAAGTTTACCTTGGCCCGTAAACGGCATAATTACTAGAAAATACGGAATACAACCACATCCAACTTTTTCTGGAATTGAAATTAATAGTCCAGGATTGCATATTGTTACAAGAAAAAATACCGATGCTAAAAGCATTTTTAACGGTAAAGTTTTAGCTTTACAATCGCAATCTGGTGGAAAAAAATCTGTATTAATTCAACACGGTAGTTATATTTCGGCTTATAATAACCTTGAGAGTGTTTACGTTAAAAAAGGAGAGCTTATAAAAACCGGTGATAAAGTAGGTAAGGTTTTTACTGATAAAGTTTCAGGCAAAACGAAATTACTCTTTGTTTTATTTAAAAATACTGCTAAATTAAATCCTGCTAACTGGATACGTACAAACTAAGATAAATCAATGAAAAACCCTGCAAATTTCATCATCGTTATTGTTGTAATTATAGCCGCATTGGTTATTGGTAAAGGAATTTTAATTCCGTTTGTTTTTGCCTTACTTTTTTGGTTTTTAACTCGAGAAATACGTAAAACCATTTATAAAATACCGCTTGCTAAAAAATATATACCCATTTGGTTGAGCAACATACTTGTATTTACTTTTATTGTTTTAAGCTTTGGTTTTGTATCGGGAATTATTACAAATAGTATTTCTGATTTAACAACATCTTACTCTAAATACGAACCTAATATCGATGCTATTATTAATAGTTTAGATGCTTATTTTCATATTGATATTATTAAATCAGTAAAATCGGTAATAGGTGATTTTAACTACGGATCGGTTTTAGGAGATATCGCAAACGGAATTAGCAGCTTATTGGGCGATACGTTTATGATAATAATTTATGCTTTGTTTATCTTTTTAGAAGAAAGTAGTTTTAAAAAGAAGCTTGTAAAAGTTTTTAAAGATAAAGACGATAAGTACACTAACATGAAATTTATGTTAGATAAAATTGAATTTTCAATCTCTAATTACCTACGCTTAAAAACGTATGTAAGCTTACTTACTGGTTTTTTGAGTTATACTGTTTTACTTATAGTTGGAGTAGATAGCGCGCCCTTTTGGGCATTTTTAATTTTTTTACTAAATTATATACCAACAATAGGTTCGTTAGTAGCTACTATTTTCCCGGCTACTTTTAGTTTAATTCAGTTTGGTGAATTTACACCATTTTTAATTGTATTAATTGCAGTAGGCTCTGTACAAGTAGTGGTTGGTAATATTATTGAACCAAAATTATTTGGAAAATCTCTAAACTTAAGTCCGTTAGTAACAATATTATCTTTAGCTGTTTGGGGAAAAATATGGGGAGTTACCGGTATGATTTTAAGTGTACCAATTACCGTAATTATGATTATTATATTTTCGCAATTCGAGAAAACAAAAGCAGTCGCCATTTTCTTATCTGAAAACGGCGAAATAGATGAGATTTAAGCTGTTTTTATCCTAAAAACAATGCCTTAAGCTCAGTAGCGTCTTTAGGGTCTAATTTACCCGCTAAAACTAAACTTAATTGCTTTCTGCGTAAAGCGCCATCGTAACGTTTTTTCTCTAATTCAGTTTCTGGATTAATTTGAGCAACCGGTACAGGCTTACCTGTTTCATCTACAGCAACAAATGTATAAATACCTTCGTTCACCTTCGTTTTCTCTCCAGATTGGCGATCTTCAATCCAAACATCAACATATATCTCCATTGATGATTTAAAAGCTCTCGAAACCTTTGCTTCAACCGTAACAACGCTTCCTACAGGAACCGATTTGGTAAAAGCAACATGATTTACAGAAGCGGTAACTACAATTCTTCTAGAATGACGACGTGCAGCAATACTACAAGCTCTATCCATACGAGCTAATAATTCTCCTCCAAAAAGATTGTCTAAATAATTAGTTTCTCCTGGTAAAACAAGGTCGGTAAGTACTGTTAATGATTCTTTTGGTGTTTTAGCTGTCATCAGTTAAATTTTGATGCAAAGATATAAATAAAGCTAAAAACAAGTTATTTAAAAGCCGATTATTTAATCAATAACCAAGCATCGGCACTTACAGTTTGTTGAATTAACGCTAACTCTTTACGAGCTTCTTCTTTAGAGTTAAAACTTGTAAATATTACCTGAGTTAATCCAAATTTATTTTTACCTAATATTTTAGCATCATAACCAAGTTCTTGTAATTCTGCTAATTTATTTTCAGCATTTTTAACTTCCTGAAAAGCTCCTGCAACAATGTGAAAATTATTTTCTTTAGATTTTGTTGCATTTAAATTAATAGTAGGTAATGGGTTGTCGATTACAAAAGTTGCCGACTGTATTTTTTTAGTAGCTGATTTTTGTTGATCTGCTAATAATTCATTTTCAGATTGATGCTGAATACCATTCCAACCAGCATAACTAGCTCCTAACAAAATTACGGCTGTTGCTGCATATTTTAAAAATACTGGAATTTTATTTTCCTGTTCTTTAACAATAGGCAACGGCTTAACTTCTTGTTTAAACCTTGTTACTGAGCTGCTTTCAACTTCTGATAATCCGAAAGATGCTACTAAAAAATTATGTGTAGTATTTGGTTCAAAAACAACTTGTTTTGCTTCGTTTAAAGATAATGTTCCTACAGAAGCAACTGTAATTGTACTAGTTGCGATCTCTTTTTTCCATTCAAAAACTGCATTTGCAATGAAAGTTGTCGCTTCCTCAAAAGAAATATTTTTACTAGAAGCAATATGATTTGCCAATAAACCATCATTATGTTGCAAGTACGCATTAAAGGTAATTTGCTTTTTCGGCGGATAAAATGTCTGAGTAGCATCATTCATTTTAGCACCTATTTTGTTGGTTACAAAACCTCCAAATTCAGGAACAATTACGCAATCGTATCTGTATAATAAATCGTTTATGTAGTTGGCTAATGTCATAATAACAAATATAGTTTTTTTGCCGAGTAGTTTGTAATTTATACATAATTTTTATCAACAGTTTTTTTGTATATTGATAATCAAATTATTGCTGCATGAATTCAACTAAAATCTTAGCTATTCTTAGGTTACAAGCTACTAAAAATGTGGGTGATATTTTAGCAAAAAAGTTAATTTCTGCAACTGGTAATGTAGAACAGGTGTTTAAAGAAACTGCTACTTCTTTGCAAAAAATAAACGGAATAGGATCTCATATTACCAATCAATTATTTGATCTTACTAACTTAAAAAGGGCAGAGGAGGAGTTACAGTATATTCAAAAAAACAACATTAAATATTCTTATTTTTTAGATGATAATTATCCTCAAAACCTAAAACAATGTATCGACGGTCCTATTTTATTTTTTCATGATGGTAATATAAACCTTAACAATGATAAAATTATTTCGATTGTAGGTACACGAAAAATAACTTCTTATGGTCGTGATTTCTGCAATCAATTAATAGATGATTTATCAGCATACAATCCGATAATTGTAAGCGGATTTGCATACGGTGTCGATATTTGTGCCCATAAAGCAGCTATTAAAAACAACCTGCAAACTATTGGGGTTTTAGCACACGGATTTGAGCAAATTTATCCGAAAACACATAAAAAATATATAAGCGAATTAAATAAAAATGGCGGATTTATAACTGAGTTTTGGCACAATGAACAACCGCTACGTGAAAATTTTTTAAAACGAAACCGTATTGTTGCTGGTATTTCTAAAGCTACAATTATATTAGAATCTGCAAAAAAAGGAGGTTCGTTAGTAACTTCAGACATCGCAAATTCTTATAATCGTGATGTTTTTTCATTGCCTGGCAGAACAACCGATTTGTACAGTAAAGGCTGTAATAATCTTATTAAAAATAACCAAGCACATTTATTAACCTCAGCAAATGATATTGTAAAAATGTTGAATTGGGATATTCAACAATCAAAAACAGCCGATCCTGTGCAACAGCAACTGTTTGTTAATTTAAATGAGCAAGAGCAAAAAGTATATAACTTTTTACAACATAAAGGTAAACAGGTATTAGATATGATTGCTTTAGAGTGTGATATTCCTGTGTATAAATTATCTTCTTTGTTACTTGAAATGGAGCTTAAAGGTATTGTTAAACCTTTGCCCGGTAAATTGTTTGAGGTTTAGTACCTTTGACGCATGTCTGAAGAAAAATTAATATCCCAAAGAAAACCTGCATATCCTATTAATAAAAAGCTTGCTCTTTATTTAAAAAGGCATAATAGAACAATTCAAATTCCTATTTTTTATGATGATTTGTTACGTTTTCAAGGAGCGATAACTGTGTACGATAAAGATGATAATGACACTTTGTGGGTTCGTGTGTATTACAATGAATTTGAAAGAGAAGAAATAGATTTAAGTTTAAAAAAAATATATAATATCTTACACTCTAACGGTTCAGATGCTGGTATTAAACACTTAAACATTGATGCTGTTGATTTTTGCACCTTCGGTAACTCTCAGCCATTTAGAGTAAAAGTTCGTAATATTTTAAACGATAATTACACCTACTTTTACGTTAAAAAAACCGATGCTTCTCGTGTGTACGGTTTAGAGATTGAAGATATTTTATCGCCATACAACTTAAATTTCTTAGTATATAAAGACACTTTAATTGAAGAACATATTTCAGGAATTCCTGGTGATGTTTTTATAAAAGATTATTTAGAGGATTGTTTAGAAATTGAAAAAACTCAAATAGCTAAAGAATTTGTAAAGTTTAACGAACGCTGTATGATTCGTTTATTAGGCGACATGCGTTCTTATAATTATGTGGTAGTGCCTACGCACGATTTTGAAAATGTAGTGTATAAAATACGTCCAATAGATTTTGATCAGCAATGTTATGAAGGGAAGTTTAAAGTGTATTATCCGCAGTTTTTTAAAGAGAACTTAAAAATGGTACAATTAGTTGCTAAAAAATTAGATTCAGAGTCAGTAGAGCAATATCAACTAGAAGAAAGATCTATTGTTGCAAAAAGAATTTTAGCCACTCGTTCTCGCTTAAATAGATTACTTGCCGCAATGAAATCAGATAATATTTCGATTCCTAAAAATATTGAAAAATTAAAATCTCAAATTTTCGAATTTACAGGCGATATTAATTTTAGAGATAGCGACGGGATGGGAGAAATACTAGACAATGCCTTAACCTTTATTCGTAGAAATTACGAAGATGTTACGCTAAAAAGTATTATTCAACAACAACAAAGAACATATTAATACCTATTTACTCTTCAACAACTTGCATTGGAGAGTAAATTTTTATCGCATTTTTTAAAACCTCAGCTTTATTTAATGTCATTTTCTTTAGCTTATAATTGGTGAAATTTTCCATTTGAGAAGTGGCATGTTTATCGCCAATATTTGCGTTAGACCCGTATGAATTTATGGTTTCTATTTCTGTTCCTTTATCACTAAAACGAATTAACTCTATATGAGATTCACCTGCAAAAGCTCTATATGTTTTGTCGGTTTCATTTACTTTTTTAGAATAAATTGCCGCTAAAACATCAGGTGCTCCACCAATTGGTAAATTTACATCTCCTCGTGTATGTCGTTGCAATTCGCCTAATTCTATTTGTAAATAACCGTAGTTTTTTAACAACTCTTCTTTTGCTTTTGTAATTCCGAAAACACAATCTTCTAACGTAACAGAACCTCGCCTAACATCACGATCTTCTTGTTTTCTTTTTTCATTTAAGTGCATCCAAGTTAAAATATACAAAGCTGCTGTTTTATTGGTTTTATCTGTTTTTCTATCCCAAGTATTTAGTAATGAAATTGCATCTGCTATTTCAGGATAATCAGACGGATTTAAATGCATTAAATCCTCTAAATTTAAAGCAGTTCTGGTCATCATTTTCTTCGGATATTGATTATCGTATTTAATGGTTTTAAAATCTTCATACGAAATAGAATCATATTCTTGCATCAATTCTAAAAAACGAGAACTTCTATTATTTTCCATTCCCGTAATTTGATATCCCATTCGTTTATTCAACAGTGTTTCTTTAAAATTATTGACAGAATCCGTAGCAGAAAAAGGGGAATTGTTAGTATTAAAAACCCAACCACTCGACGGATTTAAAACTTGCGGCAAACTATCAAACGGAACCAACGTATCACCCCACAATGTTTTTGATGTGTTTCCTGGCAAAACTTTGCTCCAATCATAAGCTGGGTCTCTTACCGGAAAACTTCCGTTACTTACATAATAAATATTATCTTCTTTATCAGCATACACAATATTTAAGGCTGCAATTCCTCTTATTTCTAACGCCTCTTTAAATTCTTTATAGTTGCTAGCTTTGTTCATTTTAAACCATTGTTCTGCCATTTTTATTGATTTTCCAACTACAAATCGCCAAGCAAAAACACCATCATCGGTTTTAAAAGTTGGGCCATATTTACTTTCGTAAATAGTTTTTGAAATTGGCACTTTTATAGGACCAAATTTTAACCAAGACCAATATGTTTTTTCTTTTAACTCAACCCACTCATCATCAAACTTATAAAAATCATCTTTTTCTGGATGCATTTCAAGTTTATAAACATCAGAAAAATCGGCGTGATTTACAGTATGTGCCCAACCTAAATTCTCATTTGCACCATGAAAAATACAGATTCCACCTGCAAACGTTCCACCTAAAATATTCATTCCTTCTTCAGAAATTAAATGTGCTTCGTACCAAGAATACCAACCCTCTAATGGTTGATGAGAATTTACAGCCAAATACGTTTTACCATCCGTCGTTTTATTTTTAGAAAAAGCAAATGCGTTTGATCCTTTAGGAACATCACTTTTTAAATCTTTGATAATAGTACCGCCTAAAATCTTTTTTAGATCGTCTCCTGCGTGCGAAACCTCTAAATTACCTAATAGATAGCCAGTAATAATATCAGCTCCTGTAAGCGGAAATAAATCATCTAACAACACTTTTTCTGGATGTAAAGTTGCGTATGCATTTACACCAGCAACAAAACTTTCTAAATATTTTTTAAAATCGCCAGTAACATCAGTATCGTATTTTTTATTGGCGATTTCTTTTAATCCCATGAATTTAATTCCGAAATCTGCCACCAAGCCATCTTTTCCTTTTATTTCACCCAACATTCCTTTGCAAGCCGCCATTAATTCTTGTAGCGTTACAAAATCATCTTCACATTGTGTCCACGCCAATCCGTAGGCAACCTCAGCATCGGTTTTTGCCATAATATGTGGCACTCCGTATACATCTCTTGCTATTTTAATATTTGATAATTCTTTTCCTTCTGGTGTAGAAGAACAGCTAAATAAAAGTGTAAAAAAGAAGAGGTAAAAAAGAGTACGCATGTTATTTGGTTTTTTGTAAATATAAATAATGTTATTTTTTACTTCGGATACTTTCTATAATAACCGTTGCTAAAATTAAGCTTCCGCCCATAAAAGTGTTCCACGTGGGAATTTCATTTAAAAATACAAAGGCTAAAATGATTCCGAATATTGGTTGTACACTACTAATGATACTTGCCGCTGAAACTGAGAAAAATTGTAGTGAATGTACCATTAAACTGTGCCCAATTGCGGTGGTTAACAATGCTAACAATAATACATACGGATATTGACTTTCAAACCCAGAAACATCCATAAAAAACAACACAGGTACTAAACATATTGTAATTATTAAGGTTTGATAAAACATTAATAATACGCCGTTGTATTGCAATACATATTGCTTTAAAATTAGGATTCTAATCGAGTAGCATAGGGCAGAGAGGAGTCCGAATAATATTCCTTGAACATTCTCGCTTTCTAAATTAAAATCGGGCGCTAATGTGTAAATTCCCAATAAAACCATGCAACCTAAAAGAAGATATATAGGGTTGAATTTTATTTTCAAAAACAAGGGTTCTAAAAAAGCAATCATTACCGGAAAAGTATATAAAGAGAGCATTCCGATAGCTACATTAGATCGTTTTAAGGCATAGAAATAGGTAATCCAATGAAGTGCCATGAAAATTCCGCTAATAATAAACGGAACTAAGTGTTTGGTAGATTTTATTTTTATATCAATTTTTTTAAATCGACAAAAAACATATAAAAAAACCATGGCAAAAGCAGAGCGAAACCATACAATTACTTCTGATGGCATGGCTATATATTTACCTAAAACACCCGACGTACTTATAAAAAGTGTAGCTAATAATAAACCTGATATATTTTTTAGATGATTGTTTTGCATTGGTTATTTTTTGTTTCTTTTAAAATAGCTTGTGATTAATAGGTAAACAATACTGGGAATTCCAATCCAAATAAACTCACTCATAAGCACTTTAACGCCTCTTTCACCAAAAAAACGTTCAATTCCTACAGGAGAAACTTTAATTGGTCGCCACGGAAAAAAATAACGACTCGTATCGAAAGGAGAAAAAAATGCAACTCCTAAACCACCAGTTGTTAAAGCATCTAAAATAGCATGTGAAGCGGTACATATTGTAAAAAATAAAATGAGTACTACTCCTTTTTTAGTAAATATTTCTTTTCTGTAAAATATTAAGGTGATTAAAAACCCTAAAATGAACGCAAAGAAAAGTGAATGCGAAAAGCCGCAATGTCCCCAAAAACTGCCGTATTTAACTCCGAAGCTAAAACCAATTACATCAGTGTCTGGTACTATTGCACAACCAATACCTAATAAAAGGAATTTCCAATTTACAATCGATTTCGAAAACCCTTTTCCGAAGGCAAACGATACTAATGCGTGACCAAATATTGATGCCATTTTATGTTTTTTATTTTTCTTTATTACGAAGAGTAAAATAATGAAATAATCTTCTATTTAGATACAGATTGCTTCTGTACCTCGCAATGACGTCCGTTCTCACATTTAGCAAGAATAACCATACTGCTCGTCATTACGAGGAAGGATGACGAAGTAATCTCTTGATTCAATTTTATATATAAAGATTGCTTCGCGCCTCGCAATGACATAAATCTATACTTTTTGTAATATTTTTAAAGCTGTGTTCACTGAATCAATTCTAATAAAAGTGATTAATAATCGCAATCCGTTTTTGGTTTGTTTCTCTTTCATTACACAGCTTTTAGAATTCTTTTGAACATATTGCAACATTTTGGTAAATGCTGGTGTTTGATAAAATCCGCTTTGTTGATCAGAAACGAAGTAGCCGATCATACGTTTTTTCTTCAAGATTATTTTTTCTAAACCTAACTCTTTCGCCAACCACTTTATACGCACACTGTTTAATAAATCTTGAACCTGCGTTGGATATTCACCAAAACGATCGGTAATTTGACTTTCAAACTCAACCAATTCCTTTTCTTCGGTTAACGCTCCTAATTTGTTATATAAACTCAATCTTTCGGTTACAGAATTTACATAATCATCAGGAAAAAGAATTTCGAAATCGGTATCTATCTGTACTTCTTTTACATACTCTTTCGGCGCATTTTCATCTACCGGATACAGTTCTTTAAACTCGTTTTCTTTTAGCTCTTGAATAGCTTCTTCCAAAATTTTCTGATAAGCATCAAATCCAATATCATTAATAAATCCGCTTTGTTCACCACCTAATAAATCTCCAGCGCCACGAATTTCTAAATCCTTCATGGCAATATTTAATCCGCTTCCTAAATCAGAAAACAACACCAATGCTTCAATACGTTTACGGGCGTCATCCGTCATCATATGAAAAGGCGGCGTAATAAAATTACAGAATGCTTTTTTGTTAGATCGTCCAACACGACCACGCATTTGGTGCAGATCCGACAATCCGAAGTTATTGGCATTATTTATAAAAATAGTATTGGCATTTGGTACATCTAATCCGCTTTCGATAATAGTGGTAGATACCAATACATCAAACTCATTGTTCATAAACCCAAGCATCAATTCCTCTAGTTTTTTACCTTCCATTTGCCCATGACCGATTCCTATTTTAGCCGACGGAACTAAACGTTGCAATAAACCAGCTACTTCTTTGATGTTTTCTATTCTATTGTGGATAAAAAATACTTGACCACCTCGAGAAATTTCATACGAAATAGCATCACGAATTGTTTCTTCGCTAAAGCGGATCACATTGGTTTCTATCGGATGACGGTTTGGTGGCGCTGTTTTTATTACTGATAAATCACGCGCTGCCATTAAACTAAATTGTAGCGTTCGTGGTATTGGTGTTGCTGTTAGCGTTAAAGTATCAACATTTTCTTTAATCGTTTTTAGCTTGTCTTTTACGGCAACGCCAAATTTTTGTTCTTCATCAATCACCAATAAACCTAAATCTTTAAAGTTGATTTTTTTATTCGTTAATTGATGCGTTCCTATCACAATATCTACACTTCCGTTAGTAACTCCTTCTAAAACAGCGTTACGCTGTTTTGTGGTTCTAAAACGATTTAAATAATCAATTGTAACCGGAAAGTCTTTTAAGCGCTCAGAGAAGGTTTTAAAGTGCTGAAATGCCAAAATGGTTGTAGGCACTAAAATTGCCACTTGTTTTCCGTTATCTACTGCTTTAAAAGCTGCACGAATTGCTATTTCTGTTTTACCAAATCCAACATCCCCACACACCAAACGATCCATCGGTTGTGGTTTTTCCATGTCTGCTTTTACATCTTGAGTTGATGTAAATTGATCTGGAGTATCTTCATAAATAAAGCTAGCTTCCAGCTCGTGTTGCATGTGCGTATCTGGCCCGAAAGCATATCCTTTTTGTAATTTTCGCTTTGCGTATAACTGAATTAAATTAAATGCAATGTGTTTTACTCTTGCTTTGGTTTTTTGTTTTACTTTTTTCCAAGCGCCAGAACCTAGTTTGTATATTTTAGGCGGCTTACCATCTTTACCGTTAAATTTTGATACTTTATGTAACGAGTGAATACTTACATATAAAATATCACGATCGCCATAAATAAGCTTAATTGCTTCTTGTTTTTTACCTTCTACATCAATTTTTTGTAAACCAGCAAACTTTCCAATTCCGTGATCGATATGCGTTACATAATCGCCAATTTCTAACTTGGTAAGTTCTTGTAAAGTGATGGATTGCTTTTTCTCATAGCCATTTTTTAAACGGAATTTATAATAACGCTCAAATATTTGATGATCGGTATAACAAACAATCTTATTTTCTAAATCGACAAATCCTTGATATAACGGAAACACAATAGTTTCATAAGAAACCTCGGCTTCATTATCATCAAAAATATCGTGAAATCGTTGTGCTTGTTTATCGTTAGAACAGAATATGTAATTGGTAAATCCTTTTACTGAAAATTCATTGAAATTCTGAATTAACAAATCGAATTTTTTATTAAAAGATGGCTGCGGGTGGGTATCAAATTTTATTTGCGAGACATCTCTCGAGTTTGCTCGAGATGACATTTCAACTAATGTAAAATCTGCTAATTGTTCTTTTATTAAAGCACCATCACAAAATAGTTCTGAAGGTTTTGAGTGTTTTATATCTGTAGATAGTTCATTAAACGATAACTCTGCTTTTTTATAGAACTTATCCAAATTTTCGGTAATAATATCGCTGTTTTTTACAAAAATAGCTGTTTTAGAAGCAATGTATTTTAAGAAGCTCTCTCTACTTTCCTGTAGTGTTTTGTTTTCTACATTCGGCATTATAGAAACCTTCTTCAGTTTCTCTTTAGAAAGTTGTGTTTCTACATCAAAAGTTCGAATACTATCTACCTCATCACCAAAAAACTCCATTCGATACGGTTCATCATTAGAAAATGAAAACACATCGATTATTCCTCCACGTACCGAAAACTCACCGGGTTCGGTAACAAAATCCACACGATTAAAGTGGTATTCAAACAATACTTCGTTTACAAAATCGGGAGATACATTCTCGCCAACCGTAATTTTTAAGGTATTTTTTTCGAGGTCTTTTTTAGTAACTACTTTTTCAAATAGGGCAGTAGGATAGGTAACAATTATTGCTGGTTTTTTTTGCGAATTAATTCTATTTAAAACCTCAGATCGCAACAATACATTGGCATTGTCAGTTTCTTCTATTTGATACGGTCTTCGGTAAGATCCTGGATAAAATAACACGTTTTTATCGCCTAATAATTGCTCTAAATCGTTTAAATAATACGCTGCTTCTTCCTTATCGTTAAAGATTAACAAATAGGGTTTATCAGCTTTTTTAAAACTTTCAGAAATAACAAAAGACAACGAAGAACCAACCAAATTCACTATTTGAAAATGGTGTTGTTCTTGTTGAAGTGCATTTACAACCTGCTTTACGTTGCCTGATTGTTGGTAATGATTTACAATAGTTTGCTTGCTCAACCTTAAAAAATTTACGCAAATATACGAGTATTATTTCTTTGTGTTTAGTCCGTTTTATTCTTTACCAAAATGCTATTATACGATATCAACAACACTTATTCCGTTGCTTTTTTTGGTGATTTTAATTTGAGTAGGAATACGTTCTTTTAAATTTTCTACATGTGATATAATTCCGATCATTTTACCCTGTGCTTGTAAAGTTTCTAATGTAGAAATTACTGTTTCTAATGTATTACTATCTAAAGTACCAAAACCTTCATCAATAAATAAAGAATCTATTTTTACATTTTTACTCGCTAAATCTGATAAACCTAAGGCTAGCGCTAAACTGATAATAAACTTTTCGCCACCGCTGGAAGTATCTACCAATCTTGCCTGATCGGTTTGGTAATGGTCAATTAAATTAAAATTAAGCTCTTCTTTGGGTTTATACGCTTCTTCCATTTTTAATGAATAGCGCTTATTCAACTTATACAAATGCACATTGGCAAGGTCTAACAAATGTTTTAGGGTTAAACGCTGTACGTACACATTAAACGCATCTTTAGAATTTCCTATAACTTTAAATAATGAAGCCCAAACACCGCAATTTTTTGCTTGTGTATCTATCTTTTTAGAAACTTCTTTATTTCTATCTCTTATTTCTTGATCTTTTCTAAAAGCTTCTACTATTTTACCTTTTTCGGTTAAAAATCCTTTATTTTTTATTGATAAGTCTTCTAAAATAGCGTTGTTTTCTATTACTGAAATTTCAAAATCTCGTTGTTTATTTAAGTTTTCAAAAGCTTTTAAATTACTTTCTTTTTTGGTTTTAAGAGTAATCTGATTTTCTTTAATACGCTCTTTATTTTGCGTGTATTTTTCTAAATCTTCTTTAGGTAATAATGCTTTTTCAATTTCCTCTTTACTTGTAAAATCACTTTGTTTTAAATCACTCGCTAAATTTGATTTTAAGTTGGTTAAAACTTTAATTAGCTCCGTTTGTTCTTTAGCCGTATTTGTTTTTAAAGCTACCGTTTCAGTTTTTATGTCCAGATGTTTTTGTAAATCTTTCTTATGATTTTCTAATTTTTCTATAAGTTGATTAACAACCAACTGTAACTGCTCTCTTTTATTTGTAACCGTAATATTTAATGGTAAAATAGCGATTCGTTTTGTAGTAAAATCTTTTATTTTAACATCATTTTCCTCCTTATTTTTAAAATACTCTTTGTAAATTTTATCATCTTTTTCTTGCTGATTTTTATTGTTTTTTACATTGTTATTTAAAACAGCAAGTTCTGATGTTAGTGTATTAAAAACTTGAATTTCTTTATTGTAATTACTAATAGATGCTTCTATATTTTGAATAAAAATATCTATCGTTTCAACAGATGGCAATGGGTATTTATATTTTGCCAGTTTTACTCTTAAATCATCTTCTAAATTACTACAAGTTGTATTTAAACGTATTATTGCTTGCTCTTTGGTTTCAATTTCGTTGGTGCTATTTTTAATATGCTCTTTTTTGGTAGCAACCGATGTTGTTAACGTACCTAAACCTTCTTTTAAAATATTTATTTTCTCTGAAGATTCATTTTTAGCTGTTTGTAATTTTTGAGCAATTACAATGTCTTTATTTAAAATCATCAACGCTTCTAAGGTTGATTCTAAGGTTAATTTTATTTTATCAACATCAGTTAATTCACACTGAATATTAATTTTACTTGCTGATAATTTAAAATCTTCAAGCGATAAAACAATGGCTTTTCTTTGTTTCGTTAATCCGTCAATTGCGGTTACAATTTGTGCTTTTTTCACCTCTAAACGACTCTTAGAAGTTGAAAGTTCCTGTAGTTTTGTTCTTCTTGAATTAAAATCTAATTCGGCTTTAGAAACCTCATTTATTTTGGAATTATCTACAAACGGATGTGCTGTAGATCCGCATAAACCACAAGGTTCTCCTGATTTTAATCGCAAGCGATCACTTTCGTAATTTGCAATGCTTTTTTCTAAATCTAAAATTTTTGAAGCATCACTAACTGCTTTTTCTTGATTTTCAAAAGCTATTTTCACCAACTTCAACTCTTCTTCTACTAATTTCGAAGCGTTTACTAATTTGTGTTGCTCGGCTTCTATTTCCGTTTGTGCAGCTTTGGTTTTAAGGGTTTGTTCAGAAATATTTTTAAACTGTTCCCAATTGTCTTTTTGTATCAGTATCTCTTCTTTATTCTTTAAAAGCTGCTGAATATCTTTTTTTAATAATTCATCTGAAATGCGAGCATATTGTTTTTCTATCGTTGAAATTTCTGTTGATTTTTTAGCCAATAATTCAACATCAGTAGTTAAAAGATGCGTGTTTTTTAGAACTTCTTTCTTTTTAAGCGTTACAAAATCTGCATCTTCCTTTAAAGATTGTTTACTAGCTTTTAAGGTTGTTAATTCTTGTGTCCAATTAGAAATTTTATCAGCAACCTCTTTTAAAAACTTGTTTTCATTTAAAAATAATGTAGTTGTTTTTACTTTTCTCGTCGTTACTGTAATTTCTTTTAGTATGCTTTTTTCTTCTTCTTTTAAACGCTCTACTTGTTCGGTTAATCCTTTAAGTTGTTGCGTATTTTTTTCTTTTTGAGCTACTTCATTTTTTAATTGTCCGTCTAGTTTTGTTATGAATTCGAATTTTGGCAGCCATTCCGAAAATTCTTTATTTGCTTTTTCAAACATTGATTTTTCTGTGGAAACCAATTTTTCTAAACCATCAATTGTTGGTTTTAGTTGTGCTAATTGGTGATCTATTTTTTTTAATGTTGCTATTTTTTGAAGTTGCTCTTTTTCTGTTCTATTTAAATCCTGAATAAGCTCTTTAAACGGAACTGCTTTTTCATTTAAAGACAAAGCATCTAGTTCTGTTTGATGCTTTTTTATATAAATATCAATACTTTTAACAGCTTCCTCATAAGCTTTCGCTTCTGTAGTTAATTTATCAAACTGAACATACCAATCTGCTATAACTTGCGTAGCTTTTAACTCTTTTTCGATAGTATTAATATCCGAAGTAAGTGCCGTATCTTTTTGTTTTAGCGCTGTTTTTTCTTCTGTTGATAAAACATCCTCGGCATTAATTTTAGCTTGAATATCTTTTAACTTTTTATCTTCTTTTGATTTTCTATCTAAAACACCTTGACCAATTTTTTTATATATCTCCTCACCTGTAATTTGCTCCAACAACTTTCCTTTATCTGGCCCTTTGGCCGATAAAAACGATGCGAAATCACCTTGAGCAAGCATTACAGATCGTAAAAACTGATTATAATCTAACTGAGTTACCTTATTAACTTCTATAATTAAAGCTCGTTTTTGAGTAGCAATAATAACATCGGTTGTTAAGTTTTTTAAACTTACTTCTTCTTTGGCGTTCTTATATTTTTTTCCTGATTTATCAGCAATTCTAATTCCCCAAAAAGCTTCATAAATAAAATTATTGTTTTCGAAAGTAACTCTAGTAAACGCATCATTTGCACTGTGACTTACCACATCAATCAACGAACCTTTTGTACCACTAAAACGTGGAACATTATGATATAAAGCAATCGTTATAGCATCTAAAATAGTCGTTTTTCCTGCACCAGTAGAACCTGTAATGGCAAATAAACCAACATCCTTAAATTGCTCATTTTCAAAATCGATTACAATAGGTGTATCCGATTTTAAAGAGTTTATGTTTTGTAATTCTATTTTTAATATTTTCATATCAATATATAATTATTGATTTTTAACAACTTGTAATATTTCATTAAAGGCGTCCCAAACTTCCGGATTTTCCTTTAAATCAAAATCCATTTCTTCGCATTTTAGCCTAAAAACTTCGGTAGGTAATAATTCTTTAATCGATTTTGTGTTTTCTAGCAACTCTTCAATTCCTTGTGTTTTTCGTTGTTTTTTTAAAGAGGTTTTTAATATTTCGAAAGAATGTTTTTCAGCAGCTAGTTTTAGCTCTTCTGTATTTATAGTGTTATTTTCATTTAAAACAATTTCTACCCAAGGTGTTAATTTATAAGGATTAGAAGTAATACTCGAAAACCCATCAATACATTCGGTCATGGTTCCCGTTAATTTATAAAACTCTCTAAAACGTGGAACCACAACATCTTCAATAGCATTTATTTCATTGTTTTTGGTGGTTAAAACCAGTACTTTTTTATCGTAATTAATTTCACTAAAACTTAAAATATTCGCAGAACCAGAATATCTTACTTTGTCATTTCCACCAATTATTTGTGGTCTATGTAAATGCCCCAAGGCGATATAATTAAAATAAGCAGGAAAATCTGTTGCGCCAATATGCCCTAAAGTACCTACATAAATATTTTGTTCACTATCAGAAACCGAACCACCTGTTGCAAATAAATGTCCCATTGCAATAACGGGTACATTGCTTGTATTTATTAATTCGCATTGTGCTGCAACTAACTGATAATGGTTAATTAAAGCTGTTTTATACTTATCTGTAAGCTCATCAAAAGATTCTCCTGCTACGGCTCTTCTAATATCTCCATCACGCAAATAAGGAACTGCACCAACAATAATTTTTTCGTCGTTTATTTGAATTTCAAAAACTTCATCTTCAATATTTTCTGTTGCTTTACCAACAACTTTTATAGACAATGCATCTAATATATGTTTTGGTGCATTTAAAGTTCCTGGCGAATCGTGATTACCGCCAGTAATAATTATAGATTTACAACTTGTTAGTTTTAACTTTACTAAAAAACTATAATACATCTCCAAACTTTGGTTAGATGGTGAACCGGTATCAAATATATCTCCTGAAATTAATAATACATCAATTTTTTGATCGATAATATAGTTTTCAATCCAATTTAAAAACAAGGTTTGCTCTTCTAATTGTGATTGTTCATGTAATCTATGACCTAAATGCCAATCGGCAGTATGAAGTATTTTCATTTAATATATTTTTAAAATTTAAAAGCAACTTATAAATTAAGAAGGTAAAAACTTTATCTTTTATAATTTGTAAAAATAAAGACTAGGAATAGTAAACCATTACTTTTTTAGTTTTTCATTTTTAAATCTACATAATAATTAAAAATTATTTTACTTATTTGATCAACTTGACTATTTATTTACTTTGTAATAAAAACACTGCATTTAAGAATGTTTTAATAAGCCAAGAGATCATAAACAATTAATATGTAGCCTAGTTTTTAAAACAGCTTTAAACATGTTTATTTTACGTCTTTAAAATTGATATTAATTATTATCTATTTAAAAACTATAAGAAAAAATAATAGTTTATTTTATTCTATATTTATTAACTTTCGTAAAAGGTTTATCTTTACTTTTTTTTTCATCTTTGCCTCTAAGGAGTAAAAGTTAAATTTAATTATTAAAACATAAAAAATGTCAATATCAGATTTATATTCAAGTGGAAAACACAAACAAGAAATTGGGCACTTTGCTAGCGTTGTAAAAATTGCTAAGTCAGATGGTATTATTGCCGAAGGTGAACAAAAATTATTAGACAGAGCTGCAAAAAGATTACATATTGATGAAACTGAATATACTGAGATTTTAAAAAATCCAGAAAAGTTTCCTGTTAATCCACCTGCTAGTTACGATGAACGTATTGAGCGTTTGTACCGTTTAACAAAAATGGTTTTTGCTGATGAACATGTAGATAAAAAACAAATAACATTAATGCAAAAAACTGCCGTTGCTTTACAATTCCCTACAGATAACGTAGAAAAAGTTTGTGATGAAGCAATTCATTTAGTAATGAATGATAATGATTTAGATGCTTTTACAATTGCAATTAAAAAAGTAAATGCTATTTAAAACATTTATACTAAATTGCAGTTAATCAAGTTATTATTATAAACGCTCCTAATTATGAAAAATAAAATTTTATTAATTATAATCCTTTTTTGCTCAATAAATTTATTTTCACAAAATTTAAATGATTCTTGGCAAATAGGTATTGGTATGGGAGTTACTAAGTTTAACGAAAGTGATGTTGCCTTTATTGGAGATCAATATCTTTTTCAAACACCTGTTATTAGCATAACGATGCCAATTGGCGAACGTTTATCTATTGACGGAGCAATGTCATTTAATACAATTGATGATATTGGTGTTATTAGTAATTCTGCAAATTATTTTTCTATGGATGGTTCTTTACGTTATAACTTTGATGCCTTATTAGATAAATTTAGTCCGTATGTATTTGTAGGTGCCAGTGTTGTTGATTCTGAACGAAAAATGACACCAACTGTTAATGTAGGTGCTGGAGGTATTTATTGGTTAACTGATAAAATAGGAATAAACCCACAGATATATTACAAACACTCTCTTGAAAGTTACGAAAGTATGCGTTCGCATATTCAAGGAACTTTAGGGTTGGTTTTTAAATTAGATTGGAATAGTAGTGGTAGTGTAAATCGTGGAGGAAACTCTTCTTCTTGTTATTATAATCAATTTTAAAAACAATAGTATATAAAATAAAAATCCCGCTTTAATAAAGCGGGATTTTTGTTTTTATGATAATTTTGCTATCGCATTGTTAATTCGTTGTAGTGTATTTTCTTTACCAATCATTGTCATAATATCAAACAAATCAGGTCCTGCTAATTTACCTACAAGACTTAAACGTAATGGTTGCATTACTTTACCAAAACCAATTTCTTTAGCCGTTATCCAGCCTTTAATATCAGTTTGAGCATTTTCTATCGTAAAATCTTCAATCTTATCGATAACTGTGGTTAATTCTTGCATTAGCTCGCCAGTAGTTTCTTTCCATTGCTTTTTAGCTGCTTTTTCGTCATATTCTGAAGGATTCACAAAGAAAAAACTTGATAAATCCCAAAAATCAGCAACAAACGTAGCTCTCTCTTTTATTAATGAAACTACTTTTTCAGTAAAAGCACAATCAGTATCAATTCCTTTTTCTTTTAGAATAGTGATATATAATTCTGTTAATTCTTTATTTGATTTCTGTTGTAAATATTGTTGATTAAACCAGTTTGTTTTATCCGGACTAAACTTAGCGCCAGATTTACTAACTCTACTTAAATCGAAAGCTTCAACCAACCCTTCTAAAGAGAATATTTCTTGTTCTGTACCAGGATTCCATCCTAATAAAGCTAACATATTTATAAATGCATCGTTGAAATAACCATCTTCTTTATAACCACGAGAAACATCGCCTGTTTGCTCGTTTGTATATTCTAAAGGAAATACAGGGAATCCTAATTTATCGCCATCACGTTTACTTAATTTTCCTTTACCCACTGGTTTTAAAATTAATGGTAAGTGCGCAAATTTCGGACTTTGCCAATCAAATGCACGATATAATAAAGTGTGAAGTGGGAGAGAAGGCAACCATTCTTCACCACGAATAACATGACTTATTTCCATTAAATGATCATCAACAATATTTGCTAAATGATACGTTGGCATTCCGTCTGACTTAAATAATACTTTATCATCTAACGTATTTGTATCTATCTTAATCGTTCCACGGATTTCGTCTTGTAATAACAAAGTTTCATCTTGCGGGGTTTTAAAACGGACAACATATTTTGTACCTGCTGCTAATTTATTTTTGATTTCTTCATCAGAAAGATTCAATGAATTATCTAACGTAGCACGATTGTGCCAATTATAAATAAACGTTTTTCCGTTTTCTTCATCTTTCTTTCTTTGTGCATCTAATGCTTCTGCTGTATCAAAAGCATAATAAGCCCACCCTTTTTCAATCAATTCAATTGCATATTTTTTATACAATTCTTTACGTTCTGACTGACGGTATGGTCCGAACTTTTCATTATTTCCTGGTCCTTCATCAAAAGGAATATTACACCATTTTAAGGCATCAATTATATATTGTTCAGCATTTGCTACATAACGTGTTTGGTCGGTATCTTCGATACGTAACACAAAAGTTCCGTTATATTTTTTAGCAAATAAGTAATTGAATAAAGCAGTTCTTACACCACCAATATGTAAAGGTCCTGTTGGGCTAGGAGCAAAGCGTACTCTTACGTTGTCAGTCATTTTTTATTAATTTGAAAGCGCAAAGATAGTTTTAATAAAAAGAGAATAGAAATTAGATAAAAGAAAAAAGAGAAGCTTTTATAAAAGCTTCTCTTTGTAATTAAATATAGTATATGATAGTTTAAAACTTGTGATATAAACCAAAACTAATTGCTGGTGCTTGTGCAACATTTCTACCTGCAAAAGCTCCACCAAAAGCAACGTTTGCTCCAAAATTAGCATTAACTTCTCCTATTAATTTTAATCCGAAGGCTGCATAACTTTGGTTATTAACATACAAACCTGTGTTTAAATTTTCTGATGGTAATACAATATCTCCATTATCTAAAGATGCTACACCATCTAAAAAACCAGCAATCCAAAGCCAGTTTAATGTTTTATAACCAATCTCACCACCTAATTTATAATTGCTACTATAATCGTTTGTGCGAATATCAAAACCTGTAAAAGCTTGTACGTACCAATTATTAAAACCTCTACCAGCAATAAATAATGGTGTAAAACTCCAAGCATCATAACCTGTTCGTAAACCTGTTACCGCATCATAATTACCTGTATTGGCCTCAACATTTAATTGCCCTGTTAACAACCATTTTTTATTACTAAAGTTATGTTTTATTCCGAATTGAACGTTACCTAATGAATTATTACTTGGTGCTGATGTTGCATTTGATGATGTTAGTTTAAACGGAAAATTTAAAACTAAAGTTGTTTTGTCTGATATACCGTATTCGGTATATAATTGTAGTGTGTTATCTGAAATTTTTTGACTTAGATTTATTTCTGGACTTCCAAATAATTTATCATAATTAGAAATCGATGTATATGATAATTGCACATAGGTTTCGTTCTTCTTTTTAGTCCACGGACTTTGAGAAAAAAGGTTAAAAGAAATAAATAATAGTAGTAAAGTAGTTAGTTTTTTCATCCGATAAATAGTTATTAGTAAAGTTTAAAATGAAATTTCAACTGTTTAGTAGTTAAAAATAAATAAATCTTACAGAAACCTTTAACTTAAACTTACTTTTAAATATAGTATTTTTATAGACTGATATGGAGAATTTTAGCAAAATAGAAAAAAAGTTACAACTGTTTAGTAAAAAATACTACACAAATGAATTGATAAAAGGTGTTATTTTATTTATTTCATTAGGTGTTTTATACTTGTTTTTTACCTTATTTATAGAGTATTTTTTATGGCTTAAACCTACTGCCCGAACTTTATTATTTTGGTTGTTTTTGGTTGTTGAATTGTTTTTGTTTTTCCGTTTTATATGCTTTCCTGTTTTTAAAATTATAGGATTACAGCGAGGAATTTCTTTTGAAGAGTCTTCTAAAATTATTGGAAATCATTTTCCAGAGGTAAAGGATAAGCTTTTAAACATATTACAATTAAAGCAAAATAGTAATCAATCTGATTTATTATTAGCTAGTATAGAACAAAAATCGAATGAGATTCAGCCAATCTCATTTAACAAAGCAGTTAATTTTAACAGCAATATTAAATACTTAAAATACGCTGTGATTCCGGTTTTTATTTGGTTATTATCATTTGTAACAGGAACAACACAAAAGCTATCCGATAGTTTTAATCGTGTAGTAAATCATACGGTTGCTTATAAAGCTCCTGCACCTTTTTATTTTAATTTAACAACCACCGATTTAACCGTTATTAAAGGAAAAGATATTACAATTTATATGCAAACAACGGGAGAAATTATTCCCGAAAGTGCAAAAATCCATTTTAATAAACAACAATATTTTTTAAAAAATGAAGGCAATGGTTTATTTTCATATACATTTATTGAAGTACAAGAACCTATTAATTTTTACGCTAGTGCAAACGGTATAGAATCTATAGCCTTTAATTTAGCTGTTATAAAAACACCTTCTATTCAAAATATTTCATTGAATTTAAAGTATCCTAGTTATACTAAAAAGAAAAACGAGACTATAAATAATACCGGAAACCTAAATGTTCCACAAGGAACAATTGTAGAATGGCAAGTTAAAACAACTGAAACAGATAGTGTTAACTTAGTATTAAATGAAAAACGTTATAATTTTATCAATACTAAAACTGATGAATTTCAACTTAAAAAGCAGGTTAAAAAAGCTACTAATTATCAAATTACCACTTCTAACAGTAGTTTAAAAGATTACGAACAGCTACAATTTTCTATAGCGGTTATTACGGATGAGCATCCTTTAATAAATGTAAATTCTAATATAGATAGTATTGCAAGAGGAAATGCACAGTTTGTTGGACAGATTTCGGATGATTATGGTTTTAATAAATTAGAGTTAGTTTACTACGATAAAAATACTGGTGCTGCTTTAGATTCAAAAAAGATTGCTATAAATAAGAATAATATTCAAACTTTTTTCTTTGAGTTTCCTGGGGATTTAGATCTTAAAAAAGGAGTTGATTATGAACTATATTTTCAGGTATTTGATAACGATGCCGTAAACGGAAATAAAAAAACAAAGAGTCAGAAATTTTCTTATCGACAGAAAACAACCAATGAGATAGAGCAGGAGCTTTTACAAGAACAACGTAACTATATTGATAACTTAGAAAACTCATTACATAAACAAGAACGAAGTAAAAAAGAATTGGAGAAAATTCAATTTGAGCTACAAAACAAGAAAAATGTTAATTGGAATGATCAGAAAAAAATTAAGAATTTAATTAAAAGACAAGATCAGTATAAGCAAATGATGCAACGTCAAACCGAAAATTTGCAAAACAATTTTACTGAGAAGAAAGAAAAAAACGAAAGCTTACAAGAGAAAAAAGAAGCATTAAAGCAACGAATAGAAGAACTTAAAAAGCTAGATAAGCAACAGAAAATATTAGATGAACTAAAAAAATTAGCTGAGAAGCTTAACAGGGAAGATTTAATAAAAAAGACAAAAGAACTAGCTGAGCAAAACAAACAACAAGAAAGAAGTTTAGAACGTATATTAGAAATGACTAAGCGTTTTTATGTTGAACAGAAAATGCAAAAAGTAGCGGATAATTTAAATGAGTTGTCAAAAAAACAAGATGAATTATCAAAAAAGGAGGCAACAAACGACGAACAAAAGGCAATAAATAAAGAATTTAAGAAAGCAAAAGAAGAACTTAATGAGTTAAAAAAAGATAATAAAAAATTAAAATCTCCGATGAAAATGCCTTCTATGGAAAAGTTATCTGATGAAACCCAAAAAGAACTTAACAAATCAGAAGAAAATATAGCAAATAAAAAGCAATCTGAATCAAAAGAAAATCAGAAAAAAGCAGCGAAAAAAATGCAAGAGATGAGTAAGAAGATGCAAGACTCGATGCAAGAAATGAGTGCTGATATGGAAGAAGAAAACATGGAAGGTTTGCGCCAGGTTTTAGAAAACTTAATTACATTTTCTTTTGATCAAGAAGCATTAATGAATGTGTTTTCATCAACCAATTCTTCACATCCAAACTTTGGTAAAAACCTACAAAAGCAATATTTACTTAAGAGTTATTTTGAACATATTGACGATAGCTTATTTGTTTTATCAATGAAAAACCCTAAAATATCATCTAAAGTACAAGATCAACTTTCGTTAGCACATTACAATTTAAGTGAATCTTTAGAGAATTTTGCCGATAATAAATTTCAAAACGGAATAACAAATCAGCGTTATATAATGACATCTGCAAACACTTTAGCAGATATGTTAAGCAATACGCTAGATGCTATGCAAAACCCAAAACCTGGTAGTGGTAAAGGAAAGGGAAAAGGGAAATCTTTTAGCTTGCCAGACATTATTAAAAAGCAAAGTGATTTAATGAAGAAGATGCAAGAGGGTATGCAAAAGAAAGAAGGCGGTAAACCTAAAGATGGAAAAGACGGTAAAAAAGGTAGGGAAAAAGGGAAAAAAGAAGGTGAGAGCGGAGAGCAAGGAGAAGGTTTAAATGGCGAGTTGTATGAAATATATAAACAACAATCGGAATTAAGACAGCAATTAGAAGATGCCATTGGCCAAGGTAAAAGTGGTAATGGTAAAGCCAAAAAAGCTCTTAAGGCAATGGAACAGTTAGAGAATGATATTTTAGAAAAAGGTTTTACTCAGCAAAGCATTAACCGAATGCAACAATTAAACTATGAATTACTAAAATTAGAGAAGGCTACATTCGAACAAAATCGTGATAAAAAACGTAAATCAAATACCAATTTACAAGAGTATAATAAAGAAAGGGCTAAGGAATTAAAGTTTAAGAAGTTGTTCTATAACCAAACAGAGATATTAAACAGACAATCATTACCTTTGCGCCCTGATTATAAAAAGAAGGTTCAAGAGTATTTTAACCTTCCTAAAAACAACAAGTAATAGATTTAAATTATTTTTATTACAACATAAATTAAAGAATGATTGTATTTAATTACGAAACCGAATTTCAATTAGAAAATGAAGAAAAAACTTCTAAGTGGATTCAGAACTGTATAGAGAAAGAAGAATTTGAATTAGGAGAAATCAACTATGTATTTTGTGATGACAGTTATTTACATAAAATGAATGTTGAATTTTTACAACACGACACCTTAACCGACATCATTAGTTTTGATTATACGTTAGGGAAGTTAGTAGGAGGAGATATCTTTATTTCTATCGAAAGAGTAAAAGAAAATGCAAAAGAGTTTAATGTTTTATTTGAAAACGAATTGCATCGAGTTATTATTCATGGTGTTTTACATTACATGAAATACAAGGATAAAACTGATGCTGAAAAACAAATAATGCGTACTAAAGAAAACAATTCTTTAAAAATTTTAAACGAAAACTAAAATCGTTCCACGTGGAACAGCATATAAAAATGAGTTTATTTAATACAACATACGATGTAATTGTAGTAGGTGGTGGACACGCTGGTAGTGAAGCTGCAGCAGCAAGTGCCAACATGGGCGCACATACATTATTAATAACAATGAACCTTCAGAATATAGCTCAAATGAGTTGTAACCCTGCTATGGGTGGTATTGCTAAAGGACAAATAGTTCGCGAAATTGATGCATTAGGTGGTTACAGTGCTATTGTAACCGATAAGACTGCTATTCAGTTTAAGATGCTTAATAAATCGAAAGGACCTGCAATGTGGAGTCCTAGAGCACAATCAGACAGAATGCAATTTGCGGAGTGTTGGAGAAACATGTTAGAGAAAACTGATAATTTGGATTTTTATCAGGACTCTGTTAACGGATTAATTTTTGATGACAAAAAAATAGTTGGTGTAAAAACAGCTTTAGGATTAGAAATAAAAGCTAAAACTGTTATTATTACTGCAGGTACTTTTTTAAACGGATTGATTCACATAGGTGAAAAAACATTTGGTGGTGGTAGAGCAGGTGAAGGAGCTTCTACAGGAATAACAGAAGATTTAGTTGCTAAAGGATTTGAATCAGGAAGAATGAAAACAGGAACTCCTCCAAGAGTTGATGCTCGTTCTTTAGATTTCTCAAAGATGACGGAACAACCTGGTGATGAAAACCCAGAGAAGTTTTCTTATTTACCAATTACCGAAAAACTTGTAGAACAACGTTCTTGTTATTTAACACACACGAATCAAAAAGTACACGATATTCTACGTGCCGGTTTTGATCGTTCGCCGATGTTTAATGGTAGAATTAAATCTACTGGACCACGTTATTGTCCATCAGTAGAAGATAAGATTGATCGTTTTGCAGATAAAGATCGTCATCAAGTTTTTGTTGAACCAGAAGGATGGAATACTGTTGAAATTTATGTAAACGGATTCTCTACTTCTATGCCAGAAGATGTGCAAGATGAAGCAATTCGTCATATACCAGGATTTGAAAATGTAAAGTTTTTACGTTTTGGATATGCAATTGAATATGATTTCTTTCAGCCAACACAATTAAAACATAATCTAGAAACCAAACTTATTGAGAATTTATTCTTTGCTGGCCAAATAAACGGAACAACAGGTTACGAAGAAGCTGCTGCACAAGGTTTAATGGCTGGTGTAAATGCCGCGTTAAAAACTCAAGAAAAAGAACCTTTTATCTTAAAAAGAAGTGAAGCCTATATAGGTGTTTTAATTGATGACTTAATTACCAAAGGAACAGAAGAACCATATAGAATGTTTACTTCTCGTGCTGAATACAGAACTTTATTAAGACAAGATAATGCCGATTTAAGATTAACTCCAATTGGTCATAAATTAGGATTGGCTTGTAATGAAAGATTAGAAAGAGTAATAGAGAAAAAGGAGAAGACGGAAAAATTGATTCACTTTATAACAAACTTTAGTGTAAAGAAAGAAGATATCAATCCGATTTTAGAAGCTAAAGGGTTATCAGTTGTTAACCAAACAATGAAGTTAATAAAGATAGCAACACGTCCTCAACTAAATTTAAAAGATTTTTATAGTATTAAAAAACTATCTGAATATATATCTGATAACCAAATGAAGGACGATGTTATACAGCAAACCGAAATTCATTTAAAATATTCTGGATATATTGATAAAGAAAAAAGTAATGCTGATAAACTAAATAGATTAGAAAATGTAGTTATTCCATCTAATTTTGATTATAACAAAGTGCATTCATTATCTATTGAAGCCAAAGAAAAATTAAATAAAATACAACCTTCTTCTATATCTCAGGCAAGTAGAATAAGTGGAGTATCACCAAGTGATATTTCAATACTTTTAGTTTACATGGGTAGATAATAAGATTAATTTAATAATAAAAAGAAAAACGTTCCATGTGGAACGTTTTTCTTTTTTACGTAATATTGCAATAATATTACATCATGTTCCACATGGAACATAATAAAATAGAAGAAATTGAATACAGAAAAAAACCTTTACAAAAATCTAACACCGTTATTAAACTGTATAGATTATACTGTTTCTGATGAGAGTTACGAAGTAATGTATAACAAGGAATATGATATGCTTGTTACATCGCCAGTACCGGTAAATTTAGAAAGCTATTATGAAAGCGATTCATACATTTCTCATACCGATAGTAAGAAAACAATTTTTGACAGCGTATATCAATTAGTAAAAAACTATACATTAAATCAAAAACTAAAATTGATAAATTCTTTTAATACAAAAGATAAAACGATTTTAGATGTAGGTGCGGGGACAGGTGATTTTTTAAAAGTATGTAAAAATAATAATTGGCAAGTTAGTGGAATAGAACCTTCTGATAAGGCCAGAAAATTTGCAGCACAAAAAAACATCAGCCTTAAAAATGATATTTCTGACTATGAAGGAAAACAATTTGATGTAATTACACTTTGGCATGTTTTAGAACATATACCTAATTTAATAGAATATACGAATCAATTAAAAAAATTATTAAAACCAAATGGTGTTTTAATAATTGCAGTTCCTAATTTTAAAAGTTATGATGCCAACCGTTATAAAGAATTTTGGGCAGCTTATGATGTTCCGAGGCATTTATGGCATTTTTCTAAAACATCAATAAAAAAATTATTTTCTGATATTGAAATGACCGTAGAAAAAATACTTCCAATGAAGTTTGATGCTTTTTATGTTTCGCTTTTATCAGAAAAATACAAATCAAAAAAATCAAGACCAATTCATGCTTTTCTTACTGGTTTAAGATCAAATTTAAAAGCAAAAGGAAATGGTGAATATTCTTCCTTGATTTATATCATAAAAAACAGCTAAAACGATTTTTAATATCGTTTTAACCTATTTAAAATCATAAAATACACGATTACATTACCTAATATAAAAAAACCTCTTAAAATGAATATTTTAAGAGGTTTTTTATCAGTAAAAATTATATTAAAATATAATATAATAATTAAAATTTATTATAGTCCAAATGCTATTGAAGCTGCAAATACACTATTTTTTGGATTGTTATCATTTTCTGAGCTATCAAAAATTCCGTTAAGTCCAAAACCGTATCTAGCATTTAAAGAAACGTTTTCTGATATTTTAAAACCTAAACCAAGATCTAAAGAATAATCTACCTTATTAAAAATGTCTTCATTGTCAGAAAAATTTATAGCACCTACTTCTATTTCATCATTTACTAAAAAACCTATTTGTGGACCAGCTTCTAAATAAAACGAATCCGCTAAATAAAATTTTAACATAACAGGTATGTTAATATAATCTAACTGCACTTTACCATCAATACCATTAGCCTCATTATTTACACCTTGAGAAGAATATAAAATCTCTGGTTGAATACTAAAACGGTCTGTAACTTTAAATTCATTATAAAAACCGATATGAAATGAAGTTCTAATACTTTCTGATTCTACTTCATCTTCAAATGATTTATCAAAATTTGTAAGATTAGATAGATTTAATCCACCTTTAATTCCAAAATTTTGGGCTTGGATTGTTGCTGTTATAATTAAAGCTAGTAATGCTAATTTAATTTTCATAGTAAATAATTTTTAAGTTCAATGCAAATTTATAGCAACTATAAACACTGTATTAGCTTGAAAAAAATAAATATTAACTCATATAATTTTTAGCTATTTAATAAATACATACCGGCAATCGTAATTAAAAAATAAATTGCTAATGTCATTGCACCTGCGTAATCTTTTGCTAAACGTTGTCCTATTAAAAGGAAAATTAAAGATAAGGCAGCAATTTGTACTCCTAATAAAGCTAAGGCTGTATCACCAGTAGTTATTAGATTAAATACTCCGATAAACATAAAAGCACCCGCAATTAATTCCATAACCAAAATGATAACTAATAATAACGGTACCATGTTTTTGAAAGGTGAATTTTTAAAATGTTCTTTTATAAAAGTTACATTACCATTCCAATCTGTAACTTTATCAATACCCGATTGTAAGAAGGTAACGATTAAAAAAAGTAGAATTAAAATTTCTGTTGCATTTTGTTGAATAAGTTCCATATAATTGATTTTTAGCAAATATAACTTTAAAAACAAAAGTTGTAACGTTTTATAAAAATAGAGTCAAATAAATAAAGTAGATATTATTGTATCTTTAACAAAAACTAACTATTTAAAAATTAAAAACTATGCCTATTTATTATTATCCAATTGTATTTATTGGTCTTATATTATTGTTTGCTTCATTTTTTACGGTAAAACAACAAACTGCCGCAATTATTGAGCGTTTTGGTAAATTTCACAGCATCCGTCAATCTGGTTTACATTTAAAAATTCCTTTGGTAGATAGAATTTCAGGGAAATTAAGTTTAAAAATTCAGCAATTAGATGTTATTATAGAAACAAAAACATTAGATAATGTATTTGTTAAACTAAAAGTTTCTGTTCAATATATGGTAATAAAAGAAAAAGTAGAAGATGCTTTTTATAAGTTAGATTATCCTCACGATCAAATTACTTCTTATGTATTTGATGTTGTTCGTGCAGAAGTACCTAAAATGATATTAGATGATGTTTTCTTAAAGAAAGATGATATTGCTATTGCCGTAAAGTCTGAATTAAACGAAGCAATGATGACGTATGGTTATGATATTATTAAAACCTTAGTAACAGATATTGATCCTGATGCACAAGTAAAAGAAGCAATGAATAGAATTAATGCCGCGGATAGAGAAAAAACTGCTGCACAATATGAAGGAGATGCACAACGTATTTTAATTGTTGAAAGAGCAAAGGCTGAAGCTGAAAGTAAACGTTTACAAGGACAAGGAATTGCAGATCAACGAAGAGAAATTGCACGTGGTTTAGAAGAGTCTGTAGAGGTATTAAATAAGGTTGGTATAAATAGCCAAGAGGCATCTGCATTAATTGTAGTAACTCAGCATTATGATACTTTACAAGCAATAGGGCAACAAACAAATAGTAATTTAATTTTGTTACCGAATTCGCCACAAGCAGGAAGTCAGATGTTAAACGATATGGTAGCAAGTTTTACAGCTAGTAACCAAATTGGTGAAGCAATGAAAAATCCGAAGCCTAAAAAACTTAATTAGATAAAAAAAGCTCGATTTGTTTAAACAAATCGAGCTTTTATATTTATAAATAAAAAGTAATAGATTATTTCTTTTCTTCTACTTTGTTTTCTTCTTCATCTTCTTTAGTAGCAGATTTAAACTCTTTAATACCTGTTCCTAAACCTCTCATTAATTCTGGTATTTTTTTACCACCAAACATTAATAATACTAAGGCAACTACAATGGCTATTTGCCATGGTCCTATCATTCCTAAAAATATAGTAAGTGAATTCATTTGTTCTAATTTTTAAACATTACAAAGATACTAAATTAACTTCTCTGTTCAATTACTCCACCAATTACTTTTTTATCTTTAAAAACTTCTGGAGTTCCTTTATAAAAAATAGAACCACCAAAAGAAACTTTAGCATCTAATGTTTCACCAGCTTGCACTTCTACTTTTGATCCAGAACCTGCACGAACATAATTTAAATCACTTACAATTAATTTGTATCCATGATAAATACCTCCTAAACTTGCTTCTACAGTTTGATTTTTTGTTGTACCAGAAAGCTTAATAACG
Organism: Tenacibaculum sp. M1.3A; assembly: GCF_057732375.1. Taxonomy (NCBI): domain Bacteria; kingdom Pseudomonadati; phylum Bacteroidota; class Flavobacteriia; order Flavobacteriales; family Flavobacteriaceae; genus Tenacibaculum; species Tenacibaculum sp. M1.3A. The sequence continues at coordinate 139,709 of NZ_JBYJEF010000006.1, read as the reverse complement.
GCACCTGAGATGCTTTTTACCTTAAGATGCTTAACATCTACCACCATATTAATAAAAGCGCCTTCTTGAGCTTTAATTTCAATTTGTGATTGTTCAATCTTTTTACCTGTTATAGTAGCACCTTCATTAGCATCAATAGTTTCTAATAATGATACATAATAAAGTGTAATTTTTACTTTACCATCTGCCGTTGTTTCAGGAAAACTTAAAGAAACTTTTAAGGTATTATCTTTATTTTTAATACTTACTTTATCAGCTTTCTCTCCTGTAACAATAATTTTATTTTCATCAGATTTAATCAATTCTAAATCGATACCATTGTATACTTTTATTGTAGAGAACTCTCCTAATTTCTTTGTTATCGTAGTTTGTGCTGCTGTTAAAAAAGGCAACAAGAACAAACATAAAAACGTTATTTTTTTCATTATAAATTTTGTTAGTTACTTAAGTATAACCAATAATTATACCAATACTATAAAGACGAATATTAAAATTTATTGTGACAACAATAAAAGTTTAATGCGAAATTAAATGAAAATCTAAATGTTTACGTTCTAAATCGGTGTTTTTAACTTTAACAACAACTTTATCTCCTAATTGAATTATATTTTTTGAAGATTGCCCTACAATAGCATATTGCTTTTCATCAAAAATATAGTAGTCATCTTTTATATCTCTAATTCTAACCATTCCTTCACACTTGTTAGCAGTAATTTCTACGTAAATTCCCCATTCGGTTACACCAGAAATTACACCTTCAAATTCTTCATCTTGATGGTCTTTCATATATTTAATCTGCATGTATTTTATGCTAGATCGCTCGGCTTTTGCAGCCATTTCTTCCATTTGTGAAGAATGTTTACATTTTACTTCGTAATCTTCTGCTTTTGGAGACTTTCCGCCATCTAAATAATGTTGTAATAAACGGTGAGTCATCACATCTGGATAACGACGAATTGGTGAAGTAAAGTGAGAATAATAATCGAAAGCTAAACCATAATGCCCAATATTTTGAGTGGTATAAGCTGCTTTACTCATAGAACGGATTGCTAAAGTTTCTACCATATTGGCTTCTCCTTTTCCCTGAACATCAGCTAATAACTTATTTAAAGATTGTGATGTTTTTTCTTTAGTTTCAGTATCAATTTTATAACCAAATTTATTAATAATGTTCTGTAAAGAGGCTAATTTATCAATATTTGGTTCATCGTGTGTACGGTAAATAAACGTATTTTTTGTTTCTTTACCTTTAGAAAAACCAATGAATTCAGCTACTTTTCGGTTTGCTAATAACATAAATTCTTCAATTAATTTATTAGCATCTTTAGATTCTTTAAAGAAAACACCTACTGGGTTTGACTTTTCATCTAAATCGAATTTAACTTCTACTCTATCAAAAGATATTGCACCAGCTTTCATACGTTTCTTACGTAATTTTTTAGCCAATTGATCTAGTTTTAGGGTAGCTTCTACAATTTCTGGTGTTACTTCATATTCTTTATCTATGATAGAAATATCAAGCGGCATTGTATACGGCGCAACAGTATCAGAAAGTGTACAATTTTCTATAATTGATTGTGCTTCTTCATACGCAAAACGTTGATCTGAATAGGTAACTGTTCTACCAAACCATTGATTTACAATTTGCGTTTTATCGTTCATTTCAAAAACAGCAGAAAATGTTAATTTTTCTTCATTTGGTCTTAAAGAACAAACTCCGTTACTTAACATTTCTGGTAACATTGGTACCACTCTGTCTACTAAATAAACTGATGTTGCACGATCATATGCTTCATCATCTAAAATAGTTTTTGGTTGTAAATAATGAGAAACATCAGCAATGTGAATTCCTATTTCGTAATTACCATTTTCTAATTTTGTAAATGACAATGCATCATCAAAATCTTTTGCATCCTTCGGATCTATTGTAAAGGTTAAATCTTTACGCATATCACGACGCTTAGCAATTTCAGCTTCTGTAATCTCTATTGGTAAATTCTCAGCTTCTTTTTCTACGGCTTCTTCAAATTCGTATGGTAAACCATATTCTAGTAAAATAGAATGTATTTCGGTTTCATGTTCACCAGGTTTTCCTAGAACTTGCGTTATTTTACCAAACGGATTTTTAGAATTTTCTGGCCAATCGATCATTTGCACAACCACTTTATCGCCATCTTTTGCGCCGTTTATTTTATTTTGAGCAATAAATAAATCTGCAGACATTTTTTGGCTGTCTGGTATTACAAATCCGAAGTTTTTATTCATCTGTAAAACACCAACAAACTCAGTTTTTTTACGTTCGATAATTTCTACTACTTCAGCTTCATATTTATTAGATCTACGTTTTTGATAAACGTAAGCTTTAACCGTATCTTGATGTAATCCTTTTCCTAAATTTATTGATGGAATAAATATATCGTTCTCAAAATCATCCGACATAAAATACCCATTTCCATTAGATGTTAAATCTAACGTACCAATATAATATTTACGATCTTCATTAATTTTATATTTACCTCTATCTATTTCTTTAATTTTCTTATTTCCGGTAAGTTCCGCTAATTTTTTTAGTACTTGCGTTTTTCCATCAGTATCAGAAATTCCCATTTTTGCAGCTATCTGCTTATGGTTATATATTTTTGAATTGTCTTCGTTTAAAATTTTAAATATATTTCTGGTTAAGTCTTTTATTACTCTACCTTTTTTCTTGTATATTTTTTTCTTTCCAGTCATTAATCTTCTGCTTGTTTTATTGTTACCAAAGTACAAATAAATTTAGATTTTCTTTATTAAATAAGTGTTACCAATCTATTTTGTATTTTGGCTTTATTATATTTTATTTTTATGATACATTCTTGGTTTGTTATTGCAAATCCTTTTTCAGGAAATAAAAAACTTTCTAAAAATTGGAAAGAAATTGAGCAATTGTTAAACGAAAGAAATATCGATTTTTCTTATGCTTTTACAGCGTATTCTAAACACGAAATTGAACTTGTACACACTGCTATTCAACAAGGTTATAGAAATATTATTTCCGTTGGTGGAGATGGTACACTACATCATGTAGTAAACGGAATTATGACGCAAAGATATGTAAAAACTTCTGATATTACAGTGGGAGTGATTCCTTTAGGTACAGGAAACGATTGGATTAAGACTTATAACATACCAAATAACATAAAATTAGCCATAGATTTAATTTACCAACGAAAAACTATTTTACAAGATATTGGTTATTTAGAACTAGAAAATACTACCGCTTTTTTTAATAATGTTGCAGGAATTGGTTATGACGGCTATGTTGTAAATAAGTTGAATAAACTTAAAAAATTCGGGCCTTTAGCCTATCTTTTAAGTGGCATTGCGGGTTTATTATTTTACAAAAAAACTACTTTTACTATTGAAGTTAATACTAAAGTAATTGAAACAAAATGCTTAATGACTTTATTCGGAATTTGTAAATATTCAGCAGGTGGAATGCAATTAACTGATTATAAATATACTAAAGATGGGTTATTTGATATAACAATTGCTAAAAATTTATCTCTTTTAGATTTAATTGTAAATATTAAAAAATTATATAACGGCTTAATTGTAAATCATAAAAAGGTAGAAACACAATTATCTAGTACTTTGTTAATAACTCCGTCTTCACTTAAAAAACCTCCGTTTATACAGGCAGATGGGGAATTAATAGGCACCGGAAAAGTGACTGCAACTATATTACCGAAAGCTATACAATTTATAATTTCTTAAAAAGTTAAAAAAATCTTAATAAAATTGTAACATTTCATAAATTATTACGTCTTTATAGTAAGAAGTTACTAATAATGAAAAACTTACGTAAAATAATAGGTTTATTTATATTCATATTTGTTACAGGTATTATAGTTACCGTAATAAGTATTAATACTACTTTAAATGAAAAACCTACTACAGATTTAGTTAAGGCTAAAGACACTATCTATCTTATAAAAAAAGGGAGTAGAACAGTTTAGTAAGTACTTTTTCTATTTTATTCTTATTTATCAACATCACTAGTTTTATATATTATTTTAAAAGAAATTTATTCTTTTAAATAAACACATCCTCAATTTTAAACAATTTCAAAACTCACATTTTTTTAAATTTAAGGTTATTAACATATATAATATAATATATAAAGAATTTTTAAAATTTAAAAAAAGAAATGATTGTTATTATAGTGTGTTAATATGTGGCATAAATAAATGATTGAAATTTTGTGAGTATCAGTTATTAAATAAAATAAACATGTTATTAGCTTAATAAAATGTTTAAAATCAACTAGAAAACATAGTTATTAACAAAACTTATAAACAACTATTCACTGTTAATTATGAATACTTAATTCTATTTACATTGTAAACAACAGGTTAATTTTATGTTGATAAATGTTTACTAGAAACTCATAAAAAAAGTTGTGTATGTAATAGTAGTTCTTGTATTGTAAAAAAAATGTAATAAATAAAATAAACTTTTTAAAATCTACAATTACTTCTTAACAATTAGTTAACACTATTCAAGTACTTAAAAATTAAGCACTTATTAAGAATACTTAAAAAAGCATTGTTAATTACTGTTGATAACCCTGAATATCTGTATTTTTGTAACACACAACTAAATTAAAATCAACAAATTATGACAATTGCCATCGGAAATGACCATGCAGGTACCGAATATAAATTCGAAATTATTACTCTTTTAGAAGAATTAGGACATAAGGTTATTAATTTTGGTACTAATGATACTAATAGTATGGATTATCCTGATGCTATTCATCCAACAGCAGAAGCTGTAGAAACTGAACAAGCTGAAATGGGTATTATTTTATGTGGTAGTGGTAATGGTGCTCAAATGACAGCTAATAAACACCAAGGTGTTCGTGCTGCTTTATGTTGGAATAATGAATTGGTAATATTAACGCGCCAACATAATAATGCTAATATTTTAACGATTCCGGCTCGTTTTGTATCATTACAACAAGCATTGGGTTTTGTAAAGTTGTTTTTAAGTACAGAATTTGAAGGAGGACGTCACGCAGATAGAGTTAATAAAATAGCTAATAATTGTTAATGGATTTTAAAATAAAAAAATTTCAAGAATTAACAACTTCAGAACTGTATGAAATACTTCAATTACGTTCTGAAGTTTTTGTGGTAGAACAAGATTGTGTATATCAAGATATTGATTTTAAAGACCAAAAAGCATTGCATGTTTTAGGTTTAAAAGATGATAAAATAATAGCGTACACTCGTTTGTTTGATAGTAAGCAATATTTTGATACTCCTAGTATTGGTAGAGTAATTGTAAAAGATACCGAACGTAAATTTGGCTACGGACACGATTTAATAAAAGCATCAATACAAGCTATTGTTAATAACTACGAAGAAAGAATAATTACAATTTCGGCACAAACTTATTTACAAAAATTTTACGAATCTCACGGTTTTAAACAAGTAGGTGAAGGGTATTTAGAAGACGGAATTCCGCATATTAAAATGGTGAGAGCTTAATAGCTAAGCTATATCAATTCAGTAACCTCAATTACAGCACCAGGTTTCATATTATTTAATAAAATATCCCCAATACGCACTCTAACTAAACGTAATGTAGGAAAACCAACAGCGGCTGTCATTTTACGAACTTGCCTAAATTTACCTTCTGTTATTACAATAGATACCCAACTTGTTGGGCCATGACGTTCATCACGAATTTTTTGAGATCTATTATCAAAATTAGGAGTATCTATTAAAAAAGCTTTTCCGGGTAAAGTCATATATTTTTTACCATCAAAACCAATTTCTACACCTTCTTTTAATTTATCTATAGCTTCTTGCGTAATAAGACCATCTACTTGAACATAATATTCTTTTTCTACTTTTTTACTGCGTACTTGTGCACTTACTTTACCATTGGTAGTTAAAAATAACAAGCCTTCAGATGCAACATCTAAACGACCAATTGCCATTGTTTCTTCAGGAAAATTAAAATTTAACTCGCCTAATAATTTTTTCTTTCTTCTTGTTTGATTGTTAATAAATTGCGAAAGAAAACCATACGGTTTATGAATTATAAAATGTCGGTGTTCCATATTTAAAAAGTACTAATAGTTACAGAAAAATATTCTTTACCAGTACTAATTCTCATATTTTTTTCTGAGTACTCTTGAGTTTCAAGCAACGGATATTGAGTTATAGGTTCTATACAAACCATGTTGTTAACTTCTGTCCACAACATAAAATTATTAAAGTTTTTGGTAGCTATTTCTACGTTAGGTAATTCATTTTTTATCAAAATAATTTCATCAGTATTTAAAACCTTATAAGCAGCTGATCCTACATTTAAAATATCTTTTAAAGTAATTTCTTTGTCTGCTGTTTTTATAATTTCAGTATCAAAACCAGCTAGTTTAAAGCTAGGATGATACCCTAACATATAAGGCATTCCTTTATCTGAAGTAATTTCAAAATCTATTTTTAAAGCGTTTTTGGATAGTGAAATTATTTTTCTAAAAGTAAAATCATAAGGCCAAAACAATTTTTCTTGCTTAGATTTTTTAGGAAATTTAGTATTATTTATGAGTGTATTTTTTACATATTTTTTTTCAAAAATAGCGGTAGTTGTATCCGAAGAAATAAGTTGATAATTTAGTTCTCTTAATAATCCATGCTGATCTTGTTTTCCAATACCATTTGGTGTTTCAATACTATAATTATTAATTTTTGTAGGCCCAATTATAGGAAACATTTCAATGTCCGTAGCATTCCAACCAGGTGCATCTTTACAATGCATAATTTCTTCGTTATCAACAATAAAACTAATAACTTCACCTTTACTTATGGTAACGTTACATTTTGCATTTTTTAAAAGAATAGTTGTACTCATTTGGGTAAAAATTAATAAAAAACAATATTACAAAATGTAGCCTAAAAAAGATGGTAAAATAAAGGGAGTTTTTCATAACTTAGCCACTCTTATTTTTAATATAATTAGAACGATTTATGGCAGCAGATAAAGAAAAAGAAGCGAAATTAAAAGCATTGCAACTTACCCTTGATAAGTTAGATAAAACTTACGGAAAAGGAGCGGTAATGAAGTTAGGAGATAGTCAAGTTGAAGATATTGAGGCAATTTCATCAGGATCTTTAGGCTTAGATTTAGCTTTAGGTGTAGGTGGATATCCTCGTGGAAGAGTTATAGAAATATACGGACCAGAATCGTCAGGTAAAACAACCTTAACATTACATGCAATTGCAGAAGCGCAAAAAGCAGGTGGTATTGCAGCTTTTATTGATGCAGAACACGCTTTTGATCGTTTTTATGCAGAAAGCTTAGGAATAGATACAGATAATTTAATTATTTCTCAACCAGATCATGGTGAGCAAGCATTAGAAATTGCCGATAATTTAATCCGTTCAGGAGCTATTGATATTGTAGTAATTGATTCAGTTGCAGCATTAACACCAAAATCTGAGATTGAAGGTGAAATGGGAGATTCTAAAATGGGATTACATGCCCGTTTAATGTCGCAAGCATTGCGTAAATTAACAGGTACTATTAGTAAAACAAAATGTACTGTTATATTTATTAACCAGTTACGCGAAAAAATTGGTGTAATGTTCGGTAACCCAGAAACTACAACGGGTGGTAATGCATTAAAATTTTATGCATCTGTTCGTTTAGATATTCGTCGTAGAACACAAATTAAAGATGGCGATAGAGTTATTGGTAACAGTACCAAAGTAAAAGTAGTAAAGAATAAAGTAGCACCACCATTTCAAATTGCAGAGTTTGATATTATGTATGGTAAAGGAATATCAAAAGTTGGTGAGGTTTTAGATATTGGTGTAGAATACGGAATTATAAAGAAAAGTGGTTCATGGTTTAGCTATGGAGACACCAAATTAGGTCAGGGTAGAGATGCTGTTAAAAGCCTAATTAAAGATAATCCTGAATTAATGGACGAACTTGAAGGTAAAATAAAAGATGCTATTGAAAATCAAGAATAAGTTTTAAATTAAAAGGTTTATATAATTAAAAGCTGTTGAGAAATCAACAGCTTTTTTTTGAGATTATAATATATTAAATCCTAATATTTCACTAATCAAAAAGAAGGTATACTTGTAAGTATTTTTATAGTAAAAATGATAAACATCACAGAAAATATACAACTAAAAGAAATTTTGAATACCGATTTAGAAGCTCTTTTTACATTAATGAAAGAAATTTATCCGCCAGCTTATAGCCATTTTTGGAAAGATGGTGGAGATTGGTATGTGAATACGCAATATTCTAAAGAAAAATTAAGTTCTGAACTTTTAGACTTAAATTCTCAGAATTATTTGGTGTTATTTAAAAATGAAATAATAGGTAATTTTAGAATTGTTTGGAATGAGCAACTAGCTGATTTTGTTGATCAAAAAAGTGTAAAGTTACATCGCATTTATTTACATCCAAAAACACAAGGAAATGGAATTGGTGAAAAATTATTGAATTGGTTAGAAGCACAAGTCATTAAAAAACAATATGATCTTATTTGGTTAGATGCTATGGATGCGAAACCACAAGCTTTCGAGTTTTATAAAAAACTTGGATACAAATACAACTCACATTGTTTTTTAGACTTTGAATTATTATACGATGAGATTCGTAAAATGAGTCAACTTTATAAAAGAATAACTTAAACTCCTGTACTACCAAAACCACCAGCACCACGTTCTGTTTTATTTAAAACAGTAACTTCTTGCCAGTTTACACGTTCGTGTTTTGCAATTACTAATTGTGCAATACGCTCACCATCATTTACCACGAAATCTTCGTTAGATAGGTTTACTAAAATAACCCCAATTTCCCCACGGTAATCAGCATCAACAGTTCCAGGAGTATTTAACACAGTAATACCTTTTTTAGCTGCCAATCCGCTTCGCGGACGAACTTGCGCTTCAAAACCATTAGGTAAAGCAATAAATAAACCAGTTTTTATAATCGCTCTTTCTAAAGGTTTTAAAACTACAGGTTCATTTAAATTAGCACGTAAATCCATTCCGGCAGAACCTTCGGTTTCATATGCAGGAGTTTGGTGTTTAGATTTGTTTATTATTTGTACATTCATGATGTTTAGTTTTTCAAAATTCAAATATAATACCCTTAACTTTTAGAAGAAGCCTATAGATTTATTAATTTAGCATACTAAATAAATTACGATATGAGTAAGCAAACTAAAATAGCGGTTTTAGGTGGAGGAAGTTGGGCTACTGCCATTGTAAAAATGTTATCTGAAAATCTAGAAAACATTGGCTGGTATATGCGAAGTGTATATGCTATCGAGCATATAAAACGTAACAAACATAATCCTAGTTATTTAAGTTCTGCAGAGTTACATCCAGAACAGTTAGATTTGTCTGACGATATGAATTATATTGTTGATAATTATGATGTGCTTATTTTTGCCATTCCTTCGGCATTTGTGAATACCGAATTAGAAAAATTAACAGCTTTATTAGAAGGTAAAACCATTTTTTCGGCAATTAAAGGAATTGTACCAGAAACAGGTTTAATTATTGGGGAACATTTTCATCAGAAGTTTAATGTTCCGATGGAAAATATTGGTGTACTTACAGGTCCATGTCATGCAGAAGAAGTAGCGATGGAACGTTTATCATATTTAACTTTAGCTTGTCAGGATGCCGAAAAAGCTAAAGATTTAAGTAAATATATTGCAGGTCGTTATATAAAAACAAAAATATCTGATGATATTATTGGTACAGAATATGCTGCCATGTTAAAAAATATTTATGCGATTGCAGCCGGAATTTCTCATGGTTTAGGTTATGGAGATAATTTTCAAGCTGTATTAATGAGTAACGGTATTCGTGAAATGAAACGCTTTATTAAAAAGGTTCATAAAATGAAACGTAATATTAATAACTCGGCATATTTAGGTGATTTATTAGTTACAGGATATTCTGTTTTTAGTAGAAATAGAATGTTTGGTAACATGATTGGTAAAGGTTATACGGTAAAATCTGCACAAATGGAAATGAGTATGGTGGCTGAAGGATATTATGCAGCAAAAAGTGCTTATGAAATCAATCAAAAAAATGGTGCAAAAACGCCTATTATCGATGCTGTTTATAATGTGTTGTACGATAAAAAAGAAGCGAAAGATGAGTTTTTAAAGTTAACAAATAGATTAGATTAGTTGTTTGCATTTGCACAAATAATCCTTCTTAATAAAAAGAAGTCAACCCACCAATCGCTTCTAAGATTGTGTTGTATTAAAATACGATGATAACAAATTTAACTTAAAATTCTGATTCACAAACTTTTTCATAAAAAAAGTATTATTTAATAATGAAAATTAGCGCATCTATAGTTTAAATTTGTTTATTTTTGTTTAAAATTAAACAAAATGAAAACAATTCAGGAGGCTGTAGAAATTACAATAAGAAAAACACCTTTTATTGAAGAAGCTTTAAATGAAAAGCTAATTAATGTATCATCTTTAGCACGAGTTATCTTACCAGAAGTAAGTAAGTTACTTAAAAAAGAAATAAAAGTAGGTGCAGTTATGATGGCTATTAATAGACTTTCACCTGCAAATGAATTAAGGGTACGTAAAAACATTAAAAAATTAGCACTCAATTTAGGAGATGTAATTGTACGATCAGATTTATGTGATTTTACTTTTAAAAATACCACTTCTTTATTACGAGAAATTGCCAAAATTTTAAGTAAATCTGCTGATAGTAATGATTATTTTTTAACAGTTTCTCAAGGGATTTTTGAAACTAATATTGTTACAAGTAAGAACTTACGTCCTTATGTTGAAGAAATTTTTAAACTCGAAACATTAATTAATAATGTAAACGATTTGGCTTCAATAACGATTAAATTACCAAAGGGCAATTTAGAACAATCGGGAATATATTATTTTATTTTAAAACAATTTGCTTGGGCAAACATAGCTGTACAAGAAATAATATCTACAACAAATGAAATGACAATTGTTGTAAAAGAAGTAGATGTAAATGAAACTTTCTCTATTTTAATGGATTTAAAATTAGGTTAATTATCTTTTCTATAATATATAAAAATTAGGTATGTACCTGAAAGCAGAAATTATTTAACATCTTTTATTAAAATGAATTTATTTTTAAAGAAATTACTTCTTTTTGGAATTCTAAGTGAAGTCATAATTTTAGTTGTTTCTTACCTGTTACATCCAGAATTAGAACACACTTTTCGTTATGCAGCAAGATATTCTGGTAGGTTATCAGCTTTTGTTTTTTTATATACTTTTTATGTTTTTATTAAAAGACCTACCAATTTAAAAAATAATATTCGTGGTCGAAATTTCATAAAATTGTTTGCTGTTTTACATATAATCCATTGGTGCTTTTTAGCACTAAGTGTTTATTTAAATAGTATTAATTTAGAATTTGTAAAAGTAATTGGCGGTACACTCGCTTACGCCATGATTGTAATCGCACCATTTAAGTTACATTTATTAAAACTAAATTATCAATTGGTATATTTTTACTATGTAAGTTTGGTAATGATATTAACCTATGTAGCTCGTATTAAAGGAGATTTTCCTGGGGCAACACCTTTTTGGTTTCATTACATTATGTTAGGTTTTCTTATTACTTGTTGCATTTTCTTTGGTATATCAATAAAAAAATCTATAAAATACTCTTCTAAATAGTTAATAATGAAAAAGAAAGATCCATACGCCTCGTTAAGAATTAAAGAGTTTAATTTATTTCTTTTAGTGCGTTTTGCTTTAGTATTTGCTTGGTCTATGCAATTTATTATTATAGAGTGGCAAGTGTATAGTATTACTAAAAATCCGTTATCACTTGGTATTATTGGTTTAATGGAGGTAATTCCGGCAGTATCTATGGCTTTATTTGCAGGTCATATTGTTGATCAAAAAGAAAAAAGAAATTTATTAGCACTTTGTATAGGCGCTTTTTCATTAATAAGTTTAGGCTTGTTTTTTTTAACCTTGCCAAGTTTTATTAAAGGATGGAATACAAATACTGTTTTATATTCAATTTATGGATTGGTATTTTTTGGCGGACTTTTACGTTCGTTCTTTGGTCCCACTATATTTTCGTTAATAGCCTTAATAGTACCTAAAAAATTATACCCAAATGCCGCAACATGGAGTAGTTCTACTTGGCAAATGGCTTCAGTATTAGGCCCAGCTTTTGCAGGTTTTACTATTTCTTGGTTAGGAGTTCATTGGTCACTTTGTATTGTTTTTGGCTTGGTGCTATTTTCATTTTTAATGGTGTTTTTTGTAAAGAAAAAACCAATTATGAATCCAAAAATAGGGGAGCCAGTATTAAAGAGTTTAAAAGAAGGAATCAATTTTGTATTTAAAACAAAAGCCATTTTAGGAGCCATTACTTTAGATATGATTTCTGTACTTTTTGGTGGTGCTATTGCTTTATTACCTATTTATGCACAAGATATTTTAAAAGTAGGCCCAGAAGGGTTTGGTGCTCTGCGCGCTGCACCAGCAATAGGTGCTTTTTTAACGATGTTAATTACTGCTTACATACCTATTAGTAGAAATGCAGGAATGAAGTTATTAGCGGCTATTTTTGGCTTTGGAGTTTGTATTATAGTATTCGGATTATCTTCTATCTTTTGGATATCTATGGTAGCGTTATTTTTTAGTGGTGTTACCGACGGGATTTCAATGGTTATTCGTCAAACAATTTTACAATTAAAAACACCCGATCATATGCGTGGTAGAGTTGCATCTGTAAATTCTATGTTCGTAGGCTCTTCTAATGAATTAGGAGCTTTTGAAAGCGGCGTAACGGCAAAATTAATGGGAACGGTAACTGCTGTTGTTTTTGGTGGAACGATGACTTTAATTACGGTTGTAACCACAGGTATTATAAACCCAACATTACGAAAGTTAGATTTAACGAAAGATTTAGAAGCGCATGAAGAATCTAATTAATCAAGGTTTTTAGGTAGTTCTTTAAAATTATTTAAAAATAAAGTCCAATCATAATCATTAAACTTTATTTTTTTTGGTTTGGTTGGCGTTATTCCATAATTTTTTAAAATTTCACGAGCGCCACATTTACCACCAAAATCACCTCTAAACCAAGAAATTAATGCAGAAGAACTGGCGGTTTCATTCTCTTTATTAAAAGTAGTATGTTCTTTTAAATAATCGGTAACCATATAATCTAGTTCATCATTTAAGTTAGTTAAAGAAAAAATAGCAACCGGCGGACAACTTTTGGCACCACAGTTTAATACAAAGTGAATTCTCCAATCAATATCATCAACCCTTAATTTTCTTTCCCACTTAGCTCTAAAAGGTTTTCTTAAATAACCTAAACTAATTTTACATCTAGATTTTCTAAGAATACCATGTTCTATATCATCAAAAGATAAAATTTCACCTGCAATTTTAATTCTTTTAGTTTTAAAAAAAGTTCCTTTATCATCAAATAAATTAGGATTTTTATTTAATTTTATTTGAATAAAAGCATTGTAAATATTAATCCAAAAAGCTTTTTTATCCTTATCTTTAGGCAGTTGAGTTATTAAGTCGTTTAAAGTACTTTTTTCGAGTATAGAAACTTCTTTTTCATACGATTCATCATTTACAATACGAGTTAATAAATCTTGTGATGTTTTTATATAGTTTACGTTGTTCTGAGCTTTAAGTGCACAGGTAAGAAATAAAATGATAGTAAAAAAATAGTTTTTCATAATTTAAATTAATGTATTTATGCTAATAAGCATCATTATTCCTGTTTATAACGAACAACATAACTTACTAAAAAGACTGTCGTTTTTAAGTGAAATTGCATACAGGAAGCCGGTTGAAATTATTATATCAAACTCACCAGAAACTACAGATGACACGATTAATATATGTAAAAAATTTGACAATGTATTGTTTTATAACAGTCCTAAAAAGGGTAGGGCCGTACAAATGAATTATGGAGCAACTAAAGCTACCGGCGAAATTGTTGTTTTTTTACACGCTGATGTTGAGTTACCTATTAATTTTTATGAAGAAATAACAAGAGCGATTAAAAATGATTATAAAGCTGGGTTTTTTTCATACGATTTTGATAGATCAACTTTTATGTTAGATATAAATAGTTATTTCACCAAAAAAGATAGTTTACTTGCTGGTGGTGGAGATCAATGCCAATTCTTTTTAAAAACTACTTTTAATGAGTTAAAAGGTTTTAATGAAGATTATTGCATCATGGAAGATTTTGAAATGATGGATAGAATAAGAAATAACAAAATTAAATATACAGTTATTCAATCTAGAGCAATTGTAAGTGCTAGAAAGTATGATAACAATTCATGGCTAAAAGTAAACTTAATAAACGGATATGTTTTTTTGTTATATAAAATGGGAGTTAACCCAATAACACTTAGAAAAAAATACAAAAATTTATTAAGAGAAGCTGTTTAATTACCCCATATCCATGTAACTAATCTTAGTAATAAGGTTAGTTGTTTGATCGTATTCTATGTACACAAAACTATCACAATCTTCACAAACTGAATATAAAATACTCTTAGAACCATTTCGTCCAACACTAAAAACGACAGTACCTAACTTACTAATATTATCTCCAATAGTAACAACTAAGTTTTTTACAGTTAAAGAAGACTCATTACTATTAATCTCAAAAGACTCTATATAAGGTTTACTTCTTCCTAAAGTAGAAAAATCTACTTTAAGTCCTTTAAAAACAAAATAATAATAATTTACATTTTCATCAACCTTATAAGAAGTTACTGTACCTAATAGGTTTTCTACAGCAGCTTGTTTTCCTTTGGTTTTTTTAAGATCAGCTAACGTGGTATTGTTTATTTTAATACCATCAAATTCTGATGATTTTAAAATGTTAGTTGTTTGACTTGTAGCTATAAAACTAGTGATTATAAATATAAATAGGAATAGATTTTTTTTCATTTTTTAGGGGAATATAAAAATTATAAGCGCGCCAAAGATATAACACTTTTTGTTGTAAGTAATTATAGTATGGAAAGTGGCGAGTTAAAGTTTATAGCTAATTTTATTTTAGTTTCTAATTCTTGTTGATGTTTAGTTTTTTCTAATTCAGACCAATTAAAATATGTAGCAAATTCGTTTAAAACATCATTTTTATATCTATCTACACTAGGTTTATCAAAAAATAAACGACCAGTTCTACGCATAAAAAAATCGGTAGGAGTACAAGTCATTTCATGTTGAATGGTAAACCAAATTTCAGCTTTTAATAAACGAAGTTCTATATTACTTTCTTTTAGCTCATCAAACTTATCTATAATTATGGCTGTTTGTTTTCCGTAATTGTGTACTAAATAAGCAGCATCAATTTTTGTAAAATCGTTATTTTTTAAATTTTTATATACTTGGTGTATATATAAATCTACTGATTTATAGTTTTGAAATGGCCCCCCCGCTAAAATAATATTTTCAGTTTGTATGGTATCAAATTCAACATTAAAACGCCTAACCATTTTCTTAGCAACTAAATCAACAATACGCTCAGCCATTTTACGATAACCGGTTAATTTACCACCAGCAATAGAAATTAGCTTAGTATCAGAAACAAAAATTTCATCTTTACGTGATAGTTCTGAAGCTGACTTACCTTCTTCATGAATTAATGGTCGTAAGCCCGCCCACGAAGACTGAATATCATCTAAAGTTAATTCGATACCAGTAAACATATTATTTACGGCTTCAATTAAATAGGTAGCATCTATAATATTGGTTTCTACCGTATTTTTATCTTGTTGAAAATTAGTATCTGTGGTACCAAAATAAGTTACTTTACCACGCGGTATTGCAAACATCATTCTGCCATCAGGAACATCAAAATAAACTGATTGTTTTATCGGTAATTTTTCATGAGCAACAACCAAATGAACTCCTTTTGTTAAATGAAGTCTTTTGCCAATTTTAGAGTTATTAATTTGTCGTAATTCATCTACCCATGGTCCTGCAGCATTAACTACATATTTTGCTTTAATTTCGTATGCTTCGTTTGAAAAAACATCAGAAACCTTTGCGCCAACTACACGTTTGTTTTCGTAAATAAACTCATTGGCTTTTGTATAATTAAGTATTTTTGCGTTGTATTGACTGGCAGTTTTTAATACTTCTATGGTTAAACGGGCATCATCTGTACGATATTCTGCGTAATAACCAGCGCCTCTTAAAATACTTTTAGGTAAAAGAGGTTCTTTAGCAAGTGCTTCCTTTTTATCGAGCATTTTACGTTTGTCATCACCTTCTACTGAGGCTAAAACATCGTACACTTTTAACCCGATAGAGGTTAACCAAGCGCCGTAAGTTCCTCCATCAATTAAAGGAAGAATCATTTTTTCTGGAATTACTAAATGCGGAGCTATTTTATGAACAATTGCTCGTTCGGTACCCACTTCTTTTACCAGCCAAAAATCGAATTGTTTTAAGTAACGCAAACCACCGTGAATTAGTTTTGTTGATTTACTTGAAGTACCAGAAGCAAAATCATTTTTTTCAATTAAAGCAACTTTCATACCTCTAGAAGCAGCATCTAATGCAATTCCTGCTCCGGTAATTCCTCCACCAATAATTAAAATATCAAATTCAGTTTCTTTTAATTCTTGTTGAATGTTTTTTCGGTTGAAAAAAGAAAAGTGGTTCATAGCTAGCTTTTTATTAAACAAAAGTAAGAATAAAATGAAGTAAATAAAACAAAAAAAAGTGCTGAATTTATTCAGCACTTTATAGTTGCCCCCGCAACGAATAAATCAATTACTGATTTATTCTTAACCAATTTATATCTGCTTGTTTTTGTAACTTTTCTTCGCCTTCTTGTTGCCAAGATTTTAATGTATTGTTTATCCACGAATTATAAAACAAGTAGAGTTTACCATCTCTTATTTCATAATTTTCAGGATCAATAGCTACTTTTTCACCCTTTTTTCCCATTGCATATGCACAATAGCCACCATATTCAGGAATGTATTTTTTAGGATTTTCTTTAAATAACTTGAGGTTTTTTTCTGAAGAAAACTTAAATTTAGTACCATCAAAGGTAGTAGTAAGTTTCTTTTTTCCTTCTAAAGGTTCTTTATTTGTAAAGTAAGAAACAACATCGTAACCTTCAGCAACATATCCACTTGTTGTGTTATAGTCTGTTTTTTGAGCTACTAACACAGTAGAAATTACTAGTAAAAAAAGAGTTATAAATTGTTTCAAAAATTTTAATTTTTTACTATAGTCGATAAGTATTTAATCAACTTACAATTTTTCAAATAAAAATAATGAGAGTGTTTAATGATAGATAAATAAAAAAATAATGATTTATAAAACCATTAAGTTACAACCACGAATATCAGAATTATCAAACCTACCAATAATTTCAAAACTATTATCGGTATGTATTTTACCTAAATCTTGTGTAGCAATAAAGGAACAAGAGTTATAATTTGCCAGATCGATAACGTTAATTCCGCCCGATTTTTCTTTTGGTAAAATTGTTAATGAATCTTCAGTATCTCGAGTTAAAAATCGCATCCAAGGCGGACAATTAAAAACACCATTTCCTTTAGAATAACCTTGACTTAACAACTCAGTCATACCATACTCTGAATGAATTTTAGTAATACCAAATCCATTAGAGAGAATAGTATGCAACTCGTGGCGCACGAGTTCTTTTCTTCGACCTTTCATTCCACCAGTTTCCATAACAATGGTGTTTTTAAGATTAAATTTTTGCTGTTCAATTAAATCTAATAAAGCAAAAGAAACGCCAATAAGTAATGTTTTTTGACCTTTTTTATCTAAATCTATCAGTTTTTTGGTTAATTCATCTAAATTATTGAGATAAAAACCACTTTCAGATTGGTTAGATTTTTTAATTAAATCATCAACCATATATACCAACGAAGATCCTTTACGGTCTAAATAATTTGGTAACAAAGCTAAAACTACGTACTCTTCTATGTTGCCGTAAAAATGCTTAAAACCATTTAAATAGCTTGTCTCGTACCACGATAAATCGGTAACATGATGTTTACTAGTTGTACTTCCGGTAGTTCCAGAACTTGAAAACGTTTCTTGAACTTTATCAGTAGATGAAAGTATTTTTTTAGTTTTAAAAAACTCAATTGGTAAAAAAGGAATCTGTTCTATAGAAGTAACATCACTTGGATGAACATACAATAAATCACAAAAAGAACGATACACTTTATTGTTTGCAAACTGATGTTTAAAAACTTCAATTGCTATTTTCGAGAAATCCTCTTGACTTCGTATGTTAAATATTTTTTTTCGCATAAACTTTTGCAAAAATAACAGTATTTAATACAAACTTTTTATTTTTTTTTATCTTCTGATAAATAGAGAAGTTTTAAATGATAAATATTGATTTAGAAAAGCATTATTATTATCTTTTTTGTATTTAAATGATTAAAATTATTTTGGTGTAAGTTTGTAAAGTTGTAATCTAATATTAATTATGAAAAGAATAATAATAGTACTTTTAATAATTATAATGATTTCTTGTAAAAGTACTGTTGTAAAAAAGATTCAAACATCCAATTCGTTAAATACTATTTCTTGGTTAAAAGACATGAAAACTTCTTTCCAAAAAAGTAATATAAAAAAAAAAGATAATGATACTACAATATATGTATCATGGTGGACTTGTTTTTTTAGAAGAAAGCTGTTATCAATTCCCAGATGGAACCACCAAGGTATACAACTCCCAAAAAGAGATTATATGTACTTTTGGCGGAATTATAGGGGCTGTTTCTTGTTCTAATTTTTCAGAAAAAGCAACAGATGAAAAGTTATTATGGAAAAAAATTCGAATAATTATTCCTTATAAATTTTCACTACTAATACCTCTTTATCATTCATTGAAGCTCGGTACATTCCTGAGGTATTAAATTCAAAAGACATGTTTCCGTTTTTATCTAAAGCTACAACACCACCGGTACCACCAAGTGCTGTAAGTTTATTTTGAATTACGTCTGTTGTAGCTTCTTTTAAAGATTTATTTTGATATTCCATTTGTGCAGAAATATCATAGGCAACTTGACCTCTAATAAAATATTCTCCCCAACCTGTAGATGATACTCCACACGTTAAATTATTTGCATACGTACCAGAACCAATAACAGGTGAATCTCCAATTCTACCCCAACGTTTGTTAGTCATTCCACCAGTAGAGGTTCCAGCAGAAATGTTTCCGTTTTTATCTAAAGCTACACAACCAACAGTTCCGAATTTTGCATTTTTTATATCAGCATCGTAAAAAGCAGCTTTTTTATCATCATGATCTAACTCCGTTTTATTTTTGTTTTTTATTCTTTGAAGCGATTTAAAACGTTTTTCTGTATAAAAATAACTTGGATCAACAATTTCTAATCCCTTTTCTTCAGCAAAACTTGCAGCACCTTTTCCTGAAAGCATAACATGATCTGAATCGGTCATAATTTTTATAGCCAATTCTATTGGACTTTTTACACTTTTTACTCCTGCAACTGCACCAGCATTTAAAGTTTTTCCATCCATAAAAGAAGCATCTAATTCGTTCGTTTCTTCATGTGTAAAAACAGCCCCTTTACCAGCGTTAAATAGTGGTGATTCTTCCATTACTTGAATTGTTTTCATTACTGCTTCCTGACTTGTTCCACCATTTTTTAAAATGGTATGACCAACTTTTATAGCTTCCTCTAATTTCGTTTTATAAGCAGCCTCTTTTTCATCAGACATATTTTTCTTCAAAATAGTTCCGGCACCTCCATGAATAATAATAGCATAATCATTTACTTTCTTAGCATCTTCTTTTTTTACTGATATTTCTTCTGTTTTACATCCTAAAGCAATTAATAAAACCGAAGCAATTAATAGAATTTTCTTCATAATGTATGTTTAAAATTAAACAATAAGTATTGTTTTTGTTAAATTTAAAAATGTGTAAATTTATTTGTAATTTCGTTCCTCGAATTTAAACAACTTAAACGGAACAACAAAATGGCAGATTTTGGTATCAAAGAAGCTTTAGCTCAATTAGGAGTAAAAGATATTAATGAAGGAACTTCTACAGGTTCTAATAACTTTTCTAACGGAGAAATTATTGAAAGTTACTCACCTGTTGATGGGAAACTAATCGGTAAAGTAAAATCTACTACAAGAGAAGATTATGAAAAAGTAATGGAAACGGCTACAGCGGCATTTTTATCTTTTAGAGATATGCCAGCTCCGCAAAGAGGAGAAATTGTTCGTCAGTTTGGTAATAAATTAAGAGAATTAAAAGAACCATTAGGTAAGTTAGTTTCTTACGAAATGGGTAAATCTTTACAAGAAGGTTATGGTGAAGTTCAGGAAATGATTGATATCTGTGATTTTGCTGTAGGTTTATCACGTCAGTTAAACGGACAAACAATTCCGTCTGAACGCCCAGGACACGTAATGAGAGAACAATGGCACCCAATTGGTGTAGTTGGTATTATCTCTGCATTTAACTTTCCTGTTGCAGTTTGGGCTTGGAATACAGCTTTAGCCTGGATTTGTGGTGATGTATGTGTATGGAAAGGTTCTGAAAAAGCACCCTTATGTTCTATCGCTTGTCAAAACATTATTGCAGATGTTTTAAAACAAAATAACTTACCAGAAGGTATTTCTTCTATCATTAACGGAGATTACAAAGTTGGTGAAATGATGACTACCGATACTCGTATTCCTTTAGTTTCTGCTACAGGATCTACAAGAATGGGAAGAATCGTTGGTGCAACTGTTGCTCAGCGTTTCGGAAAATCTTTATTAGAGTTAGGAGGGAACAACGCAATTATTATTACTCCAACTGCCGATTTAAAAGTGGTAGTTCCTGGTGCTGTATTTGGTGCTGTTGGTACTTGTGGTCAACGTTGTACTTCAACAAGAAGATTAATTATTCACGAATCTGTATATGATAAAGTAAGAGATGCAATTGTTGGTGCTTACGGGCAGTTAACTATTGGAAATCCTTTAGATGAAAAAAATCATATTGGGCCGTTAATCGATCACGATTCTGTAAATACTTATTTAGCGGCAATTGAAAAAGCAAAAGCTGAAGGCGGTAATGTTTTAGTTGAAGGTGGTGTTTTAGAAGGTGAAGGTTACGAAAGCGGATGCTACGTAAAACCAGCTATTATTGAAGCTGAGAATCATTTTGAAATTGTACAGCATGAAACTTTTGCTCCGATTTTATATTTAATGAAATATTCAGGAGAAGTAGAAAATGCAATCGCAAAACAAAACGGTGTTGCACAAGGATTATCGTCAGCAATTATGACTAATGAAATGAAAGAAGCTGAAAAGTTCTTATCATATGCAGGTTCTGATTGTGGTATTGCAAACGTAAATATTGGTACTTCTGGTGCTGAAATTGGTGGTGCTTTTGGTGGTGAAAAAGAAACTGGTGGTGGACGTGAGTCTGGATCAGATGCTTGGAAAGTGTACATGAGAAGACAAACAAATACTGTAAATTATTCTGATGAATTGCCTTTAGCGCAAGGAATTAAGTTTGACCTTTAAGAGGTTACAAGTATTTTTAAAATAGAAAAACCACGCAATTTGCGTGGTTTTTTACTTTAATACTGTTTTTTATTTTTTTGACGTAGCAAGTAAAACTTTATAAGCTGCATGTGCTTTAGACATTTTTGCATAATCTAACGCTGTATAACTCCCTTTATCGGATTTTGAATTTAGTTTAGCGCCTTTTTTAATTAGTAATTTAACGATAGCTACTTTGTTATATCTAGCAGCAAACATTAACGGAGTTAAGCCTGTAGATTTTCTGTTAATATTGGTTCCGTTTTCAATCATCGCTTTAACAGCTTCGTAATTACCAGCTGTAATTAACTTACAAAAAGTATTAACTTTAGAATATTCGGTAGTAGTTTTTACGGTTGTTTTGTTTATTTCTGAAGCTGAAACAGTTCCAAAAGATAATGCGATTGCTACTACTGTAAATACAAATTTTTTCATGATGTTACGTTTTTTAAGATTCGGTTTATATCTAAAAAGACGACGATTTAAAAAAAACGTTTCAGTAAAAAGAAAGGCTTAACAAATATTTATGATTACTTCTTAAATTTTTATTAAATTAAAAATCAGTAATTTAAGTTTGTATAAACTAATTGAGATTAAATTTAAGCAGTTAAAAAACCTGCTATTAAATTAGTCTCTTGGGTTGTTTTAGGTATTTTAAAATCGAAGTATTTATGTAAAGGAATATCAAAACCCTTGTAGTTTAAGTAATTATTTAGCGCAGTATTTAAGCCTTGACTATATAAATGATGTTCTGCTCCTGTTGGATCTTCGTGATACAAATCATTTTCTGCAAAACCTTTAAATTCTGGCCCAGTAATTTTAATTTCAAATTCATCCGGATTTTTACCAACCGGGCTATGACTTGTACAAGCAAACATGTGCCAAAAAGCAGATTGAATACAATTGTTTTGAAACAACTGACGCACAACCTCTAAAGAATCAATGGTTTCTTGTGCTGTTTCTGTAGGAAAACCAAACATTAAATAAGCATGCACCATAATATTTTCATCAGAAAAAGCTTTGGTTACTCTAGCAACTTGTCCAATATCTACCCCTTTTTTCATTTTAGCCAATAACCTATCTGAAGCAACTTCTAAACCGCCGGTAACGGCAATACATCCCGATTTGGATAATAAAGCACACAGTTCTGGAGTAAAGGTTTTTTCGAAACGAATATTGGTCCACCAAGTAATATAAACCTTTCTTTCTAGTAGTTTATTTGCTAAAGCTCTTAACATCTTAGGTGGCGCTGCTTCATCAACAAAATGAAAACCTGTAATTCCTGTTTCAGAGATTATTTTTTCAATTTTATTCACTAAATCATCAGCGGTTGTATTTTGATAATTTCCTATATAATCTAAGGTAACATCACAAAAAGAACACTGTTTCCAATAACATCCGTGAGAAATGGTTAATTTATTCCACTTTCCATCCGACCACATTCTGTGCATCGGATTCATGACATCTAAAAACGATAAATACTTATTCGTTGGAAGCCCAACATAACTAGGCGCAGGTAAATTTTTATGATGAAAAATTGTATTTGGTGTTTTATCAGCATAAATAACTTCGTTATTTTTACAGATAAAAGTTCTTTCTAAACCATCTTCGTTTATTTTACCGTCTAAAAATTCTGTGATTTTTAATAACGGACCCTCACCATCATCCAAAGTAATAAAATCTATGAAATTAAAAATTCTTGGGTCAGACAAACGTCTTAACTCGGTGTTACAATAACCGCCACCCATACCTATTTTAATGGTAGGATATTTTTGTTTTATAAATTGTGCACAACGTAAAGCAGAAAATAAATTACCAGGAAAAGGCACCGTAAAACAAACTAAATCATAATTGTCTTCTTGCAGTTTCTCTTCTAATAAATACAACATTTCATCTTCTATTAAGGTAGTTTCATATTGTAAAAACTCGTTAATAGTATCGAAACTAGAGGCAGACCTTCCTAGTTGTTCTGCATAACGTGTAAAAGAAAAAAACTCATCGACATTTGCGTTTATATAATCGCCTAATTCTTCTACAAAGAGTGTTGCAATGTGTTTGGCTTTGTCTAAAACTCCTAATTTTCCGAATTCGGTAGTTAAATTTTTATTCAATTTAATACGTCTATGTCCGTGTGGTAAATAATCTTTATGTACCATCTGATATGCTGCTGTAACTTCTTGCACACGCAAATAGTGCATAACAGAATCTACTTTATTTATGTACTCTTCTTTTTGTTTATCAACTAAAGGAAAATCACTATTACCAAGCATTTCAGCTTGCTTAAAAATAGCATTTATAAACTCTTTGGTAAACACCGCAGTAAACAGCTCGATACTTAAATCCATTTGCGTTGCTTTTACATTTTTAGATTCTAAAAAACCTTTAATGTATGCAGTTGCAGGATACGCTGTATTTAATTGTGTAAAAGGAGGTGTTATTAAAAGCGTGTTTATAGACATATAAAATAAATAAAGCACAAAGATACTCTTAAGAGCGTTGTTATTATATCGGATTTATTAAAACTATTAATGAGTTTATAATTTTGGAGGTATTAATGATATTTTACCTTTCTTAAAACACGCATTGTTTCTTTGTATTTTATATAAGTTGTTTTATCAGTTAAGTTTTTAATGTAATTTTTCACTTTTTTAAGTTGATAAATTGCCTGTGTAAACCCATTTAAATAGCAAATTAAATACGTAGTTGGTAATTTTAAAACAGCTAGGTTTTCAGTATCAGATAGTAGTGTATTTTTTTCTATTTTACTAATAATAGCATTGTTGCTATTATAAATATGATGTAAAATAGTTTTATTGTATTGTGGTGCTTCAAATAAAAATTGGGTAACAATATCGTGTTTTCCGTTCTCTTTAAAATGAATAATTGTTTTTTCTAACGGATAATGTTTTTCATTTTTATCAATCCCTAAAACAATATATTCGGTAATAATAAACGATTGCTCGTTATGGCTAATTTGAACATCATCTAAGGCCGAAAAAAACAAACGAACCTGCTCGTTTATCAATTCAATATCTACCCGAGTATAAAATTCTTCATTATTAATCACCTTTTTTTTACCAGCCCAACACACCACAAATTGTTCGTTAAATACTTTGTATTGCGGATTGTATGTAGATTTATGATTGTTAATAAAATCGAAAACTCCGTCGAGTGTTAATTGAATATTATTACTGGCATTTTTCTCGATAGCTTCAACAATAGTAGTATTTACCTCATTAAATGTAAAGTCTTTATCCGTAGGCATTGAATTGCTTCCTCTGCGAAAAAAAACGCTGCCTTTACGATATTTCCAAATATTTTTTAAAAATGAAGTAGTTTCATTATTCGGATAAATAGTTACCAAGCCGATTACTTTATGGCGTGGTAAACTCGGAAAAGGTACATTCTCATATTCTATTTTTGGAGGATTGTTTAAATAAGCATTTACTAAGTTCTGAATTTTACTATCATCGTAAAAATCGACTCCCAAAATTTTATTTTCTTCATCTTCAACCCCAATAACGATATAAGAATTGTTATTAGGGTTAGAGTTTGAAAGCGCACAAATGTGTTTTATAAACTTAGCTTTACCTTCTTTATGATGTAGCGATAATTTTTGCTTTTTATCAAAAAAACTATTCTCGTCGTTATGAGAAAGCAAATTTTTAATTAAAAGGCGTTTATTAATCACAGCTTATACATTTTTATTTATAATTGATGCGGTTGCTTGTGCGGTAGGATATACCACTAAATCTTCAATATTTACATGATATGGCCTACTGATAACGAAATAAATAATATCGGCAATATCTTCGGGCTGCAAAGCTTTATAGCCTTGATATACTGTTTTTGCTCTATCGAGATCTCCTTTAAAACGCACGTCTGAAAATTCGGTTTCTACCAAACCAGGATGAATTGCCGAAACACGAATATTATGTTTGTTTAAATCAATACGCATTCCTTTATTTAAAGCATCTACGGCAAACTTAGAAGCACAATACACGTTTCCGTTCGGATATACTTCTTTACTAGCAATAGAACCGATATTAAGAATAAAACCGTTATTTCTATCCACCATTTGCGGAATTATAGCTTTCGAAACATATAATAAACCTTTTACGTTTCCATCAATCATGGCATCCCAATCATCAATACTTCCTTCCTGAATACTACTTAACCCGTGTGCATTACCTGCATTGTTAATTAAAATATCAATATGTTTAAATTCATCAGGTAAACTACCAATGGCTTTTTGTACTTCGTCTTTATAACGAACATCAAATTGTAGCGTATGCACTTTTGTTAAAGTTGATAATTGGTGTTGAAGTTCTTTAAGTTTCTCAGCGCGTCTTCCACAAATAATAAGGTTTATGTTGTTTTTAGCAAATAGTATAGCGGTTGCTTTACCAATACCAGAAGTTGCTCCTGTAATTAAAGCGGTTTGTTGCATGTTTTTGTTTTTTATAAAGGTAAAATATTTTATGTAAAACGAATATTTTAAACAAAGAAAAACCGCTCTACCTCTAGAGCGGTTTCTTTTAGTTGGCTACTACCCCAACCAAAAATCAACTAACCAAACTTTATTTTAAATATTTTTTATCAACTGTTTCACGTTGTATTTTAGTACGTTTTCTACCGCTATTCCTTACAGTTGGTTTTATTGTTTTTTCATTTTTTAAATACTGTACAAATCCTCTACCAGAAAAAGTGTACGTTGTTTTAGAACTCAGGTGAAATAATTGTATCCTTTCATCATTTATAACGCTTAATTCAAACCTTTCAGTATCGCCACCATCATAATTAAGTGTTAAAAGTTTTAAGTCGCTATAACCTGTTATATTGGCTACTTTATAACCACCTACATAGTCCCATTTTATATAATCAATATTCGTGCCAAATGAATCGTGAGATGAGTAGAAAGTTACGTCGTTTTCTGGTGTAAACTGTAAGAAATGTTCATCATCAAATGTATTTGATACACCACCAGAAGAAGTTGTTCTTTCCCATGCTACATATTCTTGCAAAAAGTATTCTATGTTTTCATAAAACAATTTATCGTAATTAAAATTATTTCTTTGATAACCAATTAAATAATAACTTACGTTTTGCGATAAATCATCAATTCTAATTTCATCTTCTGAAAGTTGAACGACCTCAAAATCATAACGTCCATCAAGATCATGATCGGTTTCTAAAACGGTTCTGTAAGTACCATAATTTCCAACAGCAATTCCAAGCCCATTTCCGGTTTTACCGATATCAGCAATATTATTATTTGCATACATAGTTCCGTTTAAAAAAGACACTGTAAAGGCTTTTGATAAAAAAGGAACATCGCCTGTACCAGTTGTTCTATGATAATCAATATACCATAAATCGTAACTAGATACATATTCGTTTAACGAAAAAGAATTGTCATCAATTATTTCGTTTCGAACCGAACAAGATGCTAATGTTACACTTGCGGCAATACATAAGAAGAGTAATTTTAGACGTTTCATAAGCGTATGTTTTAATATTATACTTATGTAGTTTTCAAATTACGTGCCAAAAACAAAAAACACTTCATATGAGGTGTTTTTTGTTAGTTTTGAGGTTTTGCTGAGGGCATGAAAACCCTTTTCTCTTTTTTAATATTTTCTATTTTATAATAATGAAGTTTATCACCGACTTTGTAGCTAACTACGGCTTCATTTTCTTTTAGTTTAAAAGGAACTTCCTCTTTGTTTTTTGCAGTATTTCCATATTCTTTTTCAGAATCAGCATTTAAAACTAAGTCTTTTTTATCTTCACCTGTAGAGGTTTTATAACGAGCAGCAATGTATTTTTTATTCTGTTTTTGTTCAATTACAGCACTTACAATTCTATCTTGAAAGTATACTTTTTTAAAATCGATAGTTTTACTTGCTGTAAAATCAATCATTAAATTAAGCGTGTTGTTACCAGGTAAACCACCAGTAATATGAGCGTAAGATGCGGTGTTAACCGTAAAAGGAGGATTTGATTCTAGTTTCATGCTTGCACACTGTGTAAAACTTAGTGCCAAAATTAAGATTCCGAATAACTTCATAATATTACTTTTTATTGTTTAAATTTAAATATTCAAGTAGTGTGCCAAGGTACAAATATATATAGATATTAAGATGTTGAATTACAGTTATTGGGAATTAAAAGAATGGTTTACAAATGTAGATTTTACCATTGTTGGTAGCGGAATTGTAGGTTTAAATTGTGCATTGACATTAAAAAAAGCACATCCGAAAGCTAAAATAATAATTTTAGAAAAAGGCATGTTGCCACAAGGAGCAAGTACTAAAAATGCCGGTTTTGCGTGTTTTGGTAGTTTATCGGAATTGATTGATGATTTAAAAACACACAGTGAAGAAGAGGTTTTTAATTTGGTAGAAAAAAGATGGAAAGGTTTACAATTATTACGAAAAACTTTGGGTGATGCTGCGATCGATTTTCAGCAAAATAAAGGTTATGAGCTATTTAATGATTCCCATTTTTATGAAGAGTGCTTGGCTGAAAAAAGTAAGATTAACCAATTATTAAAACCACTTTTTTTTTCGGATGTTTTTAAGGTTGATAACAATTTTTTTGAGTTTAAGAATGTTCATGAAAATTATATAAACAATCAGTTTGAAGGACAAATTGATACTGGTAAAATGGTAGCGAAGCTACTTCAAGTAATTCAGCAAAGTGATATAAAAATTTTAAATAATATTACCGTTAAAAATTTTGAAGAAATTGGGAATAAAGTAGCTATACAAACCAATCAAATTAGCTTTTCCACCAATAAATTATTAATTGCCACAAACGGATTTGCAAACCAATTACTCAATGAAAACGTACAACCGGCAAGAGCACAAGTATTAATTACAAAACCTATAAAAAATCTTCATATTAAAGGAACTTTTCATTTAGATAAAGGTTATTACTATTTCAGAAATATTGATGATAGAATTCTGTTTGGCGGCGGAAGAAATCTTGATTTTAAAGCGGAAGAAACTGCTGAGTTTGGAGAAACAGCTCTTATTCAAAATAAATTAGAAGAAATTTTAAAAACAACCATTTTACCCAGTACTAATTTCGAAATTGAACATCGATGGAGCGGAATTATGGGCGTTGGAAATCAGAAAAAAGCAATTGTAAAACAGCTATCAAATAATGTTTTTTGTGGAGTTCGTTTAGGCGGTATGGGAATTGCTATTGGTAGTTTGGTTGGAAAAGAATTGGCAGAATTAATAAAATAAATGAAAAAAAATAACGACAATTTTAATCACAAAAAAAGTAACGTAACTGCAGATGTAATTATTATTGGCGGAGGTTTAGCGGGTTTATGCAATGCCATACATTTATCTAAATTTGGTAAAAAAGTTTTATTGATTGAAAAAAATAGCTATCCAAAGCATAAAGTTTGTGGCGAATATATTTCTAACGAAGTTTTGCCGTATTTAAAGTTTTTAGGTGTAAATCCGTTTGATTTTGGTGCTGTTCATATTACAGATTTTAAGCTATCAACAACAAATAATAAAGTTATTTCGGCTAAATTACCTTTAGGAGGATTCGGAATTTCACGTTATCAATTCGATTTTATTTTATCAGAAAAAGCCAAAGACAACGGCGTTATAATTTTACAAGATCAAGCACTAAATGTCAATTTTTCTGAAGATATTTTTCAGGTAGCAACAAAAGAAAATAAAATGGTTACCTCAAAAATTGCTATTGGTGCCTTTGGAAAAAGATCTTTATTAGATGTAAAAATGGAGCGTGATTTTATTCAAAAAAAATCACCTTATTTAGGTGTTAAAATTCATGTAAAAGGGAGTTTTGAACAAAATTTAGTAGCACTTCATAATTTTAAAGGCGGTTACTGTGGGGTATCTAAAGTAGAAAATAATGTAATTAATTTGTGTTATATCACCAGTTTTTCATCTTTTAAAAAATATAAAAGTATAGAAGATTTTCAAGAACAAGTTGTTTTTAAAAATCAATATTTAAAAGATATCTTTAAAACAACAACACCAATTTTTGAAAAACCATTAACGATTAGTCAGGTTTCATTTGAAACCAAAAAACCAATAGAAAATCACCTTATTATGTGTGGCGATTCTGCGGGAATGATTCACCCATTATGCGGTAATGGTATGAGTATGGCAATTCAGAGTGCACAAATTGCATCTAAACTCACTCTAAATTACTTAAACGGTAAACTTTCGTCAAGAAATGATCTTGAAAAACAATACATTAGAGAATGGAATAAAAACTTTAAAATGCGCTTAAAAACAGGTCATTTTATAGCATGGTTATTTAGAAAAGATAAGATTGCAGAAATTTTACTTAAAACTTTAAAGAAGTTACCTTTTTTAGTACCCATAATAATTAAGCAAACACACGGTAAACCAATAAAAATAGAATGAGTTTTTTTATCAGCACAAAATACAGAACAGATCAAGAAGAGATGATGGATGATTTTTCTATAGGTGGCGATTTATTGCGCGATGTTTTAGATAAATTAGAAAATATAAATCGTTGGCTAGGCGGAAACTTGGTAACGGTTAATGCATTAAAAAAAGTATTAAAAAATCATCCTAAAAATGTAGAAATCGTTATCGCTGATATTGGTTGTGGACATGGAGATATTTTACGTGATATAGCCAAATTCGGAAGAAAAAATGGCTACAAAATGAAATTGATTGGTGTAGATGCAAATGTTACCGCAATAACATATGCGAATGAATTGTCGACAGAATATCCAGAGTTGGTTTTTAAAACTGAAGATATTTTTTCTGATGATTTTAAAAATAGAGAATTCGATATTGTTTTGGCAACCTTGTTTTTGCATCATTTTAAAGAATCGCAATTGGTTTCTTTCTTATCAGATACCTTAAAACGCACTAAAAAAGCAATAATTGTAAACGATTTACATCGTCATAAATTAGCGTATTATTTGTTTTTACTATTATCAGTTTTTATCAAAAATAAAATGATTATCAACGACGGATTAATTTCTGTTTTAAGAGGTTTCAAACGAAAAGATTTGGTTAGAATCTCAGAAAAAATAAATGTAAAACCGCAAATTTCTTGGAAATGGGCATTCCGTTTTCAATGGATAATACAAAAATAAATGGCAGTAAAAATAACATCTGTAGCAAAACAATTGCCACAATATTATAGAGAAACGAAAGATATTATTCCGTTTGTAAAAACGTGGATGCAGAATCAGGATACACGTTTTCAGCGAAAAGTAATTAAACTTTTCGAAGGAGCAGCAGTAGATAAACGGTATTCAATCATGAATCCCGAAGAAGTTTTTATAGCAACTTCTTTCGAAGAAAAAAATGCTATTTACGCAAGAGAAGTAGTAAAATTAGCCGAGCAATCACTTAAAAAATCATTGCAAAAAGCAAATTTAAAAGCAACAGATATAGATTATATAATTACAGTAAGTTGCACAGGAATTATGATTCCGTCTTTGGATGCTTATTTAATTAATTCACTGCAAATGAAACAAGATATTGTGCGTTTGCCAGTTACAGAAATGGGTTGTGCAGCGGGAGTTTCGGGTATTATATATGCTAAGAATTTTTTAAAGGCAAACCCTAATAAAAGAGCAGCTGTAATTGCTGTTGAGGCGCCTACAGCAACTTTTCAGTTAGATGATTATTCGATGACGAATATTGTAAGTGCTGCTATTTTTGGTGATGGAGCTTCGGCAGTTATTTTGTCTTCTTATGATGAGGATAAAGGGCCAAAAATTATAGACGAAGCTATGTATCATTTTTATGATGCTACTCAAATGATGGGTTTTAATTTGGTAAATACAGGTTTACAAATGATTTTAGACAAGGAAGTTCCGAAGAAAATTTCAGATCATTTTCCTGCAATAATTCATCCGTTTTTAGAAAGGAATAATTTAACGATTGAAGATGTAAACCATTTAATTTTTCATCCAGGAGGAAAAAAAATTGTACAAACAGTAGAGGGTTTATTTGGAGTTTTAGGGAAAAATATAGACGATACTAAAGAGGTGTTACGTTTGTATGGTAATATGTCTAGCGCAACAGTTTTGTATGTTTTAGAGCGTTTTATGGACAGGAACCCAGCAAAAGGAGAAAGAGGTTTAATGTTAAGTTTTGGTCCGGGTTTTTCGGCACAAAGAATTTTATTAGAATGGTAAAAATTATAAAATGGATCCTACAGAAATCATAAAAAAATTACCATATACAACACCTTTTTTATTTGTTGATACTCTTACGGAAGTTTCGGAAAATGGAGTTACTGGAAATTATACATTTAAAGATGATGCATTTTTTTATGAAGGTCATTTTAAAGAAAATCCGATTACTCCAGGTGTTATCTTAACAGAAACAATGGCGCAAATTGGGGTTGTTTGTTTGGGGATTTATTTGTTAAAAGATGAAATTTTAACAACAGATAAAAATCCACAAATAGCATTAACTTCTAATCAGATTGATTTTTATTTACCAGTGTTACCAAACGAAAAAGTAACCGTAATTTCCGAGAAACAATATTTTAGATTCAACAAACTAAAATGCGCTGTAAAAATGATAAATGAGAAAAATGAATTGGTTTGTAGAGGAACTATTTCGGGAATGATAATCGTAAAATAACATGAAAAATAGAGTTGTAATTACAGGTTTAGGAGTCGTTGCACCCAATGGAGTTGGTTTGCAAGAATTCTCGAGCGCAATAAAAACAGGGAAATCTGGAATTATATTTCATCAACATTTAAAAGACAAAGGTTTTTCTTGTTGTATTGGCGGAATTCCTACTGTTTCTGAAGAAAAAAAAGCAACATATTTAACGGCTTTGCAATTACGCGGCTTTAATAGTACTTCTATTTTATATGGATGTATGGCAGGAATTGATGCATGGAAAGATGCTGGTTTTTCTGTGGATGAAAACTCAAATTTAGATTATGATACTGGTTTAATTTTCGGTACAGGAACCTCGGGAATTGAAAAATTTAGAGAAGCAATCTATAAAATTGATGATCAGAAAGTAAGACGATTAGGAAGTACTTCTGTGGTACAAACAATGGCAAGTGGAATTTCTGCATATTTAGGCGGAATTTTAGGTTTAGGTAACCAAGTTACTACAAATTCGTCGGCATGTACAACAGGTACAGAGGCTTTGTTATTGGGTTTTGAGCGCATTAAAAACGGAAAAGCAAAACGAATGTTGGTTGGTAGTTCAAGTGATAGTAGTTTGTATACTTGGGGCGGATTTGATGCAATGCGAGTAATGTCTTACAAGCACAATGAAACGCCAGAAAAAGGTTCGAGACCAATGAGTGAAACTGCAGCAGGTTTTGTGCCAGGAAGTGGAGCAGGAGCCTTAGTTTTAGAATCTTTAGAAAGTGCTTTAGCGAGAAACGCAACCATTTATGCAGAAGTTTTAGGCGGGAATATAAATTCTGGCGGACAACGAAATGGCGGAACTTTAACAGCCCCAAATGCCGAAGCCGTTCAGAAATGTATTACGGATGCTTTGTTAGATTCAAATATAACATCTGATAAAATTGATGTTATAAATGGCCATTTAACAGCAACATCAAAAGATAGTTTAGAAATAGAAAACTGGAGCAAAGCTTTACAAAGAAAAGGGGCTGATTTTCCTTACATAAATTCTTTAAAATCGATGGTTGGTCATTGTTTAGCGGCTTCTGGCGCAATAGAAATTGTAGCAGCTGTTCTGCAAATTAAGGAACAATTTGTGTTTCCTAATATTAATTGCGAAGATGTACATCC
This sequence comes from Tenacibaculum sp. M1.3A, assembly GCF_057732375.1. Lineage (NCBI taxonomy): Bacteria > Pseudomonadati > Bacteroidota > Flavobacteriia > Flavobacteriales > Flavobacteriaceae > Tenacibaculum > Tenacibaculum sp. M1.3A. Next base: position 106,304 of record NZ_JBYJEF010000006.1, on the reverse strand, counting down.
AGAAATTTCAGCACTTATTTCTAAAGAAAAAATACCAGCAAAAATTATATATAAAGATATAAATATACTCGCAAAAGCAAGTTTTGGCTTTGGTGATGTAAACGCTTGTGTTATCTTTAAAAAATATTCAAAATAAAATGACAAAAGAAGAAATTATAGTAAAGTTAACAACCATTGTAAAGCCTTATGTTCAAAATGAAGAAGGTTTTAAGAACATCAATGAAAATACCGATTTTATTAACGATTTAGAAATAAATTCGGCAAATTTAGTAGATATTATTTTAGATGTAGAAGATGAGTTTAAGATAGAGATAGATAATGATTCTATGGAAAAAATGCTTTCTGTAAAAGAAACCGTTGCAATTATTCAAACAAAAATGAATGCGTAATATTGGCAATGATATTGTTGATTTAGGCTTAGCTAAAATTCAAAGTAACTGGCAACGAGAAGGTTTTTTAGAGAAGCAATTTACCCAAAAAGAACAAGGTGAGATTTTAGCTTCTGAAAATCCGTTTTTAAAAGTTTGGGTGTTTTGGAGTATGAAAGAAGCCGCCTATAAATGCTATACACAAAAAATTAAAAAACGTTTTTTTGCTCCCAAAAAATTCCAATGTACATTAATTTCAAAAGAAAAAGGTGTTGTTGTTTTTGAAGACATAAAATTTTACACTACTACTTTTTTAAACACTTTTTACATTCACACAATTGCTGATGAAGTAAAGAATGGCGGTGAAATTACATCAGCTATTTGTTTACCAAACACAGTAAATACAGAGATTAGAAAAACACTTGAAAAGAAAACAGCATTTTTGTTTAAAGAGATAGAAAATAGAAAAACAATTGTTGGCGCTCCTTTGTATTATTATAAAGAAAAACGACTTACTAATTCATGTTCAATTTCTCATCACGGAAATTACGAAGCATATGTATTTACCTTAGAAAATGAATATTAAAACAGCACTTTTTAAACAATGTGAAGCGTTTGTAAACAAACGTTTACAAACAGTAGAAGAAATAATTTCGTCCAACCAAAATGCGTTACAATCTGAAACTAAAAGTTCGGCAGGAGACAAGCATGAAACTGGTAGAGCAATGTTACAATTAGAGATGGAAAAAGCGAGCCAACAACTTAATGGAATTATAAAAATGAAAGAAACGCTGTTTAAAATTAATATTGAAAAAGTTTCTGAAATTGCACATTTAGGAAGTGTGGTAAAAACAAATAGGGCATGCTTTTTTTTAAGTATTAGCTCGGGACAGCTTATAATTAAAGACAAAACTTATTTTGCTATTTCAGTTTCTTCTCCGATAGGAAGCTTATTATTAGGTAAAAAAACAGGAGATATTTTTATATTTAATAACGTTGAGCAAAAAATAGAAGAAATTTTTTAAAAACAAAGTAGGGTAAAACAAAACTTATTTGTTTTTAATATAGGAAAGGTTGCTAACCCTTCATAGAAAAAGAAGTATTTACAATACACTTTTATCTTTTTTAGATGAGAGTGTATTTTTTAAATAAAAATTAGAATCATATTAAGATAGTTGAGTAATAATTAATTAAGAGATAGTTATTATTGGTTTAAGCAGTTTCATTAAATTCTAATGAAACTGCTTTTTTTATTTCAATAGATTTTGAATGGTTAAAAAAAATAGTTTGCTGGTTATATTCAGCTTCAATAAGCCAACAATTACCTTTAAAATAAGTCTTTATAACTGTAGCTTTAAGTTCCGATTTTTTAATAATTTTTATTTGATGTGGATATAATAATACTTTTTTATTATTGATAAGAACTTCATTTACATCATCAAATAAAGCGGCAACATATTTTAACTTAGGGTTTTTATATAAGTTCATTGGTATGTCATTCGCAATTATTTGATGGTCCTTAATAACGATCATTTTATCAGCAAACGAAAGAGCATCACTACCATCGTGAGTGGCTACAATACAAGTAATATTTTTTTTCTTTAAGTAGGTAAATAAGTTTCTACTAAGCGAATTCTTTTTAAAATTATCTATTTGTCCGAAAGGTTCATCTAGTAACAATAATTCAGGCTCTTTAGCTAAGGCACGTGCAATTGCTACGCGTTGTTGTTGTCCACCGCTTAAGTTTTTAACCTTTATATGGGCAAACTCTGTCATTTCTATTACTTCTAATAACTCATTTGTTCTTTGTTGCGCTTCTTCGGGATAAAAACGAGATAGAAATTTTTTAATATTCTCACTAACGGAAGTATAAGGCATTAAATCGAAGTCTTGCGCTACGTATTTAAAAATATCGATACCTGGTACTAAATAATGCGCAGGCCCTAAGATTTGAAAATCATTCCAATAGATGTTTCCTTTGTCAAGATCTAACAAGCCGTAAATGGCTTTTAATAAAGTTGATTTTCCGCAACCACTTTTTCCCATCACACTTATATGTTCTCCTTTTTGTAAAGAGAAATTGATATTTGTAAGTGTTGCTTTTTCTTTGGTATAAGAAAACGAAATGTTGTTTACTTGTAGCATACTTGCAAAAATAGAGTTTCTATTGTTTTTTGCGTTAGCGATTGAACGGTTTGTTTGAGCTCTTTTTTGAAGAATGAAAAAAAAGCGAGTAGTAAAAGCGCGACCGTTTACGGTAACGCCCAACTTCTCGATACAATTTTTTCGTGCCTCAAAAATCACTCGAAGTGACAGAAATAAAAAAACCGATACATTACTGTACCGGTTTTATCATTTTATGTTGCGATTTTCATAAAGAGAATCATACTAAAAAGGTCTGCGACCTTACCAGATTCTAACTCTTTCTTCTGGTTTTAAATACATTTTATCACCTTCTTTAACATCAAAAGCTTCATAGAAAGCATCAACGTTTTTAAGTGGCATATACGCTCTGTATTGACCAGGAGCGTGTGTGTTTGTCATGATTAAGTTCTTTAAAGCTTCATCACGCATTTTTGTTCTCCAGATAGTTCCCCAAGAAAGGAAAAAACGTTGGTTTGCAGTATAACCATCAATATCAGCAGGCTTTCCGTTTTTTTCTAAGAAAATTTGTAAACCTTCGTAAGCAGCTTGTACACCACCTAAATCACCAATATTTTCACCTAAAGTAAATTCACCGTTTAGGTGCATGCTATCGATTGCAATAATGTCGCTGTATTGTTTTACTAATTGCTTACCAATTACAGCAAACTTTTCAGAATCAGTGTCTGTCCACCAGTTTTTAAGGTTTCCGTCACCGTCAAAACGAGCACCAGAATCATCGAAACTATGAGAAATTTCATGACCAATAACAGCTCCGATACCACCATAATTTACAGCTTCATCGGCTTTATAATCATAAAAAGGAGGTTGTAAAATTGCAGCTGGAAAAACGATTTCGTTGTTTACAGGATTAAAGTAAGCATTTACAGTTTGAGGAGCCATTCCCCATTCTGTTCTGTCTACTGCTTTTCCTAATTTTTCCATGTTTTTGTTATAGTTCCACTTCGTAACGTTTTTAGCGTTTTCGAAATAAGAACCACCATTTTCTAATCCTTTTACTTGTAATTCAGAATAGTCTTTCCAAACATCAGGATAGGCAATTTTAACCGTTAATTTGTGTAATTTTTCTAATGCTTTTGTTTTAGTTTCTTCGCTCATCCATTCTAAACCAGCAATACGCTTTTCGAAACCTAACATTACATTGTCGATCATTTCTTCTGCTTTTGCTTTTGCTTCTGGTGGAAACATTTTATCAACATATAACTTACCTAAAGCTTCACCAACGGCACCGTTTAAGTTTCCTAAAGCACGTTCGTTTCTTGGGCGTTGTTGCTTTGCACCGCGCATTTCTTTGCTATAAAACTCCCAATTAGCAGTTTCTAAATCCGTAGATAATAAACCAAGTGAATTGTTAATTGTATTCCAACGGAATAATAATTTAATATCCTCTACAGAACGAGCATCTAAAATTCCGCTTAATGCTTTAAAGTATCCAAGATCGGTAACAATTATTTTATCAATACTACCAGCAGGAACTCCTTTTAAATCACCGTTTTCTTTATCAACAATGTTAACACCAATTCCTTTTAAATGAGCAACCCAATCAATTGCAGGAGCTAATTCAGTTAATTCAGCAACTGTCATAGGGTTATACATTTTACGTGTATCTCTACGTTCTTCTTTGGTCATCATTGGTTCAGCTAAGCTTTTTTCGAAAGCAACAATAGTAGCTGCATTCTTTTTAGCAGTAGCTTCATCATCACCAAAAGTCATTAATGATTTAGCAACAAACTCTTGATATTTAGCTAATTTGTCGGCAACTTTAGCATCCATATAATAATCACGAGATAAACCTAAACCACCAGCGCCCATATAACCTGCGTATTGGCTACTATTTTTTAAATCGTTATAAACTCCAAAACCATAAAAACCACCACCACCATAAGGAGCCATGTTTGTAATGTAGTTTTCTACATCTTTTTTAGTTTTAATTTCTTCAATTTTAGCTAAAAAAGGCTTAATTGGCTCGGTACCTTGCTTGTTTCTAGCAACAGTATCCATTATAGTTTCGTAATAGTTTACTGCTTTTTCTTGATCAGAATCTATTTCATTTCCTTCAGCATCTTTTACCTTCGGAAAATCTCTTTCTTTAATTGCGTCATTTAAAATAACCAATACATCAGCATCCGTTTTTTTACGTAATTCACCAAAACCACCCCAAGAAGTTCTATCGGCAGGAATCTCGGTTTTATCCATCCAAGTTCCGTTTACATATCTAAAGAAATCATCTGTTGGTTTAACAGAAGTATCCATGTTTTCAATAATAATTCCCTGAGATTTTTTCTCTTCAGGTTTACTTTCTGTTTTACACGAAGCAATTGCTATGGAAGCGACCGCAGTAGTAAACAGCATTTTGTGAATGGTTTTCATTGTGTTTAATTTAGATTGATTTATGTATTAGTATTTGTAATTTTTTATCTGTTACAAATTTTAACTCTTAATTTTAGATTTTGGAGGATTTGGTAGCTGATCAAATCCCATATTAAATAATGTAAATCCGAAAATATCAGCATACTGTTCTATTGTTTTTGCAACCGGTGTTCCGGCACCATGACCAGCATTTGTTTCGATACGAATTAATACCGGATTTTCTCCTTGCTGTTTGTCTTGTAACTCGGCAGCAAACTTAAAACTATGCGCTGGTACCACACGATCATCATGATCGCCAGTAGTTACCATTGTTGCTGGATACGCTACGTTTTTAACATTGTGTACAGGAGAATATCCTTTTAAATAATCGAACATCTCTTTGCTTTGCTCTGCGGTTCCGTAATCGTACGCCCAACCTGCTCCTGCAGTAAATGTATGATAACGTAACATATCTAAAACACCAACTGCAGGCAATGCTACTTTCATTAAATCTGGTCGTTGTGTCATTGTTGCTCCGACTAATAAGCCACCATTAGATCCACCGCGAACAGCAAGAAAATCTGACGATGTATATTTTTGGTTGATTAAATATTCGGCTGCAGCAATAAAATCATCAAATACATTTTGTTTTTTTAATTGTGTTCCAGCATCGTGCCATTTTTTACCATATTCTCCACCACCACGTAAATTAGGTACTGCATATACTCCGCCTTGTTCCATCCAAACAGCGTTTGCAATACTAAATGAAGGTGTTAAAGAAACATTGAATCCACCATAACCGTATAAAATAGTTGGGTTTTTACCATTTAATTCTAATCCCTTTTTATAGGTGATAATCATCGGAACTTTTGTTCCGTCTTTCGAAGCGTAAAATATTTGCTTGCTTTCATAAGCATCCCCATTAAAAGAAATTGCTGGTTTCCAATAAACAACATATGTTCCTTCTTTCGGATCGAATTTGTAAGATGAACTTGGTGTGTTGTAGTTTGTAAATGAAAAATACAATTCTTTAGCAGTTGCTTTTCCACCAAAACCACCGGCAGATCCTACGCCAGGTAATTTTACTTCACGAATTAATTTTCCGTCATAATCATATTGTATTACTTTAGAAACCGCATCAACCATATATTCTGCAAAGAAATAACCGGCACCTGTTGATGCATTTAAAACATTATTTGTTTCAGGAATAAAATCTTTCCAATTTTCGGGAGTGGGATTAGAAATATCTACAGTAACTATTTTTTTATTAGGTGCATTAAGATTGGTTACCAAATATATTTTAGAGCCAATATTATCTATCGGATACGTGTCACTATCCGTATGATCTAAGATTGTTATTAATGAACTATCAGGCTTAGAAAGATCTTTAAAAAATAATTTATTTCCTGATGTTGATACGCTTGCTGTAATTACAAGGTAATTGTTGTCTTCAGAAACGCTACCACCAACATAACGATGTTTTTCTTGAGGAGTTGCTCCAAAAATAATGATATCATCTTTTTGAGCTGTTCCTAATTTATGGTAGTATAATTTATGTTGATCTGTTTTAGCAGATAATTCACTTCCTTTTGGCTTATCGTAACTAGAATAATAGAACCCTTCATTTTTGTACCAAGAAATTCCAGAGAATTTTACATCAATTAAAGTATCACCAATAATTTCTTTACTCTTGGCATTCATAACGATTATTTTACGCCAATCGCTACCACCTTCAGAAATTGAATAGGCAACTGTTTCGCTATTTTTAGAAAAACTAACAGAACCTAATGATGTTGTTGCATCTTCAGAGAACGTATTCGGATCTAAGAAAACTTCCTCATTACCATCTTTATCTTTTCTATATAAAACATACTGATTTTGTAATCCGTTGTTTTTATAAAAGTAGGTGAATTCGCCTTCTTTAAAAGGAGTACCTATTTTTTCGTAGTTCCATAATTCAGATAAACGATTTTTTAGCTGCTCGCGATATGGTATTTTACTTAAATAATCAAAGGTTACCTCATTCTCAGCTTTAACCCAATTTTCAGTTTCTGTACTTCTGTCGTCTTCTAACCAACGATAATTGTCGGTGACAGCAGTTCCGAATAAGGTGTCTATAACAGCTTTTTTAGCAGTTTCTGGATACTTCACAGTAATTGTGTTTTTAGGTTGGTTTTCTTGTTTGCAAGACACTAAAATAGTACTCGCACAAAGAATCGAAAAAAGGATTTTTTTCATGGTTTAAAAATTAGTTAATTCTTTCAAAGTTAGTAGAAAAAAGTATGAGAATCCTATTTTTTAAGACGCTTTTAACACTAAATGATGTCTTTGTAATCTTTAAGAAATAAAAACGACTACCTTTAAGCTTGAAAATTTTCAAGTAAATAATTAACAAAAACAGCATGACAGAAAATTTAACAAAGGCAACTTTTTTAAAAAAAGTATTTAATTTTGAAGAGAATAAAGAGTGGAAGTTTGAAGGAGACAAACCAGCATTAATTGATTTTTATGCAGATTGGTGTGGTCCATGTAAAACTTTGGCACCGATTTTAGAAGAATTAAGTAAAGAATACGAAGGTAAAATTGATATTTATAAAATTGATACAGAAGCAGAACAAGAATTATCTGCTGCTTTCGGAATTCGTAGTATTCCTTCAATGTTATTTTGCAAAGCAGGTGAACAACCTCAAATGGCAAACGGAGCGTTACCAAAAAAACAAATAGAAGAAATTATAAAAAATGTTTTAAAGGTAGAAAAATAAGTCTAAAAATAAATTGAAAAAGTGATGTGAAAACATCACTTTTTTTATGCAAAAAAACCAAAATAGGAAACTCAGTGATTATCACTACTCAAGCTTATTTTTTAATTTTAAATCCTTGTTTTTAAATAAGTTGTGCTTTTGTTGAAATGACGCCCTTTTCTGTTTTTTTTTCAATTTGTTGAAAACTTCAAGGGATTTGTGAATAAGTAAGGCTTTCCGTTTTTAGTAATTTTTTGAATCTTTGTTAACCCCTCTAGAAAAGAAAATAATATTAAAATTTAGCACAAATATATAATGGCTTTCATCGAACCAATTTTACAAGAAAACAAAGATAGATTTGTAATTTTTCCAATTCAACATGACGATTTATGGGAATGGTATAAAAAACAACAAGCTTGTTTTTGGACCGCCGAAGAAATCGATTTATCAGTAGATGTTATCGACTGGGAAACGAAATTAACTGACGATGAACGTTATTTTATTAAGCATGTTTTAGCTTTTTTTGCAGCTTCAGACGGAATTGTAAATGAAAACTTAGCAGAAAACTTTGTAAACGAAGTACAATATTCTGAAGCAAAATTCTTTTATGGTTTTCAAATAATGATGGAAAACGTGCATTCTGAAACGTATTCACTATTAATAGATACGTATGTAAAAAATGATGCAGAAAAAGATAAATTGTTTAAGGCAATTGAAATTTTTCCAGCGATTAAAAAGAAAGCAGATTGGGCATTAAAATGGATAGACTCTGATTCGTTTGCAGAACGATTAATTGCTTTTGCAGCGGTTGAGGGTATTTTCTTTTCAGGATCTTTTTGTTCTATTTTTTGGTTAAAGAAAAGAGGTTTATTACCAGGATTGGCATTTTCTAACGAATTAATTTCTCGTGATGAAGGAATGCACTGTGACTTTGCAGTTCATTTACACAACCATCACATGGTAAATAAAGTACCTAAAGACCGTATTCGCGAAATTATTTTAGATGCACTTAACATTGAAAGAGAATTTATTACAGAATCTTTACCTGTAAGTTTAATTGGTATGAATGCTAAATTAATGACACAGTATTTAGAGTATGTAACCGATAGATTATTACTAGAATTCGGATGTGATAAAGAGTATAGTACAGCAAATCCTTTTGATTTTATGGAAATGATTTCATTAGAAGGAAAAACAAATTTCTTTGAAAAAAGAGTTTCAGAATATCAAAAAGCAGGTGTATCATCAGGTGGTACAGGAGACATTAGTTTCGATGCTGATTTTTAAAAAAGAACAAAACTGCTGCTAACCCCCTACATGCGGTAAAATTTAGCTAAAAACAGCAATGTGTTTTTAGTTGAATATAGTTTCAAAAAAGAAACAAAAATATTTTAACATGTAAGAATCACTCATAGTTTTAAACTTGAGTGGCTCTTGTAGCCAAATTAAAACCAATAGTAATAATATGTATGTAGCAAAAAGAGACGGTAAAAGAGAGCTTGTGATGTTCGATAAGATCACAGCGAGGGTTAGAAAAATGTGTTACGGATTAAACAAAATTGTTGATCCAGTAAAAGTTGCAATGCGTGTTATTGAAGGGTTATATGATGGTGTAACAACATCAGAGTTAGATAATTTAGCTGCTGAAGTTGCAGCAACATTAACTACTGCACATCCTGATTATGCAAAATTAGCTGCAAGAATTGCGGTATCTAACTTACATAAAAATACTAAAAAGTCGTTTTCTGAAACGATGGTTGATTTGTACGAATATGTAAATCCTCGTACAGAAAAAGAATCTCCTTTATTAGCAGATGATGTGTATGATATCATCATGAAAAATGCTGATAAATTAGATTCTACTATTATTTATAGTCGCGATTTTAACTACGATTATTTTGGATTTAAAACCTTAGAACGCTCTTATTTATTAAAGCTTAACGGTAATATTGTAGAGCGTCCGCAGCATATGTTAATGCGTGTATCTATAGGTATTCATAAAGAAGATATTGACGAAGCAATCGCTACATACGAGTTAATGAGTAAAAAATATTTTACCCATGCAACGCCAACATTATTCAACGCAGGTACACCAAAACCACAAATGTCGTCTTGTTTTTTATTACAAATGCAAGATGATAGTATAGAAGGTATTTACGATACACTAAAACAAACTGCTAAGATTTCGCAATCTGCAGGTGGTATTGGTTTGTCTTTACATAATATTCGTGCAACAGGAAGTTATATTGCCGGTACCAATGGTACATCAAACGGTATTGTGCCAATGTTAAAAGTTTTTAATGATACAGCACGTTATGTAGATCAAGGAGGAGGAAAACGTAAAGGTTCTTTCGCTATGTATTTAGAACCTTGGCATGCTGATATTTATGACTTTCTTGATTTAAAGAAAAATCATGGTAAAGAAGAAATGAGAGCACGTGATTTATTTTACGCAATGTGGATTTCTGATTTATTTATGGAACGTGTGCAAAAAGATGCAGACTGGACGCTGATGTGCCCACATGAATGTCCGCATTTATTTGACACTTATGGTGAAGAATTCGAGCGTTTATACACAAGTTACGAAGCTGCTGGTAAAGGTAGAAAAACTATAAAAGCACGTGATTTATGGGAGAAAATCTTAGAATCGCAAATTGAAACAGGTACACCGTACATGTTGTATAAAGATGCTGCTAACCGTAAATCTAATCAGAAGAATTTAGGAACTATTCGTTCTTCAAATTTATGTACTGAGATTATGGAATATACTGCCAAAGATGAGGTAGCAGTATGTAATTTAGCATCCATAGCAATACCAATGTTTGTTGGTGAAGATGAAAACGGAAATAAGTTTTTTGATCATAAAAAGTTATTTAAAGTAACTAAAAAAGTAATTAGAAACCTAGATACGGTTATTGATCGTAACTATTATCCGGTTATTGAAGCAGAAAACTCTAACGTTCGTCACCGTCCGGTAGGATTAGGTATTCAAGGATTGGCAGATGCGTTTATCATGTTGCGTTTACCGTTTACATCAGATGAAGCTAAGAAGTTAAATCAAGAAATATTCGAAACCTTATATTTTGCCTCTGTAACTTCATCAATGGAAATTGCAAAAGCAAAAGAACCATATTCAACATTTAAAGGTTCGCCAATGTCTCAAGGAGAATTTCAGCACAATATGTGGGGAATTAAAGAAGACGATTTAAGTGGTCGTTGGGATTGGAATGCTTTACGTAAGCAGGTAATGAAGCACGGTGTTCGTAACTCGTTATTAGTGGCACCAATGCCAACAGCATCTACTTCTCAGATTTTAGGAAACAACGAAGCTTTCGAGCCTTATACGTCTAATATTTATACTCGTAGAGTATTATCTGGTGAGTTTATTGTAGTAAACAAGCACTTATTAGAAGATTTAGTAGAGTTAAATTTATGGGATAATAATATGAAGGAAGATATTATGCGTGCAAACGGATCTATCCAACATATTGCTACTATTCCGCAAGACTTAAAAGATTTATACAAAACAGTTTGGGAAATGAGTATGAAAGATATTATCGATATGGCACGCCATAGAGGTTATTTTATCGATCAATCTCAGTCACTAAACTTATTTATGAAAGATCCTGATTATGCAAAACTAACTTCAATGCATTTTTATGCTTGGAAAAGTGGTTTAAAAACAGGAATGTACTATTTACGTACAAAATCGGCAGTAAATGCAAAGCAATTCACCTTAAACATCGAAAAGAAAGATGCTGTAGTTGAAGAAGAAAAACCAATGAGTGCTACAGAATTTAAAGCCATGGTTGATGCTTCTAAAAACGGAGCTCCAGATGACGATTGTTTAATGTGTGGATCTTAAAAATTTTGATTTTTTTATCTTGAAGGGTGAAAACAATTAAATTAAAAGTTGATAAGAGAGAGGTCTTTAGGCTTCTCTTTTTAAAGAATTTTATAAGCAGATTTATATAAAATAAAAAAAGTACAAAAAAAAGCGACACTTGAAGCATCGCTCTTGATTTTTTAAATATTTGGTTTCTGAGGCCCAATATGTTAAAACGGAAAGAATAAAAAATCATCACCGTTTTGTATTACAAAAATACAGAATGATATTCTTTCTACCAAGTTAAATGTTTCTAAAAATAAATTTAGTAGCATGATGAAGTTACTGCTTAATATTGTCAATTAAAAGGCAATACAAACACGGTATAAATATGAATAAAGGTAGAGGAGTAAAATCTCTAAAAGAGGAGTCGAAAGGCTTCTCTTTTTTTATTTTAGTGTTTTTAAATAAAATATTTATGATTACTGAAAATTGGATTCATATAATTTTAGGTGTTGTTTCTTTTGGAGCTTTTTTGTTGGCGAAAAACAATAAAAAGAAGTCAGAAGAAAATCAAAAGAAAATGAGGGATAGAAGAAATGATGCGAAAAGAATCAACTTATTTAAAAGTAGTTCTGATTTTAAACATTCTATTTCACCTTTTATACTCAAATTATTAGAAAAATATGATCAACATGAAGAGGTTGAAAAAAAATTAAGTGTACAAGAAATAAAAAATATAGAAGATGAATTAGAATTAATTTTACCAGAGTCGTATAAAATTTTTTTAAAACATTTTGGGGATGGAGGAGATTGGATTTTTAATCAAAATATAGATTCTGTAAGAAGTTTTTCATGGTTTACGGATTATAGAGAAAATTTAAATATAAAAATTGAATTAGTAGGAGAGAAAAAAGTGCGAGTAAATACTTTATTATGTTTAATGACAGAAGACTCTAACGGTGGCGCATGGTGTTGGTTAACATCAGAAGCGCTAAAAGACGGAGAATGGCCTTTGGCATATTATAGTTTAAGCGATGAAAAACTTCATTATAAGGTTGAGAATTTTACAGAATGGTTAAAAATCCTAACAAATGAAGGAAATGAAGTTATTAGAGAGTTAGATGTAGATTATAAGTTAGACTTAGGCTAATTTATAATAGTAAGTACTTTTTTATCCTTACCTATTTAAATAGGTATCGCATTACCAATATAAAAATACCAACAATGGTTGCTAAAGACGAGGTAATAAGCGCTATTAAAACACTGTCGCTTAAATTAAAATTGGTTACTTTAGAAAAACCAGAAGCTATAATTATTAGTAAGATAATACTTGCAAATCCGCATAAAAACAAAAATGTTCTAAAGGCGTACTTTTTTCGTTCGTATCTATCTTGTACCCTGTCGTAAACCTCTTGTTCTGTTAAAGCGGTGTCTTTGTCTATTTTTTTTGTATCAACATGAAGATTTTTAGATTCTTCTAGTAGTTCGTCTAATTTATTACGCACTTTTTAGTTGTTTATCTAAGTTCGTAATAAATTTATCATAATACCTTTTTATAAGATCGTTGTTAATAACTCTATTGCTTCCCGACTTGTATGTTAAGCTCCAAGGTGTTCCTGCCATATGTGTTAAATCTACTAAATCTTTTGCTGAAATATCGCTATATAATTGCCATGTTAGCAGCACAATTTTTTTATCTTCTTTGTTTTTTAAAGTAGGTTCAGAGAGTTTTTGCCAATCATCATCAGCTAACATTACTGAATTTGTAGTGATAGGGCCCGATTTAAAGTGTTTAAATTCATGATATACACTAGGTATTACCGGACCAAACTTCCAGGCTTCAATATTGTCATCCTCAAACAATGGGCGGTTTAAAAGAGACAAAGAAAGCCCTTGCGATATGTACATTAACTTTATCAACTTCATGTTGGTAAGCTCGTAATTCGTTTTTTTTGCAAGTTTTATAAACTCATTAACAACAGAACTGGTTGTTCCCATAATCATTTAATTTGTAATAAAAATAAACACTTTTTTCTTATAAAGAAATAATATACACAAAAATACAGAATAATACAATTATTAAGTAATTCTTTTTACAATATAAGCTAAAGTCAATTATTTAAAAATCAATTCATTGTAAAATTATATTTCAAAAAAAGGAATTAATAAAACAAAAAGGGTATAAACTTTTCTTTTTTAGTATTTTCGACGAAACTTATAGGAATAGAATGAACTGGGAACAACTCCTTTCTTTAAAACGTTTTGGTGATACACAAAAACGTGAACGCATATTACAAGACGAAACGCGCTTGGGCTTTGAGGTAGATTTTGATAGAATTATCTTTTCATCAGCCTTTCGTAGTTTACAAGATAAAACACAGGTAATTCCGTTATCAAAAACCGACTTTGTACACACCCGATTAACACACAGTTTAGAAGTGTCGGTTGTTGGTAGAACGTTAGGAAGACGCGTTGGTAAAGTATTGTTAGAACGCCACCCGAATTTAGTAGAATTAGGCTATACTTTTAATGATTTCGGAGCGATTGTTGCCGCAGCATCCGTAACACACGATATTGGGAATCCGCCTTTTGGTCACTCAGGAGAAAAAGCAATCGGAGAGTATTTTAAAACCGGAAACGGGTTAAAATATAAAGAGCAACTTACCGAAAAAGAATACCAAGATTTAATAGATTTTGAAGGAAACGCAAACGGATTTAAGATTTTAACCGAAAATAATCACGGTAGCGAAGGTGGTTTGCGTTTAAGTTATGCAACTTTAGGAGCATTTATGAAATACCCTAAAGAATCACTTCCGAAGAAACCATCAAAACATATAGTCGATAAAAAATATGGCTTTTTTCAGTCGGAAATAGCAGGTTTTTTAGATGTTGCCAATGATTTAGGCTTACAGAAAAAAGATAGTGAAGGAATTTCATATTACCGTCATCCATTAGCGTATTTAGTAGAAGCTGCAGATGATATTTGTTATACGATTATTGATTTTGAAGACGGAATTAATTTAGGACTAATTGATGAAGATTATGCTTTAGAGTATATGATTAAGTTGGTAAAGAATACGATTGATAGTAAAAAATATCACTCATTAAAATACACAAAAGACCGTATTAGTTATTTAAGAGCCCTGGCAATAGGTGTTTTAATTAATGAAGCAGTTGACATCTTTTTAGAAAATGAAGCAGTTATTTTAAATGGTAGTTTCGAAAAATCATTATTAGATAAATGTAAATACGAAGCACAAATTAACGATATCATTAAAATAAGTATAGAAAAAATATACCGTAGTAAAGATGTCATCGAAAAAGAAGTTGCAGGATATAAGATTATTGCAGACCTATTAGATGTTTTTGTAACAGCTTTAAATAATAAGTTTAACGGAACACAATCTAACTACGACTCATTGGTGTTGAATTTACTTCCAGATGAATATCAGCAAGAAAAAGAAGCGCTTTATGACAGAATTATGCAAATATGTAGTTACGTATCTGGCTTGTCAGATAGTTTTGCAATACGATTATTTAAAAAAACAAAAGGAAATATTGCGTAATTAATTGTTAAAGTGGTACTTTGTTGTTAACAACTACTTCTATTTTTTCTTCTTTAATAAATTAGGGTAATTTTACTACTAACTGTTATATATCATAAATAACTTTACCATGAATAAAAAATTACTATTTGTTGGCTTACTTGTGTTAGCTGTAGGTGGTGTTGTCTTTAATTCAATAGGCACTAAAGAGACAGCTGCCGATAAATTGAGAAGTCAACATGCAGAATTTTTGAAAAATCACCCTTTTCAGAAAACAGGAAAACTTCCTAAAAAAGAAAGAAAAGCACAAGGATTGCCACCTAATGCTTATTTCGAACAAAAATATTTAAGTGAGATTAATCCTAATACAGGAAAAACTCACAAAGAAAATGTTTTTAAACTCCAAGAGAAATTAAGAAAACGTAGAGCTGAGCAAAAAGTTCCAGGAGATATTGATAATCCATGGATTGAGAGAGGTCCTGATAATGTAGGGGGAAGAACTAGAGCTGTATTATTTGATCCAAATGATACTACTGATGAAACTGTTTTTGCAGGAGGGGTTAGTGGAGGTTTATGGAAAAACACTAAAATATCTGATGCAAGTTCAAAATGGGTTCGTATAGGTATTCCTGAAAACTTAGCGGTTTCTTGTATTGTTGTTGACCCAAATAATTCAAATATATTTTATGTTGGTACTGGAGAATCTTATACAAATGGTGATGTAAACGGTAATGGTTTATGGAAATCTACTGATCGAGGTGTTTCATGGACTAATATCTTTGGAGGGGTAACAGGAGCTACATTTTTAGATGCTAATTCTAAATTAAAAGTTAACTCTCCATCTGCGATAGTAGGTGATTATACGATTCTTTTAACAAGTGCTTTTGGTGTTCCTGTGGCAACAGCTATAACGAAAGAATTAATCTTAATAGATGATGGTGCAGTACCTAATGAAGATGGTTGTACTTCTGTTGTAAATACAGCTGCACTTAATGGAAACATAGCGGTCGTAAGAAGGGGTTCATGTAATTTTTCACTAAAAGCTAAAAATGCACAAGAAGCTGGTGCCGTTGCTATCATTATCGTTAATAATGATGATACACCAATATTCAATATGGCTGCAGGTGATGATGGCCCTGATGTTACAATACCTTCTTTGATGATTAGTAAAGCTGATGGAGATCCAATTATTAATGCATTAGCTTTGGGTTCAGTAAACGTTACTTTATCAGCAACAGATGATAACGCGACAAATGCTAGTTTAGTTCCAGGTATTCAGCATATTAATGATATTGTTGTTAGAGATAATGCTGGAACATCAGAAATCTATATAGCAGCAGGAGAATCATCATATACAGGAGGAGCCTCGCTTGGGGGTGATAGTTTTGGTGTTTATAAATCGGTTGATGGAACTAATTTTTCTAAATTAAATATTCCTAAAACAGCTGGAGGTAAAGAGCATGAGCCAAATAATTTGGAGATAGCTTCTGATAATTCTATTTATTTAAGTACAACAAAAAGTAGAGCATACGGTGACGGGGGTGGAGTTATATTTAAATCTACTGACGGAAACACTTTTACGGTTGTACATACAGTAACAGATGGTAAAAGAACAGAAATAGCCGTTTCTCCGACAGACCCTAACACTGTTTATGTACTTGTTGAAATGAGTACAGATGCTGCGCCCGTAAAAATATTTAAAACTACAGATAATTTTGTAAATGTTTCGGAGGTTTCATTACCAAATGATGCAGATACAGATATTAGTACTAATGACTTTACAAGAGGACAAGCATTTTATGATTTATTATTAAAAGTAGATCCTAATGATGAAAATACTCTATATGTGGGGGGTATTGATTTATTTAAATCAACAGATGGTGCTACAACTTGGAACCAGATTTCACATTGGTATGGAGGCTTTGGATTTCAGGAGGTACATGCAGATCAACATGGTTTAGCTTTTGCATCATCAAGTAAAATGGTTTTCAGTAATGATGGAGGGGTATATCTTTCAAATGATTCAGGAACCACTATTGATGCTAGAAATAATAATTATAATACACTACAGTTTTACACAGTAGGTGTTGCACCGACGACCGCCTTTGATGGGAAAGATTATTTCTTAGCAGGAGCTCAAGACAATGGAACACAGTTAGTTGAGGATGGTGCTGCTGGGGTGAATAGCTCAACAGAACCTACAGGTGGAGATGGAGCAGCAAGTTTTTTTGACGTAGATGGTTCAGATAAATACTTTATTACTAATTATGTTTATAATGACGCTATATATTTATATGATTATGCAACAGGAACGGATAAGAATATAAATTCTGAATCAGGTGCTGCAGGATCTAATGGAAGTTTTATTAATCAAGAAGATTTAGATTCTAATTTAAATATTTTGTACTCTAATTATTCTAAAGGAACCAACTATATTGTTAAAAGGTATTCTAATTTATTAAATACAATATTAAAATCTAATTTAACTAATGACTTAATGGATGCAGCACCATCTGTATTAAAAGTTTCTCCATATACTAAAACTTCTAGTAAATTATACATAGGACTTAACAGTGGTAAAATATTAAAAGTAGAAAATGCGAACACAGATTCTAGTACTTGGTCTGATATAACTGGCTCAGAATTTGTTGGTTCTATATCAGATATAGAGTTTGGGTCTAATGAAACAGAAATCTTTGTTACAATGCATAATTATGGTGTTGTTAATATATGGTATTCTAATGATGCAGGAGCTACATGGGTAAACAAAGAAGGTGATTTTCCTGATATCCCGGTTAAAACAATTTTAAAAAACCCATTACTTATTAATGAGGTAATAATTGGGACTAATTTAGGAGTATGGAAAACGACGAACTTTAATGCAGCTTCACCAAATTGGATACAAGCATATAACGGAATGAGTTATGTACCTGTATTAGATTTAGATTTACGCGATGACAATACTGTTTTTGCTGCTACTTATGGTAGAGGTGTTTTCTCAGGGGAATTCAAGTTAGATCCGAATGGAGATGAAGATGATGATGGCGTTTTAAATGGAGAAGATAACTGCCCTACGACCGCTAATCCAGACCAAGTAGATTCTGATGAAAATGGTGTTGGTGATGTATGTCAAGATTCTGATTCTGATGGTGTAGTAGATATTAATGACAATTGCCCTACTGTAGCTAATTCAGATCAAGCAGATTCTGATGAAAATGGGATTGGAGATGTATGTCAAGATTCAGATACTGATAATATTTTAGATATTAATGATAACTGTCCTACTGTTGCAAACCCTGATCAAACAGATACTAACGGAAATGGAGTAGGAGATGTTTGTGATACAAGTTATGCTACCCAAAATAACATTTCAATTGAAACTATATCAGAAACATGTGTAGGTGAAAGTGATGGTAAAATTACCATTAATGTTCAACAAACATTTGTAAACTATACGTTAACTTTAAAAGGAGAAGGTAAAGATGAAACAGTAGCATTAACATCTGCATCGTTAACTTTCGAAAACTTAGCTACTGGTAGTTATGAAGTTTGTGTAGAGGTTGATGGTAAAGATTACAAACAATGTTTTGAAATAAATATAAAAGCAGCTGAAGCTTTTTCATTAAGAGTGGCTAAAAATAACCAATCTAGAGATTATACCGTAAATGTAAGTTCAGGAACGGCACCTTATAAAGTGTTTTTAAATGGTGACTTAATTAATACATTCGAGCAATCAACTTTTAACGTTAAGGTTGAAGGAAAAGGTGTTTTAGAGGTAACTTCAGCAAAAGCATGTGAAGGGAAATTTGAAACAGTTATTGATAATGTTTTCTTAAGAAACAATCCAGTAACAGAATCTATAGAATTATTATTACCAGTAGATACCTCAAATAATGTTAAAGTTATTGTATTTGATGTAAGAGGTAAAGTAGTTTTAGATAAAACCATAGAAAGACAAGGAAATGAATTATCAATTCCATTCAATAGTTATAAAGCAGGAATTTATATACTGAAACTAGGAAACGATAAGACTAATACTTTTAAAATATTAAAAAAATGAGAAAAGCAATAAAAACAATCACATTATTTTCAATTCCACTATTTGTTGCTTGTGGAGGTGGAAGTAGTAAAGGAGGAGGAGAACCAGAGGTGGTTAACGAAGCTCCAAGTAAAGTTAGTTTAGCATACCCAACACAAGATTTATTGTGTATAGATAATACAATTGCTTTTGATTGGAGTGATGCTACAGATGCTAATAATGATGCTATTAGTTATAAAGTGGAGTTTTCTAATAGTAGAGATATGACTACTGTTATTAAAACTGAAACAGCTAATTCTTCTACTAAATCTATAAATTTAGACAAGGGAGTTGCTTATTATTGGAGAGTAACCGCTACTGATAGTAAAGGCTTATCAGGAGAAACATCTTCTGTGTTTGCATTTTATACGAAAGGAACAGGAGAAGCAAATAATGCTCCTTTTACAGCAGAATTAGTTAGTCCAGCAGCTGAAGCAGCATTAGAGGCATCAATTGTGTCTGTTGATTTACAATGGGTAGGTGCTGATTCTAATACAGATGATACATTATCATATGAGGTTTTCTTTGGTGAAGATGCAGATTTAACAGATGTAGCAAGTTCTCAAGATGAAGAATTATATAATGTAACTGTTGCAACAGGTAAAACATATTATTGGAAAGTTAATACGATTGATAACTCAGGAGCAAAGTCTATAGGACAAGTTTGGAGTTTTAGTGTTAATTAGAATAATAAAATACCTTGTAAATAATAAAAAACGACGCTATTTAGCGTCGTTTTTGTTTTTATAATATATAAGATTATCTATTTCTTTTTTCTGCAATTTGCTCTAATTCATCATACCAGTTTTGTCCAAACTTTCTAACCAGTGCTTGTTTTACAAATTTATAAACAGGCACTTGCAATTCTTTACCTAAAGAACAAGCATCGTCACAAATTTCCCATTTGTCGTAGTTAACAGCAGAAAACTCACTGTAATCCTTCACTCTAACAGGGTAAAGATGACAAGAAACAGGTTTTTTCCAATCTACAACACCTTGATTATAAGCTTCTTCAATAGCACATAATGCCGTGTTTTTATCATCAAAAATAACATAAGCACAATCAGCATTATTAATTAAAGGCGTTTCTAGTTCACCAAAGTCACTGGTAATCCACACACCTTGTTTCTCAATAGCCTCAATACCTTCTTTACGAAGAAAGGGTTTAATTTTAGGATATATATCTTCTAAAATCTTTGTTTCCTCTTTTTCTAAAGGGGCGCCAGCATCACCGTCAATACAACAAGCTCCTTTACAAGCAGATAAATTACAAACAAAATCTTTATCGATAAGATCTTCTGAAACGATAGTTTTTCCTAATTGAAACATAAAATATATTTAAAAGTGCAAGTTAACAATAACTTCACATAAAATTTAAGTGCAAAAATACTAGATTGTAACATTACTTATATAATTTTGCAGCTGAAAAATAACATATTATGGATTTTAATATAAAAGAAATTTTTACAGCATTTATGGTGTTGTTTGCAGTAATTGATATTATAGGTAACATACCTATTATTATCGACTTACGTAAAAAGGTTGGGCATATACAGTCTGAAAAAGCATCGGTTATCGCAGGTTTTATAATGATTCTGTTTTTATTTGTTGGTAAAGAATTATTAGGTGTTATTGGTGTAGATGTACATTCTTTCGCTGTTGCAGGTGCATTTATTTTATTTTTTATAGCTTTAGAAATGATTTTAGGAATCACTTTGTATAAAGATGATGAAGATGAAACATTAACAGCAACTGTTTTCCCGTTAGCATTTCCTTTAATTGCAGGTCCGGGTAGTTTAACAACTCTTTTATCTTTAAGGGCCGAATTTCATATATCAAATATAATTATAGCCGTTTTATTAAACGTAATAGTTATTTACATTGTACTAAAAACATCTTCTAGAATAGAAAAAATTATAGGTAATAACGGAATTAAAATTATTAGAAAGATTTTTGGAGTTATCTTATTAGCGATCGCAGTAAGACTATTTGCTGAAAACATTAAAGTATTATTAGCATAAATGATTTTTGATTGTTTAATTATAGGAGGTGGAGTTTCTGGTATGCAATGTGCACTAGTTATAGGTTCTGCTTATAAAAAAGAGTACGCTAAAAATAAAAAAGTTGGTATTTTAATGCATCAAAGAACATCTCATTTACAAAATGCTTTGTTTAATAATGTTTTGGGATTGCCTACAGGTACTTTAGGTAGCGATATTTTAGAGCAAGGAACAGAACAGTTATCAAATCAATACCCGCATGTTTCTCAAATTGAAAATGAAAAAGTGGTAGCAGTTCTAGACAATGAAGATGGTTATAAAGTAATAACCAATAAAAATGAATATTACAGTAAAAAGGTAGTTGTAGCCTTAAACTATTCTAAACCATTTGAAATAGCTGGTTTAGAGCAGTATATTGAGCCTCATATGAGAGCTAATGTGATGAAAGACAGAGTACAATTACGTAATTTTAACTACTTAATTAAAAAAGGTTTGTATGTTTGCGGTACTTTATCAGGTATACGCAGTCAGTTTGCTATAGCAGCAGGTAGCGGAGCGAGTGTAGCTACAGATATATTAACTGTATGGAATGATAACATTCCTGCCAAAGTACATGATAAAATAAAAAAACAATAATTTAAAGAGTAAAATGATGAAAAAAGTATTATTTCTTGGTTTTTTAACCTTGTTACTTATCAATTGTGGAGGAAATGAATC
This sequence comes from Tenacibaculum sp. M1.3A, assembly GCF_057732375.1. Taxonomy (NCBI): domain Bacteria; kingdom Pseudomonadati; phylum Bacteroidota; class Flavobacteriia; order Flavobacteriales; family Flavobacteriaceae; genus Tenacibaculum; species Tenacibaculum sp. M1.3A. The sequence continues at coordinate 84,514 of NZ_JBYJEF010000006.1, read as the reverse complement.
AGATGTTGTAAAACCAGACCCTACTCCAGACCCAGTAGATGAAGAAATTGTAATAATAGCTAATGATGATGTTTTTGAAGCTAACGAGGGTACTTTTTTAGAGTTACCAAGTTTTTTAACAAACGATGAATATCCTTCTACAGGAATTACTATTACCTTTGATGATGCTACAGCTAATGGCGGTACTATCGAAGTAGAACGTATTACCTACACTTATACACCATCAAATAATTTTTCTGGTGAAGACAGCTTCAATTATACTATTTGTAGTAAAGTATCTCCTGAAATTTGCTCTACAGCTACAGTTACAATTAACGTTAAAGATAATGGTAGCCCAGAAGCTGTTAACGATAGTTATAACGTAGGTATTAACTCTACAATTAATATTAGTAGTCACCTAGATAATGATACTATTGTAGATGATGCTAAGGTTGATTCGTTAGATGATTCAAGTACAAATGGTACTGTTACTTTAAATAGTGATGGAACAATAACTTATACTCCTGAGACTGGTTTTTCAGGGCAAGATACTTTTACTTATACATTATGTGACAACGATGCAACAGCAACTTGTGCAACAGCAACAATAACAATAAACGTTGTAGAAGTAATATCATTTAATATACCTGCAGAGTTAGCAGCGTATTATAACGGAGTATCTTTTATAAATGATAAAAATACCAACTACAATACTTTAAAAGATTTAGTTACAAGCTCTCACACTAATATATTAACTTACGGTCAAAGACATAGTTATTTATATGATGCAGATGAAGATTTAAGTAATGTAGCTAATGTTATTTTAATGTATACAAGCGAAAGTAGAGATGAAAGAGAGTATACTTCTGGCTCTAATACATATACTACACAAACATTTAATACAGAACACGTATATCCACAATCTAAGTTAACTGCAGAAGATGCTGTAGCAGATTTACACCACTTACGTTCATGTGATGATGCTGTTAATACTCAAAGGTCTAATTTTCCTTTTATAGATGGAACAGGAACATATAAAAAGGAAGGTAGTACTTGGTTTCCTGGAGATGAATGGAAAGGGGATATCGCTAGAATGGTATTTTATTTAAATGTAAGATATGGTGAAACTTTTGACAAGGTTGGTTCTATGGAGTTATTCTTAAAATGGAATAAAGAGGATCCAGTTTCTGATTTCGAAAGACAAAGAAATAATGTAATTTCTGATGCCCAAGGAAACAGAAATCCTTTTATTGACAATCCTTATTTAGTTACTATAACTTGGGGAGGTGAAGAAGCGAACAACTCTTGGGAATAAGTATATAATATTACAACTATTGGTTAGCTTTTAAGTTAACCAATAGTTCTTTTTTATAAGTTCTGCCAATAGGCAGAATTTTGTTTTTAATACATAAGTTAGTTCCTGTAAACTTCTCTACTTTTTTTAAATTCACAACATACGACTTGTGAATTTGTACAAACAAACGCTCATCTAAAGTATCTTTCCAATTTTTTAATGAATCTATAATTGTTAGTTTTTTATCAATAGTAAAAAAAGTAACATAATTTCTGTCAGATTCTAAATACAGTATCTCTTCTAAATATACTTTATGGATGGTTTTATCTATATTTAAGTAAATTACTTCCTTATCTTTAATTTTTATATTCTTTACTTGATTTTCTGCTTTTGTTACTGCTTTTAAAAAGCGATCAAAAGAAAAAGGTTTTACTAAATAATCTACAATTGTATCCAATTCGAAACTAGAAACTGCATAATCAGGATAGGCAGTTGTAATAATTATTTTCGGCGGATTTTTAATTGTTTTTATAAAATCTAAGCCAGATATATCAGGTAAATTAATATCTAAAAAAATAGTATCAACTGTATTGCTTTTTAAAAACTCATTCGCACTAATTGCTGTTTGAAAAGCAGCTATTAATTCTAAATCCGGAATTTTACGTATATAACTCTTCACAATATTTTGTGCCGGAAGCTCGTCTTCTATAATAATACAATTCATACCTAATTAATTTAAGTTTACAGTTAACAGCACTTTAAAAGTACTAGTATTATTAATACTTAATTCATACTTGTTTTTGTATAATAAATCTAAACGTTTTATAAGATTATCTAGGCCGATTGCAGCCTTGCTTTGTATAGGTTTTTCATTGTAATGATTTTCGGAACTACAGGTTAATTTATTTTGTTCTGCCTTAATATTTATATCAATAACACTATTAAAAACACTGTGTTTAAAAGCATTTTCTATAATCGTTATTAACAATAACGGTGCTATTTCATAACAATGATTATCTGTTGAGGTTTGGTAATTAATTTGTTTGATTCCCTCGGTTCTAATTTTATGAAATGCGATGTAATTATCTATAAACTGAATTTCTTTATCAAGATTTACTTTTTTGGCATTGCTCTCGTATAGCACATGTTTTAAATTGTCTGATAATCTTAAAATCAAATCGGGTGCTTTGTCTGGTTTTTCAATCGCATACGAATAAATTGTATTTAAGTTGTTAAATAATACATGTGGATTTATCTGTGATTTTAAGAATTTTAATTCCATTTCAGTTCTTTCTTGCTCTATTTTCAACACTTTTTCTGATTGATCTATATATTGAAATAACATCCATATAAAAGAGAAAAATAAAAGCGGAGTTAAAGTTTGCCATAAATAATCACTTAAACATTTTGTAATTGAACATCCGCAGCGCGCAAATACATAACAATACAATTGTGTTGTTAAAAACGATATGAGTATAAAAATGAGGCTATAGAATAGGTACCATTTCTTTTTTACAAAAAATGGTAGCAATATTTGATTGTTTACATAAACGATAACAACGAGGATGAAAAAATACTGTAAAAACGGATTTTCAGCCCAATAATAAGGTGTAAAAACAAATAGTGATACAAATGTAAATAACACCCAAAAAAGTGCGTGTATTAAGAGCTCTGCACTGTGCTTTCTGTTTAGTTTAATCATAGTGTTTGTAAGTAACTAAAATTAAGCCATTCGGCAAAATAATAGGTACCAAAGGTTGTTTACAAAGTATATACTGCCGCTTTTTAATGCGCTATTGCAGTTGATACCTTTTTTTTTGATGTGTATACTTCTGATTTTTTTTTAATGTAAGAAATATCGACTTTCGAGTAAAACATAAATAAATGAAAAAATCAACCATAATGCTTTGCTTGCTAATTAACAGTATTGCTTTCGGACAACAGATAAATAAAACAACGAAAGACAGTAAAGGCAGACTAATGTTATTAGGTAAAACTGATAAAAATGCTTTTAAAATTGATGATTTTTCTTGGTTTCAAGAAAATTACAATCAATATTTAACGAATGATAAAGTAATTAGTCGATTAAAAAACCCTCTTGCAAATTATAAAATTAAAGCTTTTTACGGTAGCTGGTGTGGCGATAGTAAAAGAGAAATTCCGAAATTTTATAAAGTGATAAATGAAGCTGGTTTTGATACCAAAAAATTATCGATGATTGCTGTTGATAAAAAACCAGAAGCTTATAAAACATCACCAAACCGAGAAGAAAAAGGATTAAATATTCACCGAGTACCTACTTTTATTTTTTATAAAAATGATAAAGAAATTGGTAGAATCGTTGAATCACCAAAGCAAGATTTCGAACGAGATATACTTATTATTATTAACGGAAAAAATTACACGCCTAATTATGTTGTTGTTGAGCGTTTAAATGCTTTGATGAAGGCAAAAACCATAAAAGAACTACAAAAGGATGAAAATAACTTATTGATTTCATTTTCTGAATTTACCAAAGGAAGTAGAGAGTTAAACACATATGGGTATAAATTACTTAGATCTAAAAACACGGAAAAAGCATTGTTTGTTTTTCAACTAAACACGAAAATTTACCCATACAAGCACAGTGTTTTTGATAGTTTGGGAGAAGCTTATTATAGCATTAAAAATTATGGGCAAGCACTAAAAAATTATAACAAGGTTTTAGAATTAAATCCGAATAACGCCAATGCATTATCAATGATTGAGAAAATTAAAAAAGTAATCTAATTTTCTCTTTTAGAAGATTCAGAAATAATAATATATCACTAAAAACTAAAATACATGAAATCAACTTTAACATTAATCGCCGTTTGTTTGGTAACAATGGCAGCCAACGCGCAAGAATTTAAATTTGTAAATTCAACTATCGATTATGGTAAAATAATACAAGGATCAGAAAAGACACGTGTTTTTGAATTTACTAATATTGGCAACGCTCCTTTAATTATAAAACAAGTTGTATCCACTTGTGGATGTGCAGTACCAAAGAAGCCAGAAAAGCCAATTATGCCAGGTAAAAAAGGGAGTATAGAGGTTACTTATGACACTAATAGAATAGGTGGTTTTTCTAAAATGTTTACCATCATATCAAATGCAAAAACAAAACGAACACGAGTAAAAATTAAAGGATTCGTTACAGGTAAAAATGTAATTGCTTCTAAATAAAAAAATCCCGAGTGAAAACTCGGGATTTTAATTTTATATATAAAAAAGGTTTTATCCTTTTAAGCTAGCTTTCATAAACTCAGTATTCATACGAGCAATGTTTTCTAATGAAATTCCTTTCGGGCATTCAACTTCACAAGCTCCTGTATTTGTACAGTTACCAAAACCTTCAGCATCCATTTGTGCTACCATGTTTAAAACACGATCTGTAGCTTCTACTTGTCCTTGAGGTAATAAGGCATATTGCGATACTTTAGCTCCAACAAATAACATTGCAGAAGAATTTTTACAAGTTGCAACACATGCACCACAACCAATACAAGTTGCTGCATCCATCGCTTTGTCTGCTGCCTCTTTAGAAATAGGAATCGAGTTTGCATCTTGTGTATTACCAGAAGTGTTTACCGAAATATATCCTCCTGCGTGCTGAATTCTATCGAAAGAAGATCGGTCTACCACTAAATCTTTGATCACAGGAAAAGCAGCAGCTCTCCATGGTTCAATAGTAATCGTATCACCGTCTTTAAACATTCTCATATGTAACTGACAAGTTGTTACACCCCTATCAGGACCATGAGCTTCTCCATTAATATACATAGAACACATACCGCAAATTCCTTCACGACAATCATGATCAAAAGCAACAGGTTCTTCACCTTTATTAATTATCTGCTCATTAAGAACATCCATCATTTCTAAAAAAGACATGTGCTCTGAAATATCAGTCACTTTGTAATCGACCATCTTTCCCTTGTCGTTTGCATCTATTTGACGCCAAATTTTAAGTGTTAAGTTCATACTATCTTTTTTATTTATAACTTCTTTCTTTAACTTCTATATTCTCGTAAGCCAAGGCTTCTTTGTGTAAAACGGCATCTTTTGGCTCTCCTTTATATTCCCATGCTGAAACAAACTGAAATTCTTTATTTCTTTTTGCTTCTCCATCTGGAGTTTGGTGCTCTTCTCTAAAGTGTCCTCCTGCAGATTCTTCTCTAATTAAAGCATCTTTAGCAAATAGCTCACCCAATTCAAGAAAATCTGCTACTCTACCTGCTTTAGCCAATTGCTCATTATATTCTGTTGTTGTTCCAGGAACGTTTACATTTTTCCAGAAATCTTTTCTGAGGGCTGAAATCTCTTCGATAGCTACTTTTAACCCTGCAGCATTTCTAGACATTCCACATTTATCCCACATAATTTTACCTAATTTCTTGTGGTAATAATCAACAGAGTGTGTTCCTTTATTATTTATGAAAAATTCAATTCTTTCGGTTACTTCTTTTTCGGCTATTTCAAATTCTGAGCTATCAGTTGAAATTTTCCCAGTCCTAATATCATCAGCTAAATAATCACCAATAGTATAAGGCAATACGAAATAACCATCAGCTAATCCTTGCATTAAAGCAGAGGCACCTAACCTATTTGCTCCATGATCAGAGAAATTTGCTTCTCCAATTGCGTAACAACCAGGAATAGTAGTCATTAAATTGTAATCAACCCAAACACCTCCCATGGTATAGTGAACAGCAGGATAAATCATCATTGGAGTTTTATAAGGATCTTGATCTACAATCTTATTGTACATCTGAAATAAATTACCATATTTAGCTTCAACAATTGCTTTACCTAATTCATATACTTTTGCATCTGAAGGGTTTGCAATATTCTGAATTTTTGCTTTCTCTTTTCCGTAACGCTGAATTGCCGATGCAAAATCTAAATAAACAGCTTCACCAGTTGCATTTACTCCGTAACCAGCATCGCAACGTTCTTTTGCTGCTCTTGAGGCAACATCACGAGGTACTAAGTTACCAAATGCAGGATAACGTCTTTCTAAATAATAATCTCTTTGATCTTCTGTTAAGTCTGTTGGTTTTTTGCGACCTTCTCTAATAGCCAATACATCTTCCATGTTTTTAGGAACCCAAATACGACCATCATTACGTAATGATTCAGACATTAACGTCAGTTTCGATTGGTAATCTCCCGAACGTGGAATACATGTTGGGTGAATTTGTGTATAACAAGGATTTGCGAAATACGCTCCTTTTTTATGTACTTTCCAACCTGCAGTTACGTTAGATCCCATGGCGTTTGTTGATAAGAAATATACATTTCCGTATCCACCAGATGCAATAACAACAGCATGTGCCGAGTGACGTTCTATTTCACCAGTAACTAAGTTACGAGCGATGATCCCACGTGCTTTTCCATCAACTAAAACAACATCTAACATTTCATGACGATTGAACATTTCAATCTTACCACGAGCAATTTGACGGTTCATTGCAGAATAAGCACCTAATAATAATTGTTGACCCGTTTGTCCTTTCGCATAAAAAGTACGAGAAACTAACACTCCACCAAACGAACGGTTATCTAACAATCCACCATAATCACGAGCAAAAGGAACTCCTTGTGCTACACATTGATCAATAATATTTGCTGAAACTTCTGCTAAGCGGTAAACATTTGCTTCACGAGAACGATAATCCCCTCCTTTTACAGTATCGTAAAATAATCGATAAGTAGAATCTCCATCACCTTGGTAATTTTTTGCTGCATTAATTCCACCTTGTGCTGCAATTGAATGCGCTCTACGAGGAGAATCTTGATAAGCAAATGCTTTTACGTTGTAGCCTAATTCAGCTAAAGTTGCTGAAGCAGAACCACCTGCTAATCCTGTACCAACTACAATAACATCAATGTTACGTTTGTTAGCCGGATTTACTAAATCGATATGATTTTTATAATCTGTCCATTTATCTTTTAATGGACCTTTTGGTATTTTTGAATCTAAAGCCATACTTGTTTCGTATTAATGATTGAAATGGTGAAATAATGCAATAATGATAAATCCAACAGGTAAACCAATTGCATAAATCTTACAGAATGTTTTCAATCCTTTAGTGTATTTGTTGTTTGCTCCAACCGATTGGAAAGCCGAAGTAAAACCATGTAATAAGTGCATTGCTAAAAATACAAACGCTAATACGTAAGCTCCTACTCTAATAGGGTCTACAAATTTGTGCTGTAATTCCTCAAAGTATCTAAGTCCGCTATCAGCAACATCAGGGTTGATAAGACCAGACATGTCTCCTTTAATAAATTTTGTATTCAATTCTGGAAACCAGAAATCGATAAAATGTAATACTACAAATGCTAAAATTGCAATACCAGACCAAATCATGTTTCTACTCATCCAAGTAGAATTTGCGCCTCCGTTATTTTTAGCATAACTTATTTTACGTGCACTGTTGTTCTTTAATTCTAAGACGAACCCCATTACAAAGTGAAAAACTACACCAAAAATTAAGACAGGTTGCATTACATATTGAATTAACGGGTTGGTTCCCATAAAATGAGATAACTTGTTAAAAGTTGCTCCGTTGTCCGGAAAAATTGAAGTGATGTTTATTGCAAAATGTTGTAATAAAAAGAACATCAAGAAGAACGCCGAAAGTGCCATGGCAAATTTTCTTCCAATAGAAGATTTTAATAATCCCATTATTTTATTTATTTATTAAAAAATATATATAACACAAATTTAAGCTATAACTACTAGCCGAACAAACTATCTTATTTTTTTTGTAGCACATTTAGAATGTGTTTAAATAAAACTAATGTTTTTTTGAAGTTTAGTTAGGATTTATATGATTTAAATATAGTTTTTAGAATGTTATTTCTTTATAAACAAAGATTCTACAATAACTTCTGCAGCTCTTTGACTACCTTTAAGTGAGGGGTGAAATTCATCGAAACTGTAATATTCATTGTTTTTGGTAGCTTCTATATAATCTTTCCATACTTTACCTACTGGCAGTAAAATTGCGTTATTAATTAGTGTAGCATCCGTATGGTTTTTTATAACCTCATTGAATGTATGATAGTAGTTTAAAGCAGGCTAAACCATAAACTAACAAAGTTTTACTTCACTTAATTTACATAATTGACTGTATTTTTTACCATATTTTATTAACATTTTTCTACCATCACTTAGTGATGAAGGTCCTTGCTGAATAATTACAAAATCGTATTTTTTAGTTGAAATTAGTTTTTGAACCTTCTTTTCTTTCCAATGATCTTCGATAGAGTAGTTCGGTAGGGCAATCATTTTTGTGTTAATATTTATTCCTTTAAGCTTCGCTCTTTTTTTTACAAGTTTTGGTAATTTATTAGTGTAAGTAAGACTATTACCAATAAATAAAATATTAAATTTTTTAGAGTTATTGATTTCTTCTTGGCTATATAAACAGACACAAGAGATCAGTAATAAAAATAATATTTTTCGCATGTGGTTTAATTTTTTTTACAAAACCTTAGATTTTTTATTTTACATCAACTCTCCTTTTTGATTAAGAAAAGTGAATATCTTTTTATCAACATCTGAAATAATTTGAAGGTCTTTAAAATTTAACCATTTTATTTCTTCAATTTCACTACTCGCTTTTAACTCCCCAGAATATTTAGCTTTGTAGCAAGTCATAATTACATTTATTCCTTCTTTTTCTCCGTCTGATTGAGCTGAGAAAGTACCTATGTATTCTGCAGTATCTGGTAATATATGAACACTTAATTCTTCAAATACTTCTCTAATTAGAGTTTGTTCATCATTTTCTCCATTTTCGCGTTTGCCACCAGGAATGTAATATTTAGTTTTACCTTTAGATTTTGTGCTTAAAATCTTTTGGTCTTTAATTTCTATAAAGGCTATTTTGTCTATTTCTTTGTTATTTTTCATACTAAAAAACTATAAACGGATTAAAACCATTTCTTTTTCTTGAAAAATAGAAGCATGGCAACGGCAACTATTATCATTACAAACCACATTATAAAATAACTGTATTTGTATGTAAGTTCAGGTACATATTCGAAATTTGTACCATATATACCTGCGATAAAAGTTAACGGAATAAAAATTACAGAAAACACCGTTAAAAATTTCATGATATCGTTTAGTTTGCTACTAATAGTTGTGTGATACACATTTAATTGGTCTGATAAAATTTCACGGTAGCTGTCTGTAGCATCATTTGCTTGGCTAATATTATCTTCTAGCTCTTTAAAGTGAACGTAAGTGCTTTCGGTAATAAAATCAGAATCGGTTTTAGCTAATGAAAAAATCATTTCTTTAGCTGGTTTTATGCTCTTGCGTAAGAAATTTAGCTCACGCTTATAATTGTTTATTTCTGTAATAGTATCTTTACTAGGGTTTAATAGTAGGTTTTCTTCCAAAGTTTCTATTTTTTCACCTAAAACACTAATTACATACAAGTAGTTATCAACTACAATATCTAATAAAGCAAAGGTTAAATAATCGGTTCCACCGGTGCGTATTCTTTTTTTCTGTTTTCTTATTCTTTCTCTTACAGGTTCAAATACATCTCCTTTTTGCTCCTGAAAAGACATTAACACCGTTTTTGTAAGAATCAAGCTTAAGTTTTCAACAATAGTTTTACTTTGGCTTTCATCTAACATTAACATTTTAATTGTTATTAATGTACAATTGTCATACTCTATAACTCTAGGTCTTGCTTCAGTATTTAAAACTTCAGGTAAAACTAAAGTATCTAGTTTAAAAGCAGTTGTTATTTCTTGCATTATAGAGGTGTTATGAAGGCCATCTACATTTATCCAAGTAACGGTTTCTTTGTGCTGAAATTCACTGATTTCCTTTACTGTTTTGGCAGTGTCTTCAGTTAAATTTTTAGAATCGAAATCAATAATTCTAAGTGAAATTAAATCTGTTTTCTTCTCTCCTCTAAAGATTAAATCATCAGGAGCTAGACCAATTTCTTTTTTATTTTTTTTTATAAATCTTGTCATATTCTTATGTACTTAACTCAAGCATTTTCTTAACCTTTTAGAAGTTTTTTTATAATTTTCTTATTACAAATTTTGAGCTGAGTGGTAGCGAAGTTATTAGAAAATATCTTACAAAACAACCTTATTTAATATGTTAGATAATTCTTTTGGTTTTTCTAAAGTAATCATGTGTCCGCAATTTTTAATACTAAAAAAAATGCTTTTTTGTAATTTCTTTACAAGAAAAAGTATGTTTTTAATAGGAATTAAATTATCATTTTCAGCAGCAATAAAAACTAGAGGAATATTTAATTTTAAAACCTCCTTTGAGATATCTAATCTGTCAGACGTAGCTTTTAATTGACGAATTAAAACATCTTTACCTAAATCGGCATCCATTTTTTTAATTATAGCAGTAATTTCTTCATTTTGATGATTATCAGAATGTAAAAATTGTTTAATTCTTGCTCTTGAAATTCCGTTATATTTATGTTTTTCTAAAAAAGAAATAGTACTGTCTCGTAGTGCTATTTCTTTTTCGTTTAATCCGTTTGTATTTGCTGCAATTATTACTGATTTCTTTACTTTTTCTGGATAATGAACAGCAAAGTTTAAAGCTGAAAATCCGCCTAAAGAAAACCCAACAATTATAGCAGGAGCTTCAATTTTAGCTACTATTATTTTATTAACTTCCTTAAAACAAGTTGCCGAAGTAATATCAATATAAATAGGTACTATGTTTTCTAATCTAGGAAACACAAATTGCCATAAATCAATTGTACACATGGTGCCAGAAATAAAATATACTTTTTGCATTTATTTTTTATAATTAGAATCTACTAAACATTTATTATTTCTCCATTTACCTTTTAAAGACTTTAGTGAAATAGGTTTATTTTTACATGTTAAAAAATTACCAGCACTATCTTTTTTTATAACTTTTAGTCTGCCAAAATAAATTTCATTTATAACACGATATATTAAACTTTTCTCAGAAGTTTCACCTTTTTTTCGGGTAAGAGAAAGACCTACTTCATTGTTAAATAAATCCATGGTAGTTGCTATTTTATCAGGAACAATGCCGTCTTCTAGTTTACGTTTTTTATAAGTTCTATAGTTTTCTTTTTCGTGTGATTTACCTAAAGAACGTGCCGCATTTTTTCCTATTTCTTGGCGTAAACTAGCCATCCAAAAAGCATGGCGAAATGCATCTACTTGCCCGCCTGACGCATCACCATCTAACAAAGTTGTTTTTTTAATCGAATCCGCTACTTGGCGTGCTTTTTCAGAAATTTTTAACGCCTGTTTTACTTTAAAAGGATGTAATATAACCCAGATTTTTTTTGAAGGAGAAAGTTCTTTAAATTTTTTCCAGTTAGATTGTGAGAATAAAGAAAGGCTAAAAAACAGCAAAGCGATATATAAATAATTCTTACTCAAAATAACTTTAATTTTCACCAAAGATAGCCTTGTTTTGTTAGCTAATCATATTTTTTCGACCAAGAAAAAAATGAGATTAAACAATGGCTATTCAAGAAATAAAAACCTATAAATATAAAGATGTTTTTAAATTAGAAGAAGTAAAATTCGAAAAAGCATGTGTAGTTAATAAACCAGAACAAATAAATACTTATAAGATTTTTTGGATAAAAGAAGGTAGCGGTACTTATCATATCGATTTTGAAAGCTATTCTTTTAACGACGGTGTTTTGTTTTTTTTATCACCAGGACAAATATTTTCTGTAGATTCAGAAAAAATAAAAGTAGCTTATCAATTAAATTTTATCCAAGATTTTTACTGTATTCAAACTCATGACACTGAAGTTGCTTGTAACGGTGTTTTATTTAATAATATATATGAAACACCATTTGTTAAGCCTAAAGAGAAAGATGTTAAAAAGTTGAGTTTTATTATTGAGAGCTTAATAGATGAATTTGAAAATAATCAGATAGCACAATATGATATGTTACAAGCCTATTTAAAACAATTTATCATCCATTCAGTTCGTATTAAAAAAGAAGATTTTATAATTAAAGGAGATACTGAAACAAAGTTATTTAAAGAATTTAGTTTATTAGTAGAATTAAATTTTAAGAAATTACACAGTGTGAGTGATTATGCTAATCGTTTGGGTATTTCGTCTAAATCATTAACAAAGCATTTTCAAAAAACAAATAGTAAAACACCAAGTGATTATATTAAGAATAGAATAATAATAGAAGCGAAGCGCCAATTATTATACTCAACAAAGGCTGTAAAGCAGATAGCCTTTGATTTAGGATTTAATGATCCTGCATATTTTTCTCGTTTTTTTACCAAAGCAACAGGACAATCTCCCAAACAATTTCTAAAATAACAATAGTGAATTTTTGATGTAAACAGGGCATAAAAAAACTCGTAACACACAAGGGTCACGAGTTAGGGGTTATTTTTTTAAGGGGTATTATTACTTAAGGGATTATAACATATTGGGGATATGTTACATATAATAACATTACAAATATATAGCATATTTACTAATAGTTCATTAACCTATGTTAATAAATGGTTTTTAAACTTTATTTCTCGTTTTTAATCAAAAATGATTTCAAAAAAGACAAAAGAACATTTGTAGTGAAAATAAAAACATAAAAAAACTCGTAACACACAAGGGGCACGAGTTGGGGGTTGTTTTTTAAGGGAATGCTATTACTTAGGGGATTATAACATATTGGGGATATGTTACATATAATAACACTACAAATATATAACACATTTATTAGTAGTTAGTTAACCTATGTTAATAAATGATTTTTAAACTTTATTTCTTGTTTTTAATCAAAAATGATTTCAAATAGCGCAAAAGGATATTTACAGAAAAAAAGGGCATAAAAAAACTCGTAACACACAAGGGTCACGAGTTGGGGGTTGTTTTTTTAAGGGAATGCTATTACTTAGGGGGTTATAACATATTGGGGATACGCTATTTATAATAACACTACAAATGTATGGCGCGTTTATTAATATTTTCTTAACATAGGTTAATAAAGTGATTAAAGTCCAAGTTTAAGGAACTTTTGTCCATTTTTAAAAGAGTGTTCCTGCCGCATCTTTGTAGTATAATTATAACTAGTACTTTTTAGTTTACAAATATTAACGTAATGAAGACAAACGAAGCATATCAATGCCCTAACTGTTGGGGCTATCAAGAATATAATGAACAATTTTCAGAAAGAGAAATCTGTAATTGTAATAATGAAAATAAATAATTTTAAAAATAATAGAAATGAGTACAAGAATTAAAACTTTAAATTCAGAAACAACCACAGGAAAATCAAAAGAATTATTTGATGCAGTACAAAAAAAGTTAGGCTTTATTCCCAATCTAATTAAGGTTTTTGGTAATTCACCAGCAACCTTACAAACTTACTTAAGTTTAGGAGATTTAACCGCAAGCGGAAATTTCTCTAATAAATTTAGAGAACAATTAGCATTGGCAATTGCAGAAGAAAATGAGTGTGACTATTGTTTATCTGCACATACGGCAATTGGTAAAATGAATGGATTAACACTTGCAGAAACCGAACAAAGTAGAAAAGGTTTAGCTTCTGATGAAAAAATACAGGCAGGTTTAAATTTTGCGCAAAGTGTTACTAAAAATAAAGGTAAAGTAAGTTCTGATGAAATAGCTGCAGCAAAAGTAGCAGGATATAACGACGGTGATATTTTAGAAATTGTTTTAAATGTTGTTTCTAATACACTAACAAATTATGTAAATCATATTGCACAAACAGAGGTTGATTTTCCGAGTGTAAAAGCAGGAGAATTCACAACAAATTCATAGACATAAAAAGATAATTCACAAATTTTTAAAAATCAAATCATGAAAAAAGTAATAGCAGTAGTACTAATTTTATTAGGTTTCGCATTAAATACAAATGCACAAGAAGTTAAAACAGTGTCTTTAGAACAAACTAAAGGTGAATTTACTCAAAAGAAAATGACCTTAAAAGAAGGGACTTATATTTTTGAAATAGCAAATAAAAATGTAGGTCATGATGTTGGTTTTGTTTTAACTGAAAAAGGAAAAATAGAGGCAGAGCATCATATTAAAGAAGCTTATGTAACATCTTTAGTAAAAAACAATGCAAAATCTACAACTAAAGAAGTGGTCTTAAAAAAAGGAGAATATGTATATTTTTGTCCTTTAAATCCTACACCACAATATACTTTAACGGTTGAATAATTTTTATTTAATCGTTAGTAAATGAAAAAGCCTCCGAAATTTTCGGAGGCTTTTTTATGATTATTTGAAACGAATTAAGAATTCATAATATCTTCAATTTCGTCAGCTTCAATAGGTATGTTGCGCATTAAGTTAAAAGGTTCTCCTTTTTCTTGAATCACTAAATCATCTTCTAAACGAATACCAAAACCTTCGTTAGGTATGTAAATACCAGGCTCTACGGTAAATACCATATTAGCTTCCATAGGTTGGTGTAATAATCCGTAATCATGGGTATCTAGTCCTATATGGTGAGAAGTACCGTGCATAAAATATTTTTTATATGCTGGCCAATTTTTATCTTCATTTTGCACATCGGCTTTATCTAATAAACCTAAACCTAATAATTCAGAGGTCATTAATTTACCAACTTCAACATGATAATCTGCCCAAATAGTACCAGGAACTAATAATTTTGTTGCATCATTTTTTACACGATTTACCGCATTATATACTGCTTTTTGACGATCAGAAAAACGACCAGAAACAGGAATAGTTCTTGACATATCGGCAGCGTAATTTGCGTATTCTGCACCAACATCCATCAAAATTAAATCACCTTCTTTACACTGTTGATTGTTTTCGATATAATGTAATACGTTTGCATTGTTTCCTGAAGCGATAATTGGTGTGTAAGCGAATTTTTTAGAACGATTTCTAATAAATTCATGAATAAACTCTGCTTCAATTTCATATTCCCAAACTCCAGGTTTTACAAAATCTAACACACGTTTAAAACCTTTTTCGGTAATATCGCAGGCTTGCTGCATTAAATCTAGCTCTATCGGATCTTTTAGAGAACGTAAGCGTTGTAATATAGGATTACTTTTAGCAACAGAATGTGCTGGGTATTTTGCTAGTAACCATTTCGTAAAGCGAGCTTCGCGAGTTTCGGTTTGTACAGAAGCACGATAATGCTCATTGGTATTTATATAAACAGTTTCGGCAAGAGCCATCATTTCTGCAACTACTTTCTCTAAGTCTTGTAACCAAAAAACAGATTTTATTCCGCTAGTTGCTAGTGCTTTTTCTTTGTTTAATTTTTCACCTTCCCAAACAGCAATATGTTCGTTAGTTTCACGTAAAAATAATACTTCACGCAAATCTTCTTTTGGGCAATTAGGAAATAGTATTAAGATACTTTCTTCTTGATCTACACCACTTAAAAAAAATATATCTCGATGTTGCTCGAACGGAAGTGTACTATCTGCACTTACCGGATATACATCGTTAGAGTTAAAAACAGCTAAACTATTTGGCTTCATTTGCGCCATAAAGTTTTTGCGGTTCTTTATAAAAAGGTCACGGTTTATAGGATTGTATTTCATAATGCTAACAATTAAAATGTTCTCAAAAATAAATAAAAGAAACATTTAATTGCGTAGCCATTTGGCACTATTTTATGTTTTTTCGAATTCTACTCATGTGCCTAGTAGAAATTCCTAAAAAAGAAGCCAAGTAGTGTAGCGGAACTTCTTGTAGCAGTTCAGTTTCGTTTGTTAGTAGTTTTGTGTAACGTTCTTCTGCACTAAGCGTAAGTAAATCGATGCGATAATCATCAATTAAAAAAATTTGTTTTTCAATTAAAGTATAATAAAATCGATGAAAAGCAGTGTTGTTTTCTAACAGATATTTAAAATCTTTCACTAAAATTACTTGTAAATTACAATCACTTAATGCCTTAATGTTTTTACGAGAAGGAGTTTCTTGTAAGAAGCTTTTTAAGGCAGATGTACAGGAGTTTTTTAACGCTAAATACGTTGTTTTTTCTTCTTCTAAGATATTAATAGCGTGTTGTAAAATTCCGCTTTCTATGAAACAAAAGTATTTGCAAACGTTACCCTTTTCAACTAAAAAACTATTTTTAGTTAATGTTAGTGGTGTAAAAAAACTAAGAATCTCAGAAACTTGACTATCAAGTTCCTGAGATTTTAATATATTTTCTATGTAAGAAGAAAAATTCATTTAAATTTTATCTTCTTCTATTTTTCTTTGGAGCACCGTCGCTTCTTCTCGAAGGATCACTAGGGCGTTCTCTCTTTGGTTTTTTATTTCCTTCAGCAGCTCCTCTATGTGAGGCGCCTACACCTTTTTTCTTTCCTCCGCTAGATTTTTTCTTTTGAGTTGCAGCTCTTTTAGGACCGGCAGTATCTTTAGGTTCATACCCTTCAATAACTTCGGTCTTTAATTTTTGCTTTAATATTTTTTCTATTTCTTTTTGATATTCAGTTTCTTCACTACAAACTAAAGAAATAGCTTCTCCTTTTGCACCTGCTCTACCAGTTCTACCAATTCTGTGTACATAATCTTCTGGTACATTTGGTAATTCGAAGTTAATAACGTGTGGTAATAACGGAATATCAATACCACGAGCAGCAATATCAGTTGCTACTAAAACACGAATAGAATTACTCTTAAAGTTAGCCAATGCTTTTGTACGTGCACCCTGACTTTTATTACCGTGAATTGCAGCAGCAGAAACTCCTGCTTTTACTAACTTTTCAGTTAACTTATTGGCACCATGTTTTGTTCTTGTAAAAATTAAAACCTGACTCCAATTACCATCTTTAATTAAATTGATAACAACCTCAGTTTTTTTACCTTTATCTACAGCATATACTTTTTGAGAAACTTTCTCTGCAGTTGAATTTTCTGGTTCTGCTTCTACAGAAATAGGATTTCTTAAAATACCAGAAGCTAATCTTTTAATTTCTGATGAAAATGTAGCAGAAAACAGTAAGTTTTGACGCTTTGCAGGCATAAAACTAATAATTTTGTTAATATCTCTAACAAAACCCATATCTAACATTCTATCAGCTTCATCTAAAATAAGTACTTCTATTCTATTAAAAGATACCGCTTTTTGATCGTGTAAATCTAATAATCTACCAGGAGTAGCTACTAATATATCTACGCCTTGTCTTAACGTTTTTATTTGGCTAGCAGCTTTTACACCTCCAAAAACTACGGCCGATCTAATATCTAAATACTTACTATAGTCTCTTACATTATCATGTACCTGGGCAGCAAGTTCTCTTGTTGGTGTTAATACTAATGCTCTTACTGGACGGTATTTTGGGTGTTTCGAGTCAGCTAAACGTTGTAAAACAGGTAGTGTAAAACCTGCTGTTTTTCCTGTTCCTGTTTGTGCAGAAGCCAATACGTCTTTTCCTTCTAAAATAGGTGGTATTGCTTTTGCTTGAATTGGTGATGGAGTATCGTATCCTTTTTCGCTGATGGCTTTTAACAAAGCATCAGATAATCCTAAAGATTTAAATGTCATATATGTTATTTTAGAAACACTCTAAAATAAGCATCTCTTTGAATTTGCAAATGTACTGCTAATTTATTAGGAAGTATATTAAATGTAAATACAGTCTTAAAAAGATGTTTTTTAAGCATATTTAGTTTGTTTTTGTATCAATAATTAAGATTATTAGCAATTAAGAGCGCTGTCTTCTAGAAATTTAATAATGGCTTTAGCGATATTATCTTTGGTATATGCTTCAATTCCTTGCAAACCTGGCGTTGAATTAACTTCAATTAGTAAAGATCCTCTTTTTGAACGAATTAAATCAACCCCCGTAACAGGTAAGCTTAAATATTGTGCAGCTTTTATAGCCATTACTTTTTCTTCTTCTGATAAGGTTACTTTAAAACCGCTTCCGCCTTGGTGTATATTCGAGCGAAAATCATCTTCTAATCCTTTTCGCTTCATAGAAGAAACTACTTTATTGCCAACCACAAATGCACGAATATCTTCGCTATTACTTTCTTGTATAAATTCTTGTAGCAAAATGTTTGTATTGGTACTATACATTGTGTCAATAATCGATTTTGCAGATTTTTTACTTTCAGCTAAAATAACACCAGCGCCATGCGTACCTTCTTGTAGTTTTATGATTATTGGCGCACCACCTAACAGATCTATTTGTTCACCTATGTTTTCTGGATTTACAGAAAACAACGTGTCAGGAATAGGAATGTTTTTTCGGTTCATGATTTGTAATGTGCGAACTTTATTTTGAGATTGTAAAACACCTAATGATGTAGCTGTGCTATATACGCCGTTTAGTTCAAATTCCTTAACAACTGCCGCACCATGACGTGTAGAAGAAGCTCCAATTCGTGGAATAATTACATCAGGAATATCAATAATATTTTCTCCGTTATAAATTATTTCAGATTTACCGTTTGTTAATTTTATAGCACATTTTAAATGATTTATAATTCTAACTTTATGTCCACGGCGATTAGCTTCTTTGTATATTCTTTGGGTAGAATATATTTGGTCGCTAACAGAAAGAATAAAAATAGTCATAACATTGATGTTCTTAACATTACAAAGCTACTCTTTTTTTTGAGTGAAAAAAGGGAATTTTAAAAAGGCTAAAAATCAATATTTTGTTAATTTTTTTGATTTCGCATTTACTTGCAGTAATTTCATCACATCTAAACAAACAATAAATGAAAACCATATTTACCGTTTTTGTAGCCCTTTTTACATTGGTTGCAATAGCACAACAACCTACAAAGGCGCAACAAACACAACAAGCATTAATCAAAAAAGAAGCCTTAACAAAAACATCTATTGTTAAAAACATTTCTTTTAAAAATATCGGACCAACTGTAATGAGTGGTCGTGTGGTTGATATTGATGTAAATCCAACTAATACTACTGAATTTTATGTGGGTTACGCCTCTGGCGGATTGTGGTACACGAACAATAACGGAACAACATTTACACCTGTTTTAGATAGTTCGCCAACACAAAACATCGGTGATATTGCTGTTGATTGGAAAAACGAAACACTTTGGGTAGGAACCGGAGAAAATAATTCTTCTCGTTCTAGTTATGCAGGAATCGGAATTTTAAAATCTACGGATAAAGGTAAAACTTGGGCAAATGTTGGGTTAACAGATTCTCATCATATTGGTAGAATATTAATCAATTCTAAAAATCCGGATGAGGTTGTAATTGGAGTAATCGGGCATTTATATTCTTCAAATAACGAACGTGGAATTTTCAAAACTACGGATGGTGGAAAAACATGGAATAAAACGTTATTCATTAACGAAAACACAGGAATTATAGATGTGCAACCGGCACCAAATAATTTTAATGTTTTATATGCTGCTGCTTGGGAACGCGAACGTAAAGCATGGAATTTTGATGGAGACGGAAAAAATTCCGCAATCTACAAATCTACGGATGCAGGAAATTCGTGGATCAAGATTTCTGATAATAATGGTTTTCCGAAAGGAGAAGGTATTGGAAGAATCGGTTTAGCAGTTTTTAATGAAAATACGGTGTATGCGTTTCACGATAGTCAGTTTCGAAGAGAAAAAACAACCAAGAAAAAGGAAACTTCAAATGCTTTAACAAAAGAAGATTTTAAAACCATGACTGTGGATGCTTTTTTAAAGTTGAAGGATAAAAAATTGAATAGCTATTTAAAAATGAATGGTTTTCAAGAAAAATACCGTGCCGAAAATGTAAAACAAATGGTGCGTGCAGGTTCTGTAAAACCAATTGATTTAGCCAAGTATTTAGAGAACGCAAACACCTTATTATTTGATACACCTGTTATTGGAGCTGAGGTTTTTAAAACGACCAATGGAGGAAAATCATGGAAAAAAACACATGACGGTTATTTAGATGATTTATATTATTCTTACGGATACTATTTTGGTGAAATTAGAGTGGATCCGCAGGACGAAAACGGAATTTACGTATTAGGTGTACCAATTTTAAAATCGAAAGATGGCGGAAAAACATTTACCTCTATCAGTAAAGAAAACGTACATGCCGATCATCAAGCATTATGGGTAAATCCTAATGAACAAGGGCATTTAGTAGAAGGAAATGATGGAGGTTTAAATATTTCTTATGATGACGGTGAAAGTTGGATAAAGGCAAATCAGCCAGCGGTTGGGCAATTTTATACGGTTTATGCTGATAATCAGAAAAATTATAAAGTATACGGTGGTTTACAAGACAACGGAGTTTGGGTAGCAAACCACAATGCAAAAATTGATAAAGGCTGGAAACAATCAGGTCAAAATCCGTACGAAAGTATAATGGGTGGAGACGGAATGCAAGTTGCGGTTGACGATCGCAATCCGAATATTGTATATACGGGTTATCAGTTCGGAAATTATTACCGTATTGATAGAGCATCAGGAAGTCAGAAATATATTCAGCCAAAACATACGTTGGGTGAAGCTCCGTATCGTTTTAACTGGCAAACACCAATTCAGTTATCAAAACACAATCAAGATATTTTATATTTAGGAGGGAATAAATTACACCGTTCTTTAGATAAAGGAGATACTTGGGAGGCAATTTCGGGTGATTTAACGCAAGGCGGAAAAAAAGGAAATGTTGCATACGGAACATTAACATCAATATCTGAAAGTCCGTTTCAATTCGGATTGTTATATGTTGGTTCTGATGACGGATTTGTAAATGTTACCAAAAACGGTGGCGGTAGTTGGGATAATATATCTAGCTCATTACCTCAAAATTTATGGGTAAGTCGTGTAATTGCATCAAAACATAAAAAAGAAAGAGTGTATGTAACCTTAAACGGATATCGATTTGATGATTTCACAAGCTACGTATATATGTCTGATGATTTTGGTAAAACATGGAAAAATATCGGAGAATCTGTGCCAACATCACCAGTAAATGTGATAAAAGAAGATCCGAAGAAAGAAAATATTTTATACTTAGGTACTGATAACGGATTGTATGTTTCTTTTGATAATGGTGCGCAATGGCAACCTTTTAAAAACGGATTACCAAACGTAGCAGTACACGATTTAGTAATTCAGCCAACAGCAAAACATTTAATTGTAGCGACTCATGGTCGTAGTTTATATAAAGCTGATATTACTTCGTTGCAAGATTTTAAAAATGAAGCAACGGTGTTTTCAATCAAAAACATTAGAAAAAGAAGTTCTTGGGGAAGTTCATGGAGTAAATGGTTAAAACCGAATACTCCAGAAATTACGATTCCGTTTTACACATCAGAAAGTAAAGAAGTTTCAGTGAAAATATTTTCAGAAACTATTTTAGTAAACACCATTAAAATGCAAGCACAAAAAGGCTTCAATGAAGTGATTTATGATGCTTCATTTTCTGAGAAAGGAAGAAAAGCATATCTTAAAATTCATAAAGATGCCATAGTTAAAAAAGCTAAAAATGATGTTTATTATTTACCTAAAGGAAAATATAAGGTGGTAATAGACGGGAAAGAACAAGCTTTTGAAATAAAGTAAATTGTAACATTTGTTTGTTTTAATACTCTAATAAGTATAAACATAAAATAAAACAGATGAGTAAACCATTAAATTATACGTGTCCGAAATGTAGTAACCGTACTTATGAAGTAAGCGAAATGAGAGCAACAGGAGGTACGTTGTCTAAAATTTTTGATATTCAGAATAAAAAATTTACAAGCGTAACATGCCAACGATGTAGCTATACGGAGTTTTATAAAGCTAGTACGAGTGCGTTAAGTAATGTTTTCGACTTTTTTACAAGTTAAAGGAACTTACGAATAACATAGTTGATTAATTAAGAAACATTGGTATTTTTGTGGGTATGGGAATTATACGTGTAAACAACATCCGATTATTTACAAACCACGGATGTTTAGAGGAAGAAGCTAAAATAGGCTCGGAATATAGAGTTGATATAGAGGTGAAGGCAGATTTGCAAAAATCGGCAAAAACAGATGAATTGGTTGATACTGTTGATTATGTACATTTAAATCATATTGTAAAAGAAGAAATGGCAATCCGATCTAAATTACTAGAACATGTTGCTCAGAGAATTATTGATAGAATTTTTAATGAGATACAACTAGTTGAAGAAGCGGAAGTTAGCGTAGCTAAAATCAATCCCCCAATCGGTGGTAATGTTGCCGAAGTAGTAATTGTATTAAAAGATGTGCGTAAAAGTTAAAAAAAGCTTGCGTTAAAAAATAAAAACTGTAAATTTGCAGTCCTTATTAATAA
This sequence comes from Tenacibaculum sp. M1.3A, assembly GCF_057732375.1. NCBI lineage: Bacteria > Pseudomonadati > Bacteroidota > Flavobacteriia > Flavobacteriales > Flavobacteriaceae > Tenacibaculum > Tenacibaculum sp. M1.3A. The sequence goes on along the minus strand of NZ_JBYJEF010000006.1, from coordinate 61,939 downwards.
AAGGTGTCTTGGCCGAGTGGCTAGGCAATGGTTTGCAAAACCATGTACAGCGGTTCGAATCCGCTAGACACCTCAACAAAAGCGTATCTTTTTAAGATGCGCTTTTTTGTTTTTATTAACAAAAAAATTCGTTAAAAATCTGCATCTTTGTAGCTATGCGAATTTATCCAATAGAAACAGGAAATTTTAAACTAGATGGTGGCGCTATGTTTGGCGTTGTACCAAAAGCGATTTGGCAAAAAACAAATCCGGCAGACGATAAAAACATGATTTCAATGGGTATGCGCTGTATGCTTATTGAAGATGGAGATAGACTTACGTTGATAGATACCGGAATAGGAAACAAACAATCAGATAAATTTTATGGATATTATTATATGTTTGGTGATTTTTCGCTAGATACATCACTTGCTAAATATGGTTTTCATAGAGATGATATTACAGATGTGTTTTTAACACATTTACATTTTGATCATTGTGGAGGTGTTATTCAATGGAATAACGATAAAACGGGTTTTATGCCTGCCTTTAAAAATGCGAAAGTTTGGAGTAATGAAAATCATTGGCAATGGGCAATTGAGCCTAACGCACGTGAAAAAGCATCTTTTTTAAAAGAAAACATACAACCTATAAAAGAAAACGGACAGCTAAATTTCATCAATAAAAACAGCCAGAATCAAGTAGGTTTTGAAGTGTTATTTATGGATGGACATACCGAAAAACAAATGTTACCTAAAATTAAATATCAAGGGAAAACAGTTGTTTTTATGGCAGATTTATTACCAACCGCAGGTCATATTCCTTTACCTTACGTAATGGGTTATGATACACGACCGCTATTAACTTTACAGGAAAAAGAAATCTTTTTAAAAGAGGCTGCAGACAAAGAATTTTACTTGTTTTTAGAGCACGATGCTTACAACGAGTTAATAACAGTAAAGCACACCGAAAAAGGAGTGCGTTTAAATGAGAGTTATAATTTTACAGATATATTTAATTAAGAGAAACATTATGAGAATTTTAAAACCCGTATTTTACTCAGCAATTGCAATTACCTCTTTAGTAGGTTGTTCATCAGTAAGTAAAAAGGTAGTGCCAACCGGAAGTAACACAGTAGTTACTATGTCAGAGAAGAAAGCCGAATTAACAGCGTATGAAAAAGATAACTGGCATCATTTAGATTTAGCAACCGATTCTATTCCAGGAATGAGTGTTGATAAAGCATACGAATTCTTAAAAGGAAAAAAAGGGGTTGAAGTTGTTGTTGGAGTTGTAGATTCTGGTAGTGATTTAAAGCACGAAGATTTAGTTGACGTTGCTTGGATAAACACTAAAGAAATTGCAGGAAACGGAATTGACGATGATAAAAACGGATATGTTGATGATATTAACGGATGGAACTTTTTAGGAAAATCTTATAAAGAACATTTAGAGTACGAACGTATTTTAATGAATCCTTCAATTGCAGATGCAGAAACTTTAAAAGCGGTAAAAGCTTTACAAGAAACAAAAGTAGAGGGAGCAAAAAAGAATGAAGCGCGTTACGGACAAATGTTAGCCGGAGTAACAATGGCAGATGATGCTTTAGCAAAACACTTCGGGAAAGCAGATTATATAAAAGAAGAAGTTTTAGCAATTAAAACAACGGATGCAGGTTTAAACCAAGCAGTAACAGGAGCTAAGCAAATGTATGGTTTCGGAATTGGTTCTTTAAGTGAGGCAAAAGAGCAATTAAGTAAATTAGTTAAAACGGCTTCAGATGTAGTTAGTGGGGCTAATTTAAAAACAGATTACCGTACAGTTGTAGGCGATAACGCATACGATATTAACGATAAGCCTGGTTATGGAGATGCTAACACAGGGCATTCTGAAGAAGGAGAAATTCACGGTACTCACGTAACAGGTATTATTGGTGCAACACGTAACAATGATAAAGGTATGAACGGTGTTGCTACTAATGTAAAAATGATGGCTGTACGTTCGGTATCAGACGGAGATGAATATGATAAAGATGTTGCTTTAGGTATTCGTTATGCGGTTGATAATGGTGCAAAAGTAATTAACACTAGTTTTGGTAAAGCTTTTTCACCAAATAAAGAATGGGTTTACGATGCAATTAAATATGCAGCTTCTAAAGATGTATTAATTGTAAACGCAGCAGGAAATTCAGGAGAAAACATCGATGTTGATAAAACATTTCCAAACGATGCTCCAGATCAATTAACAGAGGTTTCTGATAACTTCTTAACGATTGGTGCAATGAGTGCTAATTATAATGAAAAATTACCAGCAAGTTTTTCAAACTACGGTAAAGTAAATGTAGATGTTTTTGCTCCTGGAGTTCAAATACACTCAACTTTTCCTGATAATAAATATCAAAAAATTAGTGGAACATCAATGGCTTCTCCAGCAACAGCAGGTGTAGCGGCATTAATACGTTCTTACTATCCACAATTATCTGCAAGCCAAGTAAAGCATATCATCATGAACTCTGGTACAAAGATCGATTTAATGGTTACAAAACCAGGATCTACATCTAGAGCAAATCCAGCAGGAGATTTAGTTCCTTTTGCAGATTTATCAGTTTCTGGCCGTATTGTAAACGCTTACAATGCAGTTAGAATGGCTGACAGAATGGTAAACGGAAGAAAATAAAAACAGAATACTATTTAAAAAAAGAGCATTATTTTGATGCTCTTTTTTTGTTATAATAACACCTATGCAGTTAGAGTTTGATAAACAAAAAGAACAATTAAAAATTAAAGATGAGGTGCCATCTCATTCGAAATTAATGATCGTATTAATGTTAGTTAATGCGCTTAATATGGGTGTTCAGTTGTTTTCGATGCGTTATTATAAAAATGAATTTCTTTTTGTTTTGATGCTTTTATTGGCAATAGTATCAGTAGTTGCAGTGTTTTTTTATCTCTTTAAAAGATCTTGGAAAACCAATTACAATCTTTCAGAAATTGAAGGATTAGAGGTTAAGAAAGTTTTAGGAAGAGAACGTGTATTTTTAAAATTACACAACGGAAAAAAACGCAGCTTTACGATACTTAAAAATGAAAACGAATTAAATAACTTAAAAAACACACTAACCACAATAGGAATTAAATCAATTTAATATGAAGAAAATTATATTAGGACTTTCATTATTATCGATGGTTTCTTGTGCTTCTACTGGTACAACAAACAACAGTGTAGTAAAGTCGTCAGTAAGTAAATCAACAAGTCAAAGTTATTGGCAGCAACATGTTGATTATAAGATGGATATTGATATGGATGTAAAGACATTTCAATATAAAGGAACGCAGAAATTGGTGTACACAAACAACTCACCTGATGTTTTAAATAAGGTGTTTTATCACTTGTATTTTAATGCCTTTCAACCAAATTCTCAAATGGATGTTCGCTCGAGAAACATTAAAGATCCGAGTAGTAAAATTGCAGATAAAATTGTGAAATTATCTCCTTCTGAAATAGGATACATCAAGGTAAATTCATTAAAACAAAACGGAACTGTTGTTAAGCATGAAACTGTTGGTACTATATTAGAAGTTTCATTAGCGCAATCAATTCAACCAGGAGAAAGTGTAACTTTTGATATGATTTTTGATGCACAGGTACCAAATCAAATTCGTCGTTCAGGGCGTAATAATGCAGAAGGAGTTGCTTTGTCTATGGCACAGTGGTATCCTAAAATGGCCGAATATGATTTTGAAGGATGGCATACGCCACCTTATTTAGGTCGTGAATATCATGGTGTTTGGGGTAATTTTGAGGTTACTTTACATATTGATAAAAACTACGTAGTTGGTGGTACAGGATATTTACAAAATGCGCAAGAAGTTGGGCATGGTTATGAAAACAAAAAGGAAGCTTTAAATATTCCGTCAGGAGAAAAGTTAACTTGGAATTTTACAGCGCCAAACGTACACGATTTTACTTGGGCAGCAGATCCTGAATATAAGCACGATATGTTAACGATGAAAAACGGTATCGATTTACATTTCTTATACAAGAAAACATTAGACGCTAAATATTTAGAAAGTTGGAAAAAACTACAGCCTAAAACAGTTGAATTAATGACTTATTTCAGTGAAAACATTGGGCAATATCCATATAAGCAATATTCAGTTATTCAAGGTGGTGATGGCGGAATGGAATATGCTATGAGTACTTTAATTACAGGAAAACGTAGTTGGGGAAGTTTATTTGGAGTAACAGCTCACGAAATGGCACATACTTGGTTTCAGTTTTTATTAGCAACAAACGAAAGTAAACACCCATGGATGGATGAAGGTTTTACATCGTATATTTCTAATAAAGCAGAAAATGTAATTTCTGGTAGAAATGTAGAAAATCCACATGCAGGTTCTTACAGAGGCTATAATTATGTAGTAAAAAACAATATAGAAGAGCCATTAACTACACATGCTGATAGATATCATACGAATACTGCATACGGAGTAGCGAGTTATTCTAAAGGAAATATTTTCTTATCACAATTAGAATATATTATCGGAGAAGAGAATGTTGCAAAAACATTAAAAAAATATTTTAGCGATTTTTCTTTCAAGCATCCAACGCCAAATGATATTAAAAGAACTGCTGAGAAAGTTTCAGGTATTCATTTAGATTGGTATTTAAACGAGTGGACACAAACAACACATACGATTGATTATGGTATAAAAGCTGTTTCGGGTAAAGATGTTACTTTAGAGAGAATTGGTCAAATGCCAATGCCTATAGATGTTGAGGTTACTTATGTTGATGGAAGTAAAGAAGCGTTTAATATTCCTTTGCGTATGATGCGTGGCGAAAAACCAACTAAGGCAACTAAAATTGCAGATTGGACGTTTGCACATCCAACATATACATTTACAACTTCGAAAGAAGTTAAATCTGTAGAAATTGATCCGTCAAAATTAATGGCAGACATCAATCAAGAAAATAACTCGTTTGGAAAATAAATTTTCAACGTCATTCTGAATTTATATCAGAATCACATAATGTTGATAGACTATTATCTAGTGAAAGATATTTATTTAGAAAGCGAAAACCTTTTAAAAGGTTTTCGCTTTTTTCTTGTTTTTAGATAAAATTTTCTCCAACAATTTTCCGTAATTTTGCATTTCAATTTCAACAGAAGATGTCAGAAGAAAAAAAATCATTGAATTTTTTAGAACAAATTATTGAAGAGGATATTGCAAACGGATTACCAAAAGAGAATTTACGTTTTCGTTTTCCGCCAGAACCTAATGGATATTTACATATCGGTCACACAAAAGCTATCGGAATTAGCTTTGGTTTAGGTGAAAAATACAATGCGCCAGTAAACTTACGTTTTGATGATACAAACCCTGCTAAAGAAGAGCAAGAGTATGTAGATGCCATTAAAGAAGATGTTACTTGGTTAGGGTATAAATGGGCAAATGAATTGTACTCATCTGACTACTTTCAGCAATTATACGACTGGGCTGTTTTATTAATAAAAGATGGTAAAGCGTATATCGATAGTCAATCTTCTGAAGAAATGCGCGCTCAAAAAGGAACCCCAACAAAGGTTGGAACAAATAGTCCTTTTAGAAGTAGATCTGTTGAAGAAAATTTAGATTTATTCAGCCGAATGAAAGCTGGTGAATTTGAAGAAGGAACGCATGTTTTAAGAGCTAAAATAGATATGGAATCGCCTAATATGTTATTACGTGATCCGTTAATGTATCGTATTTTAAAGAAAACACACCACAGAACAGGAAACGATTGGGTTATTTACCCGATGTATGATTGGACGCATGGTGAAAGTGATTATTTAGAGCAAATTTCACATTCTTTATGTTCTTTAGAATTTAAACCTCACAGAGAATTATACAACTGGTTTCGCGACAATGTGTACGAATACAGTAAAGCTGAATTTCCAAATCCGCCAAAACAACGTGAGTTTTCTCGTTTAAACTTAAGCTATACTATTATGAGTAAGCGTAAGTTATTAACATTGGTAGAAAAAGGAATCGTAAACGGATGGGACGACCCAAGAATGCCAACAATTTCTGGATTAAGAAGACGTGGTTATACACCAGCATCAATCCGTAATTTTATAGAAACGGTTGGAGTATCAAAAAGAGAAAACATTATTGATGTTTCGTTGCTAGAGTTTAAAATTCGTGAAGATTTAAACAAAACAGCAAATAGAGTTATGGGTGTTTTAGATCCTGTAAAAGTAATTATTGATAATTATCCTGAAGATAAAGAAGAGATTTTAATTGCAGAAAATAATCCTGAGGATGAAAATTCTGGCACAAGAATTATTCCTTTTGCAAGAGAAATTTATATCGAAAGAGAAGATTTTAGAGAAGAAGCAAATAAGAAATTCTTTAGATTAAAATTAGGAAAAGAAGTCCGTTTAAAAAACGCTTATTTCATTACAGCAACAAGTTGTGAAAAAGACGAAAACGGAGAAATTACGGTAATTCACTGTACGTATGACCCGAAAACAAAATCCGGAAGTGATACAGAAGAAAGCAAGCGAAAAGTAAAAGGAACCTTGCATTGGGTATCTGTAAAACACGCTGTAAAAGCTGAGGTAAGAGTATACGATCGTTTGTTTTTAGATGAAGCTCCAGATAATCATAAAGACAAAGATTTTATGGAATTTGTGAATCCTAATTCATTAGAAAAAATTACTGCTTTTGTAGAACCAAGTTTACAAACAGCTAAAATAGGGCAGCAATTTCAGTTTCAGCGTTTAGGATATTTTAATGTAGATGATGATTCTACTGCCGAAAATTTAGTATTTAATAAAACAGTTGGTTTACGAGATAACTGGGCAAAAAAGAACTAAATAAAAATAATATTTTTAATTAAAACACCTCAAAGTTTCACGAAACTTTGAGGTGTTTTTTTATAACGAAAATCCATTTTTAATTTTCGATAGAATATGTATCTTTACTGATTAAGGGAAGTTAGAATAAAAAAGTTTATCTAGCTGAAAATCAATAATAAAAAGTGTTTTTTGATACTGGGATAATTCAGATTTAAAAAACGCTTGTAAAAATATACTATATTATGAGTTGTAACAGTTGTTCAACCAGTAAAGACGGCGTGCCTAACGGATGTAAAAGCAATGGAAATTGTGCCTCAGGTACCTGCGGAAGTGGAAATAAATTGGCCGTTTTTGATTGGCTATCGAATATGACTTTACCAACAGGTGAAGCTCCATTTAATATTTTTGAAGTTCGATTTAAAAACGGACGAAAGCATTTTTATAAAAACACCGAAAAATTAACCATTTCGATGGGTGATGTTGTGGCGGTTGAAGGAACCTCTGGTCACGATATTGGTATTGTTGCTTTAGCAGGAGAACTTGTAAAAGTTCAAATGAAAAAAAGAAAAGTCGCAATAGATAGCGAAGAGGTAAATAAAATTTACAGAAAAGCTACGCAAAAAGATATAGATATTTGGCATACTGCTAGAGATAGAGAGCAAGAAACACAGAAAAAAGGAAGAGAGATTATTAGCCGCTTAGGGTTAAAAATGAAACTTTCAGATGTTGAATATCAAGGAGACGGTACCAAAGCTACTTTTTATTATACAGCCGATGAACGTGTAGATTTTCGTCAGTTAATTAGAGATTTAGCAGGAACTTTTTCTATTCGTGTAGAAATGAAACAAGTTGGTATGCGTCAAGAAGCAGCACGTTTAGGAGGTGTTGGTTCATGTGGTAGAGAGCTTTGTTGCTCTACTTGGTTAACTGATTTTAGAAAAGTAAATACAGCAGCAGCACGTTATCAACAATTATCACTAAACCCATTAAAGTTAGCAGGGCAATGTGGTAAACTAAAATGTTGTTTAAATTTTGAGCTAGATACTTATTTAGATGCTTTACAAAGTTTTCCGAAACAAGATAAAATATTAAAAACAGAAAAAGGAGATGCCGTTTTTGTAAAGATGGATATCTTTAAAAAAATACTTTGGTATACTTACAAACATGAAAGCTTTAAGTGGTTTCAAATATCATTAGAGCAAGTTCAAGAAATTATTGAGTTAAATAAAAATAATGAACTCGCTTTACCGTTAGATGAATATGAATTAGAAATAGTTACAGAAACTGTTGTTGATTTTGAAAATGTTGTAGGACAAGATAGTTTAACTCGTTTTGATGCTCCAAAAAAATCGCGTAACAATAGAAGAAAAACAAGAAAACCTTTAAATAAAAAAGAGGTTGTAAAATCTACTGATACAGCACCAATAAGAAGTTCTCAAAGAAAACCAGTGGGTAAAACTGACGATAATTCAGCAACTACACCAAGACCTAAAAGAAGTCCTCAAAGAAGGCCAGTGGGTAAAACTGATGATAATTCTGCAGCCACACCAAAACCTAGAAGAAAACCTCAAAGGAAGCCGGTAAATAATGTTGATGGAGCTAAACCTTCTGAAGTTACTCCAAATAAAAAACCTCAAAAAAGGAGGCCAGTAAACAGAGACGCGAATAAGAGTACAGATAAAGAGGGAGTTGATAATAGGAAGCCAAAACCAAGAAATAATCCTAGAAGTAACAAGCCAAAAACAGAAAAAGTACAAGACGATAAAAATATTAAGCCAGAAAATAAGAAGCCAAACGCTCCGAAAAAAAGAAACAATAATCAAAGAAGAAAAAAGCCTAACGAAAACACGGACAATAAAAATGAAAAAGAATAGTTTACTAATACTTTTTTTAACTGTTTTTATAATTGCATCATGTGATTCAGATAGAATATATGATGAGTATATAACGCTGCCCGAAAGTTCTTGGAACAAGAGCAATGCTGTTACTTTTAATTTCTCGGTAAAAGATTCTATAAACAAGAAAAATCTTTTTATAAATCTTAGAAATAATAACGATTACAATTACAGTAATTTATTTTTAATCGCTCAAATTAACTTTCCAGATGGTCAAATAATTATAGATACGTTAGAGTATGATATGGCAGATGTTTCCGGTAAGTTTTTGGGAGAAGGGTTTTCTGCGATTAAAGAAAACAAACTTTTTTATAAAGAAAATATAACATTTCCTAATACAGGAGAATACATATTTAAAGTTAAACAAGCCATGAGAAAAAATGGCAATATTGAAGGAATTGAAGATCTTGAGGGGATATCTCAAGTGGGATTTAGAATTGAAAAAACAGAGTAATGACAAAGAAAAAAACAACTAATTTTAGTACATATATCAAATGGTTTTGGGGCATTATATTAGGAGGATTTCTTTTTATATGTCTATTGTTTTTATTAGCTTCTTGGGGAGTTTTTGGAGCTTTACCTTCTTTTGCAGAATTAGAAAATCCTAAAAGTGATTTAGCAACAGAAGTTATTTCTGCAGATGGAAAAACATTAGGAAAGTATTATGTAAAGGCGAACAGAACGCCTATAAAATATAAGGATTTACCTCCAATTTTAATGAAAGCCTTAGTAGCTACTGAAGATGAACGGTTTTATGAACATTCTGGTATTGATTTTAGAGGTCTGGCAAGAGCAGTATCTAAATTAGGAACCGAAGGAGGAGCAAGTACAATTACTCAGCAATTGGCAAAAAATCTTTTTAATGAAGGAGGGACAAGTAATAAGTTAGTAAGACTTACTCAGAAATTAAAAGAATGGGTGGTTGCGGTAAAATTAGAGCGTCAATATACTAAAGAAGAAATAGCAACCATGTATTTAAATACACAGGGTTTTCTTTTTAATGCAACAGGTATTCGTTCTGCTGCCCGTATTTATTTTGGTAAAGAACCTAGAGAGTTAGATGTGCAAGAGGCTGCTATTTTAGTTGCCATGTTAAAAAACCCGAGGCAATACAATCCGCATAGAGAGCGCTCTAAAGAGAAATCATTAGGCCGTAGAAATGTGGTGTTTTCTCAAATGGCAAAAAATGGAGTTATAACCAAAGAAGAAAAAGATTCACTACAAAAAACACCATTAAGAATAAACTTTACTCCAGAAAGCCATAGCGACGGATTAGCTACTTATTTTAGAGAGAACTTAAAACAACGATTAAAAAAATGGGCTAAGGAAAACCCGAAAGATAACGGCGAGACTTATAATATTTATAAAGACGGATTAAAAGTATATGTTACTATTGATTCACGTATGCAAAAATATGCAGAAGAGGCAAGTAGAGAACATATGTCTAACTTGCAATCTTATTTTTTTGAAGAGCAAAAAGGTAATAAAACAGCACCTTTTTATGATTTAGATAAAAAAGAGATTTTAGATAATATGAAACGTGCTAAGCGAAGATCGGTTCGTTATAAGCGCATGAAAATTGCTGGAAAATCAGAAAAAGAAATTGAAAAATCTTTTAAAACTGATGTTGACATGCGTGTGTTTTCTTGGAAAGGAGATCGTGACACGGTAATGACACCTTATGATTCTATACGTTATTATAAATATTTCTTACGTTCAGGTTTAGTTTCTATCGAGCCGCAAACAGGTCATATTAAAGCTTGGGTAGGTGGTATTAGTAATAAATATTTTAAATACGATGCTGTAGAGCAACAAAAAAGACAAGTAGGTTCTACCTTTAAACCTTTTGTATACGCAACAGCTATTAATCAATTAAAAATGTCGCCATGCGATAAATTGCCTAATGTATTGTATACAATTCCGAAGGAAAAATATGGAATGCCAGAAGACTGGACACCTAAAAACGCGAGTAATGAATATGGTGGTGAATTAACATTAAAAAAAGGTTTGGCAGGATCGGTAAATGTTATCTCTGCGCAATTAATAGACAAAGTATCTCCTGTAAACGTAGCGCGTTTAGCTGAATCAGCAGGAATAACATCAAAAGTTGATGCAAATCCATCAATAGCATTAGGAGCAGTTGAATTATCGTTAATAGAAATGGTAAGTGCGTATTCTACTTTTGCTAATAAAGGTTTACGTGTAAGTCCGATGATGATTACTCGTATAGAAGATAAAAACGGAACAGTTTTAGAAGAGTTTGTGCCAGAAACGAAAGAAGTTTTAAGTGAAGAATCATCGTATGTGATTTTAGATTTAATGAAAGGAGTAACAACAGGTGGGTCAGGTGTTCGTTTACGCTTGCCATATAAATACCCAGATTATATTACTGGACACCCGTATAACTTTACAAATCCTATTGCAGGAAAAACAGGAACAACTCAAAACCAGTCTGATGGTTGGTTTATGGGAATTGTGCCTAATTTAGTTACAGGTGTTTGGACAGGTGGTGAAGATAGAGCAACGCATTTTGCAGGAATAGCAAAAGGACAAGGAGCAGCAATGTCTTTACCAACGTGGGCATTATTTATGAAAAAATGTTATGCTGACGAAAGTTTAAATATAAGTCAGGAAGATTTCGAAAAACCTTCAGAAGCGCTTTCTATCAATATTAATTGTGATGAAGTAAAAGAAGAAGATGTTAAAGAGGGTGAAGAAATAAAGGTAAAAGAAGGCGATACCGATTTTTAACGATTTTTTTTGATGATGAACATCAAAGAAGCTTTTTTAATATAAAACAAACAACTACAATGATAAATAAAAAAGTAAATAACGTACAAGAAGCAGTAGCTGGTGTAAAAGACTCTATGACTTTTATGTTAGGCGGTTTTGGGTTATGTGGTATACCAGAAAATGCTATAGCAGAGTTAGTAAAATTAAATGTAAGAGATGTTACATGTATTTCTAACAATGCAGGTGTAGACGATTTTGGATTGGGTTTATTACTTCAAAATAAACAGATTAAAAAAATGATTTCTTCTTATGTAGGAGAGAATGACGAATTTGAACGTCAGATGTTATCTGGTGAGTTAGATGTCGAATTAACTCCACAAGGAACTTTAGCTGAAAAATGTAGAGCTGCACAAGCAGGTTTTCCAGCGTTTTATACGCCGGCAGGTTACGGAACAGAAGTTGCAGAAGGAAAAGAAACTCGTGAGTTCGATGGTAAAATGTATGTTTTAGAACCCGCTTTTAAAGCAGATTTCGCTTTTGTAAAAGCATGGAAAGGAGATGCTGCAGGGAATTTAATTTTTAAAGGAACCGCGCGTAATTTTAATCCTAATATGTGTGGTGCAGCAACCATAACAGTTGCAGAAGTAGAGGAATTAGTGCCAGCAGGAACGTTAGATCCAAATCAAATACATATTCCAGGGATATTTGTGCAACGTATTTTTCAAGGAGAAAAATATGAGAAGAGAATTGAACAACGTACTGTAACCCCAAAATTGTAAGAAAATGGCATTAACAAAAGAACAAATAGCACAGCGAATTGCAAAAGAATTACAAGATAAATGGTACGTTAATTTAGGTATCGGAATTCCTACTTTAGTAGCAAACTATATTCCTGAAGGGATTGAGGTTGAGTTTCAATCTGAAAACGGATTATTAGGTATGGGACCTTTTCCTGTTGATGGAACTGAAGATGCCGATTTAATAAACGCAGGTAAACAAACGGTTACTGTTCTAGATGGTGGATCTATTTTCGATTCAGCTACAAGTTTTTCTATGATACGTGGTAAACACGTTCAATTAACGGTTTTAGGAGCTATGGAAGTTGCACAGAACGGAGATATCGCTAACTGGAAAATTCCAGGGAAAATGGTAAAAGGAATGGGTGGCGCGATGGATTTAGTTGCATCAGCAGAAAATATTATTGTTGCCATGATGCATACCAATAAACGTGGTGAATCTAAAATATTAAAAGAATGTTCATTGCCTTTAACAGGTGTTGGTTGCGTAACTAAAGTGGTTACTAATTTAGCAGTGTTAGAAGTTAAAGAAGGTGCATTTCATTTATTAGAAAGAGCTCCAGGAGTATCTGTTGAAGAAATTCAAGAAGCTACAGCAGGAACCTTAATTGTAAACGGAGAAGTTCCTGAAATGAATATTTAAGAGATAATTAAAAAGATGAAATTTATAGCTAAAAATAGTTTTATACTCACCTTAATTTTAGTTGTTGCTTTGCACTTTGTTTTAGACAAAGGGCTAGGAATAGATAATTCTTGGATACGATTAGGAATTGTTTTTATAATATTACTTTTTATTATACCAAGAAAAAAGAAAATACAAACTCAGGAAGGAGAAAAAACTCAAATTATTTGGTTTTTTGTAAAAAAGCCTATTATTTTAGATTAAATGTTAGAATTAATAAAGAAAATACATCGTATTATTTATCCTCTTTTAACAATATTTTTCTTGCTGATTTTAGATAAAATATTTCATGTAGAGCCAGATTGGCTTCGAATTGCAGTAGCAATTGCTTTAGGGTATTTTTTATCACCAAGAAAAAAAATAATACAAACGCAAACAGGAGAAAAGAAACAGTTAACCTGGATTTTTCTTAAAAACCCAATATTTTTAGATTAATGAAAATAATTTCATACAACGTAAACGGAATTCGTGCTGCATTAAAAAAAGGATTCATCGATTGGTTACAGGCTGCAAATCCGGATGTGATTTGTATTCAAGAAACCAAAGCGCATAAAGAACAACTAGATGTAACGGAATTTGAAAACGCGGGTTATCCGTATCATTATTGGTTTTCAGCACAAAAAAAAGGCTACTCATCAGTAGCTGTTTTTTGTAAAGAAAAACCGAATCATATTGAATACGGAACGGGAATTGAAACCATGGATTTTGAAGGAAGAAATTTACGTGTAGATTTTGATAACGTTTCGGTAATGAGCTTATACCTTCCGTCAGGAACAAATTCTGAACGGTTGAGTTTTAAGTTTAATTATATGGACGAATTTCAATCATATATCAATAATTTAAAACAAGAAATTCCGAATTTGGTTATTTGTGGTGATTACAACATTTGTCATGAAGCAATTGATATTCACAATCCGAAAATGAAAGGAGTTTCTGGGTTTTTACCAGAAGAAAGAACTTGGATTGGAGATTTTATAAACAACGGGTTTATTGATAGTTTTCGCTATTTAAATCCAGAAAAACAAGAGTATTCTTGGTGGAGTTATCGGGCAAATTCTAGAGCCAATAATAAAGGTTGGCGTTTAGATTATGCGATGGTTTCTGAGCCGTTAGAAGAAAAAATTTCAAGAGCCTATATTTTACCTGAAGCAAAACATTCAGATCACTGTCCGATTGTGGTTGAATTAGATATTTAAAAACGAAATATGAGAAACCTACTAATACTACTTTTTTTTACAACTTCAATGTTCGCGCAACAACCAGTTGACACTATTTTGATGCCCGAAAAAAGTTTGCAAATAATAAGTGATGCTACTTTAATAGCAATTGACACTATCAAAATAAAACAGCTAGAAGATTTATATTCTGATGCTGATTTAAAAATTATAGATAGTTTATTAATTGAAGAAAAGTTTAATTCATCATTGTTTGATAGTATTCAGTATGTAATTAACGATAAAGATATTATTGGTAATTCAACCACCATACTTTCTTCGGATTTATTAAAAAAAAGGTTAACAGATTTAGATTTAAAAACACCATTTCACTTAGCCTATAATCCGTCATTAGAGAAGGTAATTAATAGTTATTTAAAATATCGTAAAAAATATTATCCTGCGTTAATGGCGAAGGCTCAATATTATTTTCCGATGTTCGAGCAGTATTTAGATCAGTTCGATGTTCCATTAGAAATGAAGTATTTAGCTATTGTAGAATCTGCTTTGCGCCCTGCGGCTCGTTCTAGAGTTGGTGCAACAGGTTTGTGGCAGTTTATGTACGGTACGGGAGTGCAGTTTAACTTAAAGGTAAATTCATATGTAGATGAACGTCAAGATCCGGTAAAAGCAACCATTGCAGCTTGTAAATACTTAAGTCAGCTATATAAAATTTTTGGAGATTGGGATTTGGCATTGGCAGCTTACAATTCGGGGCCAGGAAATGTTTCGAAAGCAATAAAACGCTCTGGTGGATATCGTAATTACTGGAATATTCGTCCGTTTTTGCCACGTGAAACAGCAAGTTATGTCCCTGCATTTTATGCAACTATGTATATTTTTGAATATGCTGAAGAGCATGGTATTTATCCAGAACCACCAAATATTTTTCATTTCGAAACGGATACGGTTCGTGTGAAAAAAACGATTAGTTTTGATCAGATATCAGAAAAAACGAAGATAGATTCAGAGCTATTATCTTTTTTAAATCCGGCGTATAAATTGGATATTATTCCATACGTAAAAAATAAAAATTACGCAGTTCGATTACCTAGAAAAAACATGATAGACTTTCTTGATAAGGAGAAAGAGATTTATGCTTTGGCAAAAGAAGATGAAGGTAAAAGAGAAAAACCTTTGCCTAAATATTTTGAAATGGATAAACGGATCCGTTATAAAGTGCGTAGTGGCGATTATTTAGGAAAAATAGCAAATAAGTTTGGCGTAAGAGTTAGCGATATAAAACGATGGAACGGTATGCGTAACCATCGTTTAAAAATAGGACAGCGTTTAAGTATTTATCCGAAGAAAGTAGGTGTTACTAAGAAGGTATCTAAAAAGAAGTATAAGACTCCAACAGGTAAACACGATATTTATGTAGTAGAAAATGGAGATTCTTTATGGACGATTTCTAAAAAATACCCATCAGTTTCTATCGAGCAAATTAAAAAGTGGAACAATATTTGGAGTGCTAAAAGTCTAAAGCCAGGAATGAAGCTTAAAATTTTTAAAGGTTAAAAAACACACTACTAAAACTACAAACTATGAAAAAAACAATAATCTTACTTTTTTCGGTATTCTTAGCAATATCATGTAACACAGGTAATGGAAAAGACAGTTATGTTTTGCCAACATCTAATGGTAACACCAATAAAATAATGGTGGTTGTTAAAGGAATAGATTGGGAGGGAAAAATGGGAGATCAAATACGTAAAGTTTTTGGTGAACATCAGGTAGGTTTACCACAACCAGAAACATTGTTGTCGGTTAGCCAAATAGACCCTGTAGGTTTTGGCAGTTTTATGAGACACGGAAAAGCTGTTTTAATGATTAAAGAAGGAGCAAAAGAAAGTATAACTGTAGAGAAAAATAGGTATGCTGCACCCCAAATTATTGTGCATGCAACTGCGAAAAACAAAGAAGGAATTATAAAGCTTTTAGATACACGAGGAAAAGAGATTATCAAGTTATTTAAGGATGAAGATATTAAGTTTTCACAGCGGATCTTTAAAAAAGAACGTATAGATGAAACGAAGTTTAAAACAATTAAAAATATTGGGTTAACAATAGATATTCCTAAGAGGTATAGATTAGTTGAAGATACAGGTGATTTTATTTGGTTTCGCCAGCATTTATCTAGCGGTATCGCACGAGGAGACGGAACTAATAATGTTTTAATATATACGGTTCCTTTAGAAGATGAAACAACTGTTGCTGATAATATTAATGCAGTAAGAGATACAATTGGTAAAAAACACATACCAGGTAGCAAGGAAGGGATGTATATGATTACCGAACAAGCATACACACCATTTACCTTTAAGACTGTAATAGATGGTAAAAAAGCATATGAAACTCGTGGTAAATGGGAAGTTAAAAACGATTTTATGGCAGGGCCATTTATAAACTATACAATAATTGATAAGAAAAATAATCGCTTAGTAGTTTTTGAAGGTTTCACCTACGCGCCATCAGTAAATAAACGTGATTTTTTGTTTGAGTTAGAAGCAATTGCAAAATCAATGAAAATAAAGTAAATTTTATTTTAACAATAGATAACAAAAAAGCATCAAATATATATTTGATGCTTTTTTGTTATATTTGACTATAAACCAAAACTTTATATTTATGAAATTTAATTTTTTAATATGCGTATTAGCAGCATTAGTGCCAATGATTATTGGATTTGTTTGGTATGGACCACTTTTTGGAAAACCATGGATGAAAGAAATGGGTTTTACAGAAGAAAGTTTAAAAGGTGGTAATATGCTTAAAATTTTCGGATTATCGTATGTATGTAGTTTTTTAATAGCATTTGTACTGCAAACGTTGGTTATTCATCAATGGGGAGCTTTTTCCACTTTAATGGGGGAGCCAGGTTTTGCAGAAGGATCAGGAGGAGCATCTGCCTATTTCCAAGAATTTATGTCAAATTTTGGTGATCGATTTAGAACTTTTGGTCATGGTGCTTTGCATGGAACCATGATAGGGTTATTGTTAGCAGGATCTATAATTACAATTAACGGATTATTTGAAAGAAAAAGTTTTAAATACATTGCAATTAACGTAGGTTATTGGGTAGTAAGTTTAGCTATTATGGGAGGTGTATTATGTAAATGGGGTTAATTTTTATAAAGGTAAAAAACACCAAAAAGCATCAATTTTTAAAATTGATGCTTTTTTTATGTAACAAATAGTAAACAATAGACTCTTATAACCAATCAATTAAAAATCAAACCAAATGATTGCACATTTTTTAAAGTTAGAATGGAAACAATATTTTCGTTCTTCATATTGGCAAAAAGGAATTGCTTTAAAAATTATAATGGGATTTTTTATCCTATATATTTTAGCTGTTTTTTTAAGTATTGGTATTGGAGGTTTTTTTCTATTAAAGAAAATGTATCCAGAACAAGATCCGTTACAAATTGTAAATTCAATGTTAGTTTTTGCTATACTGGGAGATTTAATTTTCCGCTATTTAATGCAAAAATTACCAGTAATGAATATTAAGCCACTACTAATACTTCCTATAAAGAAAGAAAAATTAGTACACTATGTTTTAGGTAAATCAGCATTTTCAGGATTTAACTTCATGTCATTGTTTTTTTATATTCCTTTTAGTGTTGTTTTAATTAGTCAAGATTATAATTTAGTTGGAGTTTTAGGTTGGTTAACTGCGATGTTTTTTATAATTCAAGCAACTAATTTTTTAAACTTTTTAATCAATAAGAATAATAGTGTATTTGCATTTATTGCTACATTACTAGTAGCTTTATTGGCGTTGCAAAAGTTTACTAGTTTTAATGTTTCTGTTTACAGTCAGCAAATATTTGATACAATTGTAGCAAATCCAATTTTAGCATTAATTCCTTTTGTGATTGCAGTAGTGTTGTATTATGTGAATTTTAAATTATTAAGAGCAAGAGTTTATTTAGATGATTTAGTTGCGGTAAAAACAGAAGAAGCAAATACAGCTGATTTATCGTGGACAGAAAAATTAGGAGATATCGCACCATTTATAAAAAATGATATCCGATTAATTTGGCGAAACAAAAGAACAAAAACAGTATTTTTAATGTCGTTCTTATTCCTTTTTTATGGGTTGATTTTCTTTACACAAGAAACCTATCAGAAAATGCCAGCCATGTTAATGTTTGCGGGCTTGTTTGTAACAGGAGGTTTTACATTAAATTACGGTCAGTTTATTCCGGCTTGGGACAGTGCACATTATAAAATGCTAATGAGTCAGAGCTTTAGATATCGTAAATTTTTAGATTCTAAGTGGTTTTTAATGGTTGCGATGACTACAGTTTTATACTGTTTAAGTTTTCCTTATTTATATTTCGGAACAAAGATATTTTTGATGATTACCGTGGGAGCTATTTTTAATATCGGTTTTAACTCACTGTTTTTGTTATATGCAGGATCTTTTAATAGAAAACGAATCGATTTAACAAAGGGTGGTTTTGGAAACACACAAGGAACAAGCGCAACGCAGTTTCTTATTATTATACCATTAATGTTATTACCAATGGCTATATTTTGGGTATTCAACAGTTTTGTTGGTTATAACTCAGGCTATATTTTAGTTGCTTTATTGGGAGTACTTGGGTTAGTTTTTAAAAACTACTTTATGAATTTGATAGAGAAAAAATACATTAAAGACAAATACGCTATGATTAATGCTTTCGGAAAAGAAGCATAAGTAAAACAAAATTTAAAGAAAATATTATGATTACAATAGATACAGTTTCAAAAAAATACGGACAAGCACAAGTTTTAAATGTAGATAAAATAACTATTCCTAGCGGGCAAAGTTTTGGTTTGGTTGGTAATAATGGTGCCGGAAAAACAACGTTATTTAATATTTTATTAGATTTAATAAGACCAACAACAGGAGAAATTACAAACAACGATGTTGTTGTAAATAAAAGTGAAGATTGGAAAACTTTTACAGGATCTTTTATTGATGAATCTTTTTTAATAGGATATTTAACTCCAGAAGAATATTTCGATTTTATTGGAGATTTACGAGGAATGAATAAAGCGGATGTTGTATCATTTTTAGCGCCATTTAAAGAATTTTTTAATGATGAAATTTTAGGCAAGAAAAAATACTTGCGTGATTTAAGTAAAGGAAATCAGAAAAAAGCAGGAATTATAGCTGCTTTAATGGGAAATCCTCAAGTAGTAATTTTAGATGAGCCTTTTGCAAATTTAGATCCAACAACTCAAATAAGGCTTAAAAAGATATTAAAAAGCTTAACAGAAAATAAAGAAGTTACCGTCTTAGTTTCTAGTCACGATTTAAGTCACGTTACTGAAGTATGTGAGCGAATAGTTGTTTTAGATAAAGGAAATGTGGTAAAAGACATAAATACATCACAAGAAACGTTGCAAGAATTAGAAAGCTATTTTTCTGTATAATTAATAAAATAAATCAATAAAAAGAGGTTAATTAAAATGTATACTATTTTAATTAACCTCTAAGATTTATTTTAAATAGCATTAGGAGCACTAAAATTATTTTATTATTGTTATTTTTACGTTTTTACGTACAATAAACTAATGAATATAGTTGTTGTACAGTAAAAGTATAACTATATGAATAAACTGTCCAAACTTTTAGTTTTTACCCTTTTTTTAGCACTAATGTATTCGTGTAGTGTAAAAAAAGATGCTTTTATAAATAGAAATTTTCACGCACTTACCACTAAATATAATATCCTTTTTAACGGGGAGCAAGCTTATTTAAAAGGGCTAGAAGAGATTGAAAGCAAACACGAAGATAATTTTTGGAAACGTTTACAAATAGAACCAATTAGTTTTGATGAAAATAAAATAGCAGTTCCTGTTTTGCAGCCTGGTACTGGTTTTAATGAAAACGAAGAAGAAGAGGTTGAAAACTTAACGTCTTTTGATAAAGCAGAAGAAAAAGCTGTAAAGGCTATTCAAAAGCACACAATGAATATAAACGGTTATGAAAAAAACCGTCAAATTGATGATGCTTACCTACTTTTAGGGAAATCTAGATATTACACGCAGCGTTTTATTCCTGCGATAGAAGCTTTTAATTACATTATAGTAAATTATCCGAATGCTAATTTAATTAACGAGACGAAAATTTGGAGAGCAAAAACAAATATTCGTTTAGATAACGAAAAACTAGCCATAGAGTCTTTAAAATTTTTATTAGAGGTTGAAGAAAATGAAGAAGAACTTCCTGATGTAATAAGAGAACAGGCGCATACTGCAATGGCAATGGCGTATCAAAAAACAGATACGATTCAGAAAGTTATAGAACATTTAACGGCAGCTTCTAAAATATTTAAAAACAAAGAGCAATCTGCTCGTAATATGTTTGTTTTAGGACAAATTTACAGCGAATTAAATCACAGAGACTCAGCACGAGTGGTGTTTAATAAATTAGCTGAAGCAAAAAAGGCACCTTACAAATACCGTATTCGCGCAAATATTGAAATGGCTAAAAACACTGAAAACGATTCAGCATCGATAGTTGTTTTAGCGAGGTTAAAAAAATTAATTAGAAACTCTGATAACCGTAATTTTTTAAATGCACTGTATTATCAAGCAGGTGTTTTAGAAGTAGGAAGAAATAAAACAGCAAATGCTATTGATTATTTTAAAGAATCAATAGCAGCAAAGACTAATAATAATTATCAAAAAACATATGCCTACGAAGGTTTAGGAAATATTGCATTTGATAAAGAAAACTATGTATTAGCAGGTTCATATTACGATAGTGTTTTACAGGTTACTTCAAAAGAATTTGATCAAGAAAAGAGAATTAGAAGAATCCGAAGAAAAAATAAAGGATTAACAACTTTAAGAAAATACGAAGAAGTCGTAAAAAACAATGATAGCATTCTTAAGTTAGTTGCAATGACGACAGATGAAAGAACCGTTTTTTTTGAAAATTATATAGCAAAAATTAAAAAAGAAGACGAGGAGAACAAACAGCAGTTATTAAATGCACAAAACTTTGGGAGTTCATTTGGTGGAGGATCGTTAGTAAACAATTCGAGTAATAAAGGAAAATGGTATTTTTATAACACCCAAGCTTTAGGTTTTGGTGAATCAGAATTTCAGAGAGTATGGGGTACGCGTCCTTTAGAAGATAATTGGCGTTTATCTGATAAATCTACCATTACAACAAATGATGTTATAGAAACATCAACAGAGCCAATTGTAAATAAGCGATATGTATTAGCAACATATTTAAATGAAATCCCTACTGATAAAAAAGTAATAACCACTTTAACTGAAGATCGTAATGATGCTTTATATAAATTAGGATTAATTTATAAAGAGCAATTTAAAAACACTGATCTTGCTATTAAAAATTTTGAACGCGTACAAAAAGAGCAAACAAATAAAGAATTGGAGTTGCCGATTAGCTATCATTTATATCAAGTTTATAAAAGTATTGGTGATCAAGAAAAATCAAACCGATATAAAGCTATTATTTTAAATAAATATCCTGAAACAACATTCGCTCAAATAATATTAAATCCGAATGAAAAATTAAAAGAAGGTAAAAAAGAAGACGTAGTTTTAGACAAGTATAAAGAAATTTATTATATTTTTAAAGAGAATAAATTTGAAGAGGTTGTAAAAGAGATAAACACTTTTTTACCAACAATAAGTAATTCAGGATTAATTCCTAAATTTACACTCTTAAAAGCTTTATCTATAGGTAAGTACGAAGATAAAGATACCTATAAAAAAGCCTTAGAATTTGTAGCAGTTAGTTATGCTACAAAAGAAGAAGGTATAAAGGCAAAAGAAATATTAGATCAATTAAAAAAATAATACAACATTCTAACTCCCCTAAATATGTTTAGTAAAGAAAGTAAAAAAACAAGTGACAATAAAGTTTCAGAAAGAAATATTGTTGGTAAAAACACACAAATAACAGGAGATATTATTTCTGAAGGAGACTTTAGAATTGATGGAACTTTAGACGGAACTATTAAAACCAATGGAAGAGTTATTATTGGTGAATCTGGTTTTGTAAAAGGAAAGATTGAATGCGCAAATGCTGATGTAGAAGGTAAATTTTCTGGTGAATTAATTGTTTCGAATACGTTAACAGTAAAAACATCAGCAAATATTAATGGAGATGTTGTTATTGGCAAACTTTCAGTAGAGCCAGGCGCGTCATTTAATGCAACTTGTGCTATGAAAGGAGCTGTAAAAGAATTAAAAAAAGATGAGCAAAAAACCCAAGGCAAAACCGCTTAATAAATACATTAGGTTTACCACTATTGCTCTTCAAATGGGTTTAACGATTTACTTAGGTAATTTACTAGGTAAGTGGTTAGACTTGCAATTCCCTAACGACGGAGAAGTGTATTCTAAAATATGTACACTTGCGGCAGTCTTTTTGGCAATGTTCTCAGTGATACTTCAAGTTACAAAAATTTCAAAAGAAAATGATTAAAAGAATTTTGTTTTTCCTTGCTGCTATTTTTATAGTATTTGTAGTAAGTTATTTTCCACACGATTATATTTTACAGTCTAAAGAAATATACCTTTCTTATTCATTATTTTCAATTTATCTATTTCATGTTATAGCAGCGGTAATTGTGTATGCAATTGTAGAGCTAGTAGCCTGTAAACTAATAAATCAAGCAGGATATGCATATTTGGCTTCAGTATTTTTAAAAATCGGATTTTTTGTGTTGATTTTTAAGGTTTCGGTTTTTGCAAATGAAGAACTTACAAAGCCAGAGAGGTTTTCATTGGTAATTCCATTGTTTATATTTTTAATTTCAGAAGCTATTGCAGTTTCGAAACTGCTGAATAGTAAATAGTTTCATCGTTTTTTTATGAAAACAATAAGACGAAAACACAATAGAAAAACTAAATAAAAAAACGGTTTGTAGTTTTAATTAAATGTGTACCTTTGCACGGAAATTTAGAGACCATAACCCATATTTATAAAGGTATGATGATAGCCAAAAATTCTATCAAATTTTTTACAGTTTTAGCATTAGTATTTACTTCTTTTGGAGTGTTTGCTAGTGGTGACGATAAGCAAACTTCAGATAGCGATGGTGGAAAAGTAGACACCAAAGAAGAAATTAAAGACTACATTAAACATCACTTAGCAGATTCTCACGATTTCTCTTTGTTTTCGTATACAAACGACGCAGGAGAAAGAGGTCATGTAGGTTTTCCGTTGCCAGTAATCGTTTGGACTAGCAAAGGTTTAAAAACGTTTATGTCTTCTAAATTCCACCACAACGACGACGGTAAATTAGTTGTTGATGCGGGAGGAGTTCAGTTAGTGAAAATTCATAGTAAAATATACGAGTTAAATCAAGGAGCTACTGAGGTTGCTTTTGATGAAGCTCACCACGCAACAAATGCGCACACTGTTTTAGATTTTTCGATTACTAAAAGTATCTTCGGAATCCTATTAGCAGGTTTATTAATGGTTCTTGGTTTTCGTTCTTTAGCGAAAGGGTACAAGAAAGGTGCAATTCCTACAGGAGTTGGTCGTTTTTTAGAGCCTTTAGTTATTTACGTAAGAGACGAGATTGCTAGGCCAAATATTGGTGAAAAGAAATACAAGAGATTCATGCCTTATTTATTAACGGTATTCTTCTTTATTTGGATATCAAATTTATTAGGTTTAACGCCATTAGGTTTTAACATAACAGGGCAAATAGCAGTAACAGTATGTTTAGCGTTATTTACTTTGGTTGTTTACATATCTAGTGCAACAAAAGATTTTTGGGCACATACATTATGGATGCCAGGTGTACCAAAATTATTAAGACCAGTATTAGCGGTTTTAGAATTAGCAGGTTTCTTGTTAATTAAACCATTCTCGTTATTAGTTCGTTTGTTTGCTAACATTACAGCAGGTCACTCGGTAGTAATGGGTATTGCAGCACTTATGTTGTTGTTGAAAGCAGAATTCGGAACAGTAGGAGCAACGGGAATTTCATTCTTGTTAACATTATTCTTAACTGTTATTGAGTTATTAGTAGCTTTTTTACAAGCATTTATTTTTACAATGCTTTCTGCTTTATTTATTGGTATGGCAGTAGAAGAACATGACCACGCAGATGCGAGTCATTAAGAATTTGAATTTTTGTTTAATTTAATATAAATAGTATGTACAATTTAATTGGAGCAGGATTAATCGTAATCGGTGGAGGAATCGGATTAGGTCAAATTGGTGGAAAAGCAATGGAAGGAATTGCTCGTCAACCTGAGGCTGCTGGTAAAATTCAAACAGCGATGATCATTATCGGAGCATTATTAGAAGGATTAGCATTTGGTGCTTTACTTTTAGGGAAATAATTCCGGCTCAAAAAGAAGCAAAAACACTTTCTGTAACGATTGGTTGCAGAAGTGTTTTTATAATTAAACAACAAAAGACAATTTAAGTATTATGGATATTTTTAATGATTTTCCAATTGGGTTATTTGCTATGCAAGCAGTAATCTTACTTGTTTTATTAGTTTTATTAGCAAAATTTGCTTGGAAACCAATCTTAAGCTCTTTAGATGAAAGAGAAGAAGGTATTCAAAGTGCATTAGATCAGGCAGAGAGTGCTCGTAAAGACATTCAGAACTTACAAGCTGATAACGAACGTTTATTAAAAGAAGCGCGTGCAGAGAGAGATGCAATGATGAAAGATGCTCGTGAGATAAAAGAAAGCATTATCGCTGAAGCAAAAGGTGAAGCTCAAGAGCAAACTTCTATTATGATAGAAAATGCGAAGGCAACAATTAAGCAAGAGCAACAAGCTGCAATAGCAGAGTTAAAGAAAAATGTAGCAAACTTATCTATCGATATCGCTCAAGAATTAGTAAGAAAAGAATTAGCATCACCAGAAGAGCAGTTAAAGCTTGTTGAAGGAATGTTAAAAGAGGTTACTTTAAACTAAGCAATCGATGAAAGGAGCAAGACCAGCATTACGTTACGCAAAAGCAATATTGAATCTAGCTAAAGAAACTAACAATGATTCTTTAGTAAACGATAACATGAAGTTTATCGCAGAAACTATTGCAGATAGTAGTGATTTAAAAAGAATGCTTAAAAGTCCTGTAGTTAAAGCTACAGAAAAACATAAAGTTTTACTAGCGCTTTTTGGAGATAATGTAAATACTATCGTTAAAGGTTTATTTAACTTATTAGAAGAAAATAAACGTATGGAGATGTTAGAGGCTATTGCAAAGCAATATGCTCTTATTTACGATTACGATAAAAGAATACAGGTTGCTAAAGTTACTACAGCAGTAGTTTTAACAAAAGAATTAGAAGCTAAAATACAGGCGAAGATTGTAGAAATTACAGGAAATAGCGCAGGTATAGAAAATATAGTAAATCCGAATATTATAGGAGGATTTATTTTACGTGTTGGAGATGTGCAGTATGATGCAAGTATTTCTAATCAATTCAGTGAGTTAAGAAGAGAATTTGACAATAGTCATTATATTCCACAAATTTAATTACATCAAATTATAAAAGATGGCGGCAATTAAACCAGCTGAAGTTTCAGCAATTTTAAAGGAACAATTAACAAATTTCGAAGCGAAAGCAACGTTAAACGAAGTAGGTACAGTATTACAAGTAGGTGATGGTATTGCTCGTGTTTACGGCTTGTCTAATGTAGAATACGGTGAATTAGTAGAATTCGATGGCGGATTAGAAGGTATCGTATTAAACTTAGAAGATGATAATGCAGGTGTTGTATTATTAGGAGCTTCTACAACAGTAAGAGAAGGTTCTACAGTAAAGCGTACAGAACGTATTGCTTCTTTAAGAGCAGGTGAAGGTATTGTTGGTCGTGTTGTTAACACATTAGGTCAGCCTATTGATGGTAAAGGACCAATTGAAGGTACTACTTACGAAATGCCTTTAGAGCGTAGAGCTCCTGGTGTTATTTATCGTGAGCCAGTAACAGAACCAATGCAAACTGGTATTAAATCTATTGATGCAATGATTCCTGTAGGTCGTGGTCAACGTGAGTTGATTATTGGTGACCGTCAAACTGGTAAATCAACAGTTGCAATTGATACCATTTTAAATCAAAAAGAATTTTACGATGCTGGGCAACCAGTATATTGTATATACGTAGCTATCGGTCAGAAAGCTTCAACAGTAGCAGCAATTGCTAACATGTTAGAAGATAAAGGCGCAATGGCTTATACTACAATCGTAGCCGCAAATGCATCAGATCCTGCAGCAATGCAAGTATATGCACCATTTGCCGGAGCTGCAATTGGAGAGTTTTTTAGAGATACAGGTAGACCAGCTTTAATTGTTTTTGATGATTTATCAAAGCAAGCAGTAGCGTACCGTGAGATTTCTTTATTATTAAGAAGACCACCGGGACGTGAGGCATATCCTGGAGATGTATTTTACTTACACTCAAGATTATTAGAGCGTGCTGCAAAATTAATCAATGATGATAAGATTGCTAGTGAAATGAACGATTTACCAGATTCTTTAAAGGGAATTGTAAAAGGTGGAGGTTCTTTAACTGCATTACCAATTATTGAAACACAAGCAGGAGACGTTTCAGCTTATATTCCAACAAACGTAATTTCGATTACTGATGGACAAATTTTCTTAGATGGAGATTTATTTAACTCTGGTGTTCGTCCAGCAATTAACGTAGGTATTTCAGTATCTCGTGTTGGTGGTAACGCTCAGATTAAAGCAATGAAAAAGGTATCTGGTACGTTAAAATTAGATCAAGCTCAATATCGTGAATTAGAAGCATTCGCTAAGTTTGGTTCAGATTTAGATGCAGCTACAATGAATGTGATTTCTAAAGGGCAACGTAATGTTGAAATCTTAAAGCAAGCACAAAACGATCCTTATACTGTTGAAGACCAAATTTCAATCATTTATGCAGGTTCAAAGAACTTGTTAAGAGATGTACCGGTTAACAAAGTAAAAGAATTTGAAAGAGATTATATCGAGTATTTAAATGCAAAGCATAGAGATACTTTAGATACTTTAAAAGCAGGTAAATTAACTGATGAAGTAATTGATACTTTAACAGCAGCTGCAAAAGAAGTTTCAGCAAAATTTTCAGCTTAATAAAAGACTTTAATTTTAAGTATTGAGAAGTTACTTCTCAATACTTAAAATTTAATACTCAACACTATTCGTATGGCGAATTTAAAAGAAATACGTAACAGAATTACTTCTATTAAATCAACAATGCAGATTACCTCTGCCATGAAAATGGTATCGGCTGCAAAGTTAAAGAAAGCTCAAGATGCAATTACAGCAATGCGCCCGTATTCATCTAAGCTTACTGAATTATTACAAAGCTTAAGCGCTACTTTAGATAGTGATGCTAGTGGAGAATATTCAACACAAAGAGAAGTAAAGAATGTATTATTAGTTGCAATTACATCAAACAGAGGTTTGTGTGGTGGTTTTAATTCTTCTATTGTTAAAGAAACAATTAAAACTATCAATAATAAATACAATGGTGTTACTGTTGATTTATTAGCGATTGGTAAAAAAGGGAACGATATTTTATCGAAAGAACACAATGTTATTGAAAATAGAAGCGATATTTTTGATGATTTAACTTTTGATAACGTTGCTGAAATTGCTGAAAAATTAATGAATTTATATGTAACTGGTTCTTATGATAAAATAGAGCTTGTTTACAATCAATTTAAAAACGCAGCAACACAAATAGCACAGGTTGAACAATTCTTACCAATTGAACCAGTAGAAAGTGATGAAAACGTTAGTTTAGATTATGTTTTTGAACCTACTAAAGAAGAAATTGTTTTAGAGTTGATTCCTAAATCATTAAAAACACAATTGTATAAAGCAATTCGTGATTCATTCGCTTCAGAGCACGGTGCTCGTATGACCGCAATGCATAAAGCAACTGATAATGCAACTGAATTACGTGATGAGTTATTGTTAACATATAACAAAGCGCGTCAGGCAGCTATTACTAACGAAATCCTTGAGATTGTTGGTGGAGCAGAAGCTTTAAATAATTAAGAAATATTTTATATATAAAAAGGCGAACCAATTTTGGTTCGCCTTTTTTTATGCGCATTTGTCATTACTAAGTTTACTTTTCATAAACTGTTGCAAACTCATAATAAAGTCAGAGATTACTTCGTCATACTTCTTTAGAATTAGATAAGTTTTGACTCTTATCTTGTCAGGAATGGTAAAACGATTACAAGTGTTTTTCTATTTCTTTTTTGATAGATAAGCTATCAATACTAATATGTTTTTGCAACTCATCAATAGTTCCATGATCTATAAATTTATCAGGAATACCTAAAAGTTTTATAAAGCCTTTGTAATTTTTTTCTGAAGCATATTCTAAAATAGCAGTACCAAATCCGCCAGTTATAGCTCCGTCTTCTACAGTAATTATTTTATCAAATTGATTAAAAATACTATTTAAAAGCTTTTTATCTAAAGGTTTTACAAATCGTATATCGTAATGCGCCACTTCTTTGCTGTTTTCTAGTTGATGTATAGCGTCAGAAACGTTGTTAGCTATGGTTCCGACAGAAAGTATAGCTATTTTATTTCCTTGCTTTAAACAGGTGCTTTTTCCTATTTGAATTTTTTCAAAAGGAAGTTGCCAATTTTCTAGTTTTCCATAGCCTCTCGGATATCGAATTGCAATCGGATTTTCTAAACCCAATTGTGCTGTAAATAAGATATTACGTAGTTCTATCTCGTTGCGAGGCGCAAATATGATTAAACTCGGGATACAACGTAAATAAGCCAAATCGAATACTCCGTGATGTGTTGCACCGTCTTCACCAACCAAACCAGCTCTATCTAAACAAAAGATTACCGGTAAGTTTTGTAAGGCAACATCGTGAATTATTTGATCGTAAGCGCGCTGTAAAAAAGTAGAATAAATATTACAAAACGGAATAATACCTTGCGTTGCCATACCAGCCGCCAAAGTAACGGCATGTTGTTCGGCAATACCAACATCAAAAGTGCGGTCGGGAAATTCATCTAACATTCGTTTTAAAGAACTTCCGCTTAACATGGCAGGTGTAATACCTACTATTTTTTTATTTTGATGCGCTAATTCAACAATTGTTTTTCCGAAAACATCCTGAAATTTAGTAAACTTACTTGCTTCTTTAGGTAAAAGATCACCTGATATTTTATCGAACTTACCTGGTGCATGGTATTTTACTTGATCTAGTTCTGCTTGTCGTAATCCTTTTCCTTTGGTGGTAATTACGTGTAAAAACTTAGGACCCTTAACTTGTTTTAAACGTTCTAACTCTACTATTAATTCTTCGAAATTATGACCATCAATAGGGCCAGAATAATCGAAATTTAAAGCTTCAAAAATATTGTGTTGCTCAATATCTGATCTTGTTGCTTTAATTCTAGTTAAATAATCTTTTAAAGCGCCTACCGAAGGATCTATACCAATAGCATTGTCATTTAAAATGACAAGTAAATTGGCATTCGTATCGCCAGCATGGTTTAAGGCTTCAAAAGCCATTCCGCTAGCAATAGAAGCATCGCCAATAATAGCAATATGATGTTTGTTGCTTCCTTGTAATTTAGAAGCAATTGCCATACCTAAAGCTGCAGAAATTGATGTAGACGAATGCCCAACACCAAAAGTGTCGTATTCGCTTTCGCTTCGTTTTGGGAATCCTGAAATTCCGCCTAGTTGACGATTGGTATGAAAAACGTCTTTTCTACCTGTTAAAATTTTATGTCCGTATGCCTGATGCCCAACATCCCAAACTAATTGATCGTTTGGAGTATCAAACAAATAATGCAAGGCAATAGTAAGTTCTATTACGCCTAAACTTGCGCCTAAATGACCTTCTTTAGTGGCAATTACATCAATAATAAATTCACGCAATTCTTTTGCCAATAACGGCAATTCATTCGAGGATAGTTGCCTTACATCCGAAGGAAAATTAATGTTTTTTAACAGCTTTTTTGGCATAACACAAATGTAATACCTTTTTAAATTCAAAACAGAACTAATACATTGTTAAAAGAGTCAATTTTATCACTTCGAGTAAATTTTATGATTGAAATGAATAAAATTTGTATCGAGAAGTAAATTATGGAGAATTTTAACTGGTTTTTGATACAATTTTTCGTGCCTCAAAATTACTCGAACTAACAAAGCACTAGTTTTTTACATGACAGCTGTAAAATTTAAAAAGATACTAAAACTTTGTTGTAGATTTGCCGTATGAGCAAATTGTATTTGGTACCAACACCTATTGGAAATTTAGAAGATATTACCTTAAGAGCGCTTAGAATCTTAAAAGAAGTTGATTTTATTTTGGCGGAAGATACGCGTACAAGTGGTAAGTTATTAAAGCATTTTGAGATTGCTACGCAAATGTACAGTCACCATATGCATAACGAACATAAATCGGTTGATGGTGTTTTAAATCGGTTGAAAAATGGTGAAACTTGTGCTTTAATTTCAGATGCCGGAACGCCTGCAATTTCAGATCCTGGTTTTTTATTAACCAGAGCTTGTGTACAACAAAATATTGAAGTGGAATGTTTGCCAGGTGCTACAGCTTTTGTACCTGCATTGGTAAACTCGGGTTTGCCGAATGATAAATTTGTTTTTGAAGGATTTTTGCCTGTTAAAAAAGGAAGACAAACACGTTTTATTTTTTTAGCAGAAGAAACACGTACGATGATTTTTTATGAGAGTCCGCATAAATTATTAAAAACCTTAGCTCATTTTTCGGAATACTTTGGAGAAGACAGACAGATATCGGTTTCTAGAGAATTGACAAAAATGTTTGAAGAAACCAAACGAGGAACAGTAGCAGAAGTGTTATCATATTATACAGCGAAGCCTGCAAAAGGCGAGATTGTTATTGTTGTTGATGGTAAAAAGTAAATAGTCTTCATTCTCGATACAAATTTTATTCATTTCAATCCTAAAATTCACTCGAATTGACAAGAATGAATAAAAATGTGAATTCGAGTAATTTTGAGGTACGAAAAATTGTATCGAGAACTTATTAAGTCAGTTTATATTCGGGATAATGATCTTCAAGTAATTTCTCAGCTTTTTTTGGAATAACAACTAAGGTTATTTGCCCAACAATTATGGCTAAAGTGAGAACTGAAGACACGAAAATACTTGTAATTAGGCTTAGGTTTTCAAAATTATCGGGAGTAAAAAATTGAAAACAATAATATGTTATAAATGCAATATTACCATAGCCTTGAGTTTCAATAATATCCTCAAACATCCATTTTTTACCAGATAGATTAAATTTCTTTTTTAATATTCGTTTTCTACGAAACATCATAATAATTTCTGAAATCACGATTAAACTATATATAGCAACAAATATGTAGTAAGTGTTTGGTAGTTTTTGTAGTGTATAAAATAGAAGCCCGAGAGTTATTGTTAAAATAACTTTAGGTAGGCTAAACCATTCTTTTACAAAACCTAAAATGATTTTAAAATATTTCTTACTTAGTTGTTTCTGCTTTTCTTCAAGTACATTCATAAAACCAAATACTCCGAATTTTTTAAAGGAAACATCGCGTGCTTGCTCAAAAGATAAGGTTGGCTTTTCATCCCAGATTTGTTCAATATCATTAGCTAAATGATCTACCAATTCGGTTTGCACATCGTAATGTTCCACATAATGTTGTCGCGTGAATTTGTATAGGTTATCTATATTTTGTTTGGTGAGTTTCATAGTTTAAATAAATACGTTTGGGTATTGTTTTTTAATCTGTTTTCTGTTTTGTTGGTATACATATTCCATGCTCCAATACAGTAATAGTATTAGTACAAAAACACCCAAATGAATATTGTTATAGCCATTATTTAAAAAGCTTTTATCAGTCCTAAAAGAAAGAATACAGTTAAATAAAATAAACATGTTACTCGCTATTTGATAAAATAAAGTCATTCTGTTTAAAGCTAAAAACTTCTCTTCTTTCTTTTTGTAGTTGAT
Organism: Tenacibaculum sp. M1.3A; assembly: GCF_057732375.1. Lineage (NCBI taxonomy): Bacteria > Pseudomonadati > Bacteroidota > Flavobacteriia > Flavobacteriales > Flavobacteriaceae > Tenacibaculum > Tenacibaculum sp. M1.3A. Next base: position 29,808 of record NZ_JBYJEF010000006.1, on the reverse strand, counting down.
AAATATTCGAATACCTAATTGAAGAATTAGTATAAAACCAAAAACTGTTAAAATCATAAAAAAAGTTTTTACATCATTAAAATAAGGCATCATTTTATATAATAATAAGTAACAACAGATTGTAATAATGATTTTTGGAAGTTTAAAAAACGACTTAAAATTTACATAAGTTTGTTTTATAAAACGATTGTGCGTTGTTTTTGTCTTTGTTTCTAATAATCTTTTAAATCCGCAATCGCTAAATTTTTTATGCTCTTCAATAATTGCTTCCTTAAAATTTAGGTTGGGTTCATTGGCTAACCTAAGCTCTAAAATAGATGCAAAGTGATCTACGATTTCTGTTTTTACATCGTAATACTTTATACCACAAACAGTAATGTAGTTATCAATTTCTTGTATTTGTAGGTTGGTTAATTCCATCGCTTATACAGTTATGAATGATTTATACTTCTCTTTTTCTTGCTGATGTTTTATATAAAATAACCGAACAGCATAAGTAGTAACAATCATATAGCCTAAAATACCAACGTTTATAAAATGAATAATAGAGTTGCCGATTATAATTAAAGGCATTACAATGAAATTTAAAAGTTGTGTTTTTATAATAAAATTATAAACTGTTTTCTCTTTTGATTTCCATATTTTAAAGGTGTAGAAAGATGAAACTATTAATAACATTATTGTTACTGCAACAGTGAGGTAGCCCAATACTTCATTTAGCATCATTTTACTTTTTAAAACAATTAAAAAGGCGACTAGTATTGGTAAAAAAGAAAGTAGAAAATAAGTTGTAAAAACTTTCTTAGCTTTCTTAATAACAATTTTTGGTGCAGGATATGCAAATCCGAAAAGCCAACTAGTTGTGTTATTAAGTTGTTTATTCCAATCGTCGGTTACTTGATAAAATACTGTTTCAAAATCAGTATTTTCAATAGCTAACTTTTGTTCTATTTGAGAAATAATATGATCTAAAATTTCAATTCTAAAATCAATGAATTTTACACCTTTTACATCTAAATATTTATGTACTCTCTGTATTTGTTCGTTAGTTAATTCCATAGCATTAGTTTAACAAGTGTTTATATTTTTTAAGGATTTTTTTTCTTTTTTCTAACACAACTATAATTGCAGAAAAATATAAGATAACACCTATAAAAGTGTATGTTAAAAACAAGAATCGGTTCTCTTTTAAATAATCAGAAATAAAGTTAAAGCACTGTAAAAACAGCATAGGCAATAGCATAATATTTGCTAAGTATTTAAAAGAAACTAATTTTTTAATTTTTTTGTTTCTGTGATAGGTAATTATAAAACCTGTTATCATAGGTAAAGCGATAAAGCTTATAAAAACTCCGGCTAAAACTTTATTAGAAAAATTAAACTGAATAAAAAGTAAATATAAAAGCGCAAATAATAAGGCTGTAAAAGGTAGGTCCTTTAAGCGATAAAAAAAACTAAAAACCTGTTTGTATAAATCTCTTTGGTACTCCCAATGAATTGCTTCTTCTTTATTTTTTAGGCTACCAGTATATTTGAAAATAAAATGAGTTTTGGTTGACAAATACTGCGATAAATTTCCATCTTCAGAGGTTGCTTCAAAATCATTAATTAAATGATCCATCAATTCATAAACATCTTCAGGTTCAGTGAATTTCTTTTTTCTTTTGATGTAACCTTCCAAAAAAGTGAATTGCTTTTCGGTGATTTCGTATTTGTTTTCCATCTTACTCCAAACTAAATTTAGGATTCACCAATTGCTGCATTGTTTTTAAAAACTCTTGCATTTCCTCTAATTTATTGGCAGTTTCTTTGGTGCCGCTTTCGGTAAGTTTATAATATTTACGTAAACGATTCCCTACTTTGGCAACTTCTACATCTAACAAACCTTCGGCTTCTAATTTATGTAAGGCCGGGTATAAAGCACCTTCGGTAATCTTTAATTCCCCTTTGGTTAGCTCTTTTACCTTTTGTGTAATTTCATATCCGTACATTTTATCATTTTGTGCTAATAGCTTTAAAATGATGGTTTGTAACGAACCTTTATATAATTTCTGATTTCCCATTTTTATTGTTTTAGTTATTACGAGTAAGTAATCTTTACTAAATGATAAGATTGCTTCATTTTATTCGCAATGACATTCTAAATTAGCCGCAACCAATATACATAATTTTCTTATGTATAATAGTCTTAGGTATTGTTTTTTATGTTATTCCTAACAAAAGGTTCGTTTAGTATTGCTTATTTTTGTGTTTCTAAATACAATACATGTCTACATTTCATAAACTAACAATAGAAAAAATAATTAAAGAAACTGCCGATGCTGTTTCTATCTTATTTACAATTCCTGCCGAACTAAAAGAAGCATATTCTTTTGTTGCAGGTCAATATATTACTGTAAAAACTAAAATAAACGATAAAGAAATACGAAGAGCGTATTCTATCTGTGTTTCACCAAATAGCAATCAGGTTAAAGTAGCGGTTAAAGCGGTAGAGAAAGGAACATTTTCTACCTATGCAACTACAAAGCTGAAAGAAAACACTTCATTAGAAATTTCTGAACCAGAAGGTAAGTTTATATTAGAGCCTGCGGCGGATAAAAATTACATCGCTTTTGCAGCGGGTAGTGGAATAACGCCAGTTTTATCGATGATAAAAGCAGTGTTAGAAAACGAACCGACAGCAACATTTACATTAGTTTTTGGTAATAAAAAAGCAGAAACAACTATCTTTTTTGATGAGTTAAATGCGTTGGCAACACAATATCCTACACAATTTAATTTGCATTATATCTTTAGTCAAGAGGTTCGTAACAACAGTAAATTCGGAAGAATAGATACCAACCATGTAAATTATTTTATGAAGAATATTCATAAAGATATGTCTTTTGATGCTGCGTATTTATGTGGGCCAGAAGTTATGATTGATTTAGTTTCTGAAACATTACAAGAAAATGATTTTAAGAAAGAGAATATTCATTTCGAATTATTTACAGCAAGTACAACAGAAGACGAAATTCCTATTACCTATCCTGACGGGAAATCTGAAATTACAGTTTTGTTAGATGATGAAGAAACTACTTTTTCGATGGAAAAAACAGATACTATTTTATCAGCTTCTTTGCGTAATAAGTTAGATGCTCCGTATTCTTGTCAAGGTGGAGTTTGTAGCAGTTGTATTGCTAAAGTTACAGAAGGAAGAGCAGTAATGTCTAAAAATTCTATTTTAACAGATGATGAATTAGTAGAGGGTTTTATTTTAACCTGTATGGCGCATCCAACTACACCAAAAGTAGTAATTGATTTTGATGATGTTTAGCTGTTAAAAATTATATCTTTAAAAAATGGATTTTTACGATTTTAAAAACGCCTTTTTAGTAGGTATTTTCATGGCTTTTATGATTGGGCCAGTATTTTTTATGCTTTTAAAAACAAGTGTTTTAAAAGGAGCAAGGGCTGCTATTGCTTTTGATATTGGTGTAATTTTAGGTGATATCTCTTTTATGTTAATTGCCTATTTTGGCAGTAGAAATTTATTAGAGAAAATTAAAGACGACCCAAGGCTATTTCTTGTAGGCGGTCTTGTGCTTATTATTTACGGATTGATAACGTATTTAGATAAAAACAACAAAAAAGAATCGGAAGCGCCAGATGTAGTTTTACCTGCCAGTAATAATTATATAAAATTATTATTAAAAGGGTTCTTTTTAAACTTTATAAATATTGGGGTACTTGCTTTTTGGTTAGGTTTAATTGTAGTCGTTGGTCCTACTTACGATATGAATCCTAAGTATTTGTTTTGGTATTTTGGTACCGTAATTTTAGGATATGCAGTTACCGATTTAGGTAAAATACTACTTGCAAAACAACTAAAAAACAAATTAACACCTTTAGTTATATACAGAATAAAACGAGGAATGGGTGTTTTATTAATCGTATTCGGAGCTGCATTAATGCTAAAAGGTTTTATACCTAAAGATAAAATTGATACTTTATTCGAGAACGTAAAGATGGAACACAAGACTAAAAACCAATAATCAGTTTTGCAATTCCGAAGTAAATAAGAATTCCGAAAATATCATTACTTGTTGTAATAAATGGTCCTGTTGCAATTGCAGGATCTATACCTCGTTTATCTAAAAATAACGGAATAAAAGTTCCTATTAAACCTGCTACAATTATCACCACAAAAAGCGATGTAGAAATAGCAGCTGCTACTTTTATGTCTTGTTCAGTTATAAAAATAAAGAAGAACAATAAAACAGCTAACGCTAGTCCGTTTACCATCGCTAAAGAAACTTCTTTTAATAATCTACTGGTAATACTACCTCTTATGTCATCATTAGCAATACCTTGTACAATAATAGCTGATGATTGTACACCAACATTCCCAGCCATTGCTGCAATTAAAGGGGTAAACATAAATAGTATGGCATTATCTGCCATAGCACCTTCAAAAATGCCCATAATACTTGCTGCACCAACACCACCTAATAAACCTAAAAATAACCAAGGTAACCGCGCTCGTGTTAATTGCCAAATAGTATCATCAGCCTCTACACCTTGCGTAATACCAGCTGCTAATTGGTAATCTTTATCAGCTTCATCTTTAATTACGTCTACAATATCATCAATAGTAATTCTACCAACTAAATTACCCAATTCATCTACTACGGGTATTGCTTCTAAATCATACTTACGCATAATATTCGCAACATCTTCGGCGGCGTCAGTTACATTTACAAAATCTACTTTTGGTATATATACTTCAGCAATTGTAGCCTTTGTAGATGCTATTAATAAATCTTTTAAAGATAAACGTCCCTTAAGCTTATTGTTATCGTCAATTACATATATAGAGTGCACTCGTGTAACTTCTTCTGCTTGAAGACGCATTTCTTTTACGCAACGCGGAATCGTCCAGTTTTCGTTAACTTTCACTAATTCTTTTGCCATTAATCCACCTGCAGAATTTTCGTCGTAACGTAATAATTCTACGATTTCTTTGGCATGTTCCTTATCATCAATTTCAAGCATTACTGCTTTTTTTCTGTCATCAGGAAGTTCAGAAATTACATCGGCAGCATCATCGGTATCTAGCTCATCTATTTCTTCTGCAATTTCTTTTGCAGTTAATTGCTCTAGTATTTTTTCACGAACATCATCATCAACATCCATTAATACTTCAGATGTTGTTTCACTTTTTAATAAACGAATAATATAAACAGATTCTTCAAAGGGTAATTCATCTAATATCTCAGCAATATCGGCATGGTGAATTTCCTTGAAGAGTTCTTTAAGAGCTGTATCTTTTTTAGCTTCGATGTATTGTGTTACGTTTTCTAGAAGTTCTTGGGTGATTTCAAATGCCATATTTTGCAATTTTAGTCGATAATTTAAATATTCGGAATGTTTACTCTGAATAGTAAGTTTTGTTTTAAATACTCTTTAGTTATTACTGTCGTCAGCTATCTTTTGCGTCAATTCTATAAAGCGATCTACGGATAATTGTTCAGGACGCATTGTAAAGATAGGATCTTCTTTTAAAGAGTCAGAAATATTGAAAGATTTTAAGCTAGAGCGCAACATTTTTCTTCGTTGATTAAAGGATGTTTTTACAACTCTAAAAAATAATTTTTCATCAACAGGTAACGTATAATTTTCTTTTCTGATAAGTCTTATAACGCCAGAATCTACCTTTGGTGGCGGATTAAAAACTGTTGGCGGAACCGTAAATAAATACTCTACATCATAAAAAGCTTGTGTTAAGACAGACATGATTCCGTACACTTTACTTCCTTCTTTTTCTGCAATTCTTTTGGCTACTTCTTTCTGAAACATTCCTGCAAATTCAGGAACAAATTCTCTGTTTTCGATAGCTTTAAACACAATTTGAGTAGAAATATTATAAGGAAAGTTACCAATAATAGCTACTTGCTTTTCTTTAAAAATATCTACAATATTCTTTTTTAGAAAGTCACCTTCAAGAATTTCGAATTTTTTAGCAGTGGTATCTAATTTAATATGTTCTAACGGAAAAGTATCTTTTAAATAAGCAACCGAATCATAATCAAGTTCCATTACCGTAATTTTTGGTTTTTTGGTTAACAAGTATTTTGTTAAAACACCCATTCCAGGACCAATTTCTAATACATCATCATATCCGTTTTCGGTTAATGCATCCGCTATTTTTTTAGCGATATCTTCATCTGTTAAAAAATGCTGTCCTAAATGTTTTTTTGCTCTTACTGTCATAGTTTTTATGATAAAAGATTTTGATTGTCGATAATAACTAATATTTACGTGAACCTGAAGTTATTTCAGGTGCTTATCACAACATACTGTTTATTATAAAAATGTGATTCTGAAATAAATTCAGAATGACGTGCTGATATTATGATTAAAACAGCTATTTTTTTAGTTACTTGCTTCAGCAGGAAAAAATTCATTTATTACTCGTAACTCAGTACGAAAAGCTAGCATTTTATCAGCAAACATTTTAATACTATCAGAACGTAGCTCATTAGCATCGTGTTTGTAATAGTTGTCTAAATCTTCACGTGTTTTTGCAGTATACTGAACAGAATATGTTACTCCGCCCATTTCTTCTTCAACTAAAACCTGTGTTAATTTTGCGCTTAAAAAACGACCAGTAGCTAATACTTTAGGAATATGATTTTTTATCCAAACAATCCATTGATCATGCACGCTCTCGTCAATACTTATAGTTACGTTGTATATATACATTTTGTTCTTTAATGTAAAGATGTATCAATGAGTTAATGTAGCATTGTTACATTAACTCATTGATAAACTGATTAATTAATTAGGTCGCCTCTTAGTTTTCTAAACTTTTTACGAGCATCAACTAAATAGATGCTAGAAGCGTGGTCAAAAATAATCTTTTGATAGTATTCTTTAGCCTTTTCGGGGTTATTTAATTTTATATTATACAATTCTGCTAATTGGTAACACACGTCATCAATATAAATTCCTTTTTTATCTAAAGTGATTATTTTATTAAAGCTTAAAATGGCTTCATCGTATTTTTGCTGTTTTACAAAAAGTTTAGCTTGTTTAAACAACGCTTCATCTTCAATAGGTTGCCCTTTGTATTTTATAATAATCTCTTTTAAAATAGTAATAGCTTCGTTATCTTTATTTTGAAAGGCAAATAAATCGGCTTTAGCATATTCTTTTAAGCCAGAGGGAATACTGTCTTTTGGTTCGTTATCAGAAATTGTTAAAAACAAATTTGCTGCATCGTTGGCAATTAATTGCGTTGCAGATCCTTTTAAAACTTTTAGTTGCGCTTTTGCCCATTTAAAATCATTTTTAAAATAAGAAGTTTGTGCAACTTTAAAGCGTGCTTCTTGCCCTAAAAAATGATTTTTAAATTTTGTTTGAACCTGAGAAAAATAAATTAATGCTTTGTTAAATTTATTTGTAAACACTAAAACTTCGCCTAGTTTAAGTTTTACCATTGCTTTTGTATACCTAGAACTTGCAAAAGTCATTGCTTTTTCTAAAATTTTAACAGCTTCCTCAGGGTTGTTTTTGGTAAATGTTACGTAATTAGCATAGGCTATTTGTGTGCGAAAGGTGAGTTTGTTAATTCCGTATTCATCAAATACTCCTTTAAAACGACTATCAACATCCGTTTGTTTTGTTTCAATAGCTATTTTTAAATTATTATTAATGGCATTAAACTTATCACTCGGGTAATTGGTTTTTTCAATCATTAAATCGAAACATTCTTTTGCTGTTTGGTAATCTTCATTGTCTAGCGCTATTTTACCTAATTCAGCAATTTTACCTAAATTATCAGCATCTCTGGCTAGTAATGCTTTGTGCTGAATAAGTGCTTTATTGTATTGTTTTTGCTTAACAAATAGCCAGGATAATAAATCGTTCCAAATATTTTTTGGATTGCTGATTGATTTTCGCAGCAATGCTTTTTTAAATAAAATGTTGTTTTCATTTTCGGAATCTTCATTAATATATTTACTTGTAAAACGCTTTACGTTGTTAAGGTAGCTTTCGTTTTTATCAACCAAATCAACATACGATTCAAACATTTTAGAGAAGTTTCCTTTTTCACCATAAATTTGTGCTAATTGAAATCCGTAATTCGCATCAGGATTATTTGCCATCACTTTTGTGTAGGCTTCAATAGCATAATCTAACTTGTTATAATTTTTAAAAAGGCTTGCAATTATATTACCATAAGTACCTCTGTTATCTAAAGATTTAAGAGCCGTTTTATATTGTTTATCAGCTTCGATATCGTTTTGTTGTCGTTCGAAATTATAACCTCTAATAACATTTAGGTAGCTTAAACTTGGTCTTTCGGTTAGTTCTTTTGATAATAAAACTTCAGCGTTCATAAACTGATCTGTTTCTTGGTAACAGGTTACGAGTCTTCTTAGGTAAGTAGTGTTATACGGACTTTTATCGTGTAGTTTCTTGTAAAGCTGAATTGCTTTTTCATATTCATTATTTCTAAAATAATTTTCAGCAACAATATATTCATTTTGTTGTGCGTAACAAAACAAACTAAAAATCAGTAAATTAAATAGAATAACAGCTTTTCTCATCAATCAAAAATACAGAACAATATTGTTAAATTTGTATTAAAACCACTCCTTTTTTTGAAAGTCTTGTAACATTTTGGCACGAACTTTGTCTTACTAATAATAACACCAAACAATTTATACTATGAAAAACTTTAACACACAATATCAGATAGCAAAGAATAATGCAAACGAGTTTATGAACAAAGGACAAATAACAAAGTATTTTGAAGCATTATTAGAAATGAATAAATACAAAAGATTAATGGTAGCTGTGATTGCCAACTAAAGATATAATGTCATTCTGAATTTATTTCAGAATCTCATCTAAGGCAAAAATTAATAGCTTAATTATGTGAACCTGAAACAAGTTCAGGTTGACGAATTCAATTTATGATTGCCAACTAAATATATAAAATTAATTCATTTTGAAGGGTGGATTACTAAAAATGCCAAGTTTCTTGATTGAAGCTTGGCATTTTTTATTTTTATACGAAACGATTTTATTTAATCAATCATATCAAAACCACAATAAGGTACTAGTACATCAGGTATTTTAATTCCGTCTGCAGTTTGATAGTTTTCTAAAATTCCCGCTAAAACTCTAGGTAACGCTAAAGAACTTCCGTTTAATGTATGAACGAACTGACTTTTACCATTTTTGTTCTTAAAGCGCAATTTTAAACGATTTGCTTGGTATGTTTCAAAATTTGAAGCCGAACTAATTTCTAACCAACGCTCTTGCGCTGTTGAATATAATTCGAAATCGAAAGTTAAAGCAGATGTAAAACCAGTATCGCCACCACACAAACGTAAAATACGGTATGGTAATTTTAAATCACGTAAAATATCTTTAATATGTTCTACCATTCCGCTTAAAGCGTGGTACGAATTATCAGGATGCTCTATACGTACAATTTCTACTTTATCAAATTGATGTAAACGATTTAAACCACGAACATGCGCTCCATAACTACCCGCTTCACGACGAAAACAAGGAGTATAACCGGTATATTTAATTGGTAAATCAGCTTCTTTAACCAAATCATTTCTATGAATGTTAGTAATTGGTACTTCACCGGTAGGAATTAAATATAAATCATCCACTGTCGAATGATACATTTGTCCTTCTTTATCTGGTAACTGCCCCGTTGCAATTCCTGAAGCTTCATTTACCAAATGCGGAACTTGTACTTCTTTATAACCTGCAGCTGTATTTTTATCTAAAAAATAATTGATTAACGCACGTTGTAAACGTGCTCCCTTACCTTTATAAACAGGAAAACCAGCACCAGTAATTTTGGTTCCTAGTTCAAAATCGATAATGTCATATTTCTTAGCTAATTCCCAGTGAGGTAATGCATTTTCGCCTAATTCAGGAATAATTCCTTCACTAAATATTTTCTCATTATCCTCTTCACTTTTTCCTGCTTTTACAGAAGCGTGAGGAATATTCGGAATTGTATATAATAATTCTTGTAATGTATCTGCAGCAGTATTTAACGTTTCCGTTAATTGCTTAGACTGTTCTTTTAACTGACCAGTTTTTTCTTTTAACAAGTTTGCTTTCTGAACTTCACCAGATTTAAAAAGACCACCAATCTCTTTGGATATTTTGTTAGATTCAGCCAATATATTATCTAAAGAAGCCTGAGTTTCTCTACGAGTTTCATCAGAAGTTAATACTTCATTAATAATTGCTTCGGCATTGGCAAAATTACGTTTTGCTAATCCGTCTAAAACAGCTTGTTTGTTTTCTCTAATAAACTGAACCTGTAACATCTTTTTAAATTTTTAAGAACCGCAAAGATATAAGAAGCGGTAGACTCTGGCAATGCTAACGACTAATTGTTTTTAAGGTAGGTTAGTGAGGTTTTTTTGTCTTTTTTTAGTTGGATAACTAAATCGTTTACTGAATCGAATTTTTGTTCATCCCTTAAAAAGTAAAGCAAGTCTACAGTAAGATTTTCATTATATACATCGGCATTAAAATCGAAAAAATGTACTTCAATTGTTTGGTGATCTCCATTAACGGTAGGTCGGTTACCGATGTTCATCATTCCGAAAACAGTTATATTTTTAATAACAGATTTTACAATATAAACACCTGTTTTGGGTATCAGTTTATAATCTTCAGAAATATCAATATTAGCGGTAGGAAAACCTATTGTGCCGCCTAATTTTTTTCCGTTAACTACTTTTCCTGTTAGCGAGAAGTTATATCCTAAATAATTGTTGGCAGTTTTTAAATGCCCGTTCGTAAGTGCTTTTCTAATTTTGGTTGAACTTACTGAAACTTCGTCGATGTCTTGTGCAGGGATTTCTTGTACCGTGAAATCATATAAATGAGAATATTCTGTTAATTGCTCTATATTACCTTCTCTGTTTTTGCCAAAATGATGATCGTAGCCAATAATTAGTTTAGAAGTATTTAATTGATTTATTAAAACATCACGAACAAAATCTAACGCGGTAAGTCTCGAAAATTCTCTACTAAAAGGATGAATTATTAAGTAATCTAATCCTAACTGGTCAAGATGCGCAGCACGTTCATCAATTGTATTAATTAATTTTATAGACACATCTTTTTGTAAGACCATCCGCGGATGCGGAAAAAAAGTTAATAAAACTGATTTTTTATTGGTTGATTTAGCCTCGTCAATTAATTCCTTAATAATTTTTTGATGCCCAATATGAACGCCATCAAAAGTACCAATGGTTACTATTGTTTTTTGAGTAGTAGTGAAATCAAAAATAGAATGTATTATTTCCAAGTTAAGTACATGTTTATGCAAAAATACAATTTGTAAAAACATGTTAAATCATGATTATAGAAAAATTAGTAAAATTAAGAAATGTTTAAAGTTTACACTTTAAATCATGTAATTTGATAAAAAGATGGTTAAATATTTCATAAATAAAAAAAAATTGTATTTTCGCTACAGTTAACAAATTATTATACATTATGATGAAAAAACTATTACTTGTTGCATTTGTACTGTTTGGTACGATGGCAATGGTTGCTCAGACTACCATAACCGGTACGATCAATGACGCATCTCTTGGAGAAGGACTACCAGGAGCAAACATTAAAGTTTTAAGGAAATCTGTAGGAACATCTACTGATTTCGATGGAAAATTTACAATGACAGTTACAGATACTCCGCCTTTTACAATAGAGGTTTCTTCATTAGGGTATCAGTCAAAAAATGTTAAAATAACTAAAAACAACCAAGTTGTTGAGGTTAGCTTAACAGAAAACGCTACTTCTTTAGACGAAGTTGTAGTTTCTGCTTCTAGAACGCCAGAGCGTATTATGGAATCTCCAGTTACGGTTGAAAGAATGGATGCTAGAGCTATTAGAAACACTTCTTCTCCTTCTTTTTATGACGGATTAGAAAACTTAAAAGGAGTAGATGTTAATTCTAACAGTTTAACTTTTAAGTCGGTAAATACTCGTGGATTTGCAACTTTTGCAAATGAGCGTTTTATGCAATTAGTAGATGGGATGGATAACTCATCTCCTGCATTAAACTTTGCTTTAGGTAACCTTTTAGGGATGTCTGAATTAGATGTAAAAACAGTAGAGTTGTTACCAGGAGCATCTTCTGCATTATATGGTGCAAATGCTTTTAATGGTATTATGTTTATGACAAGTAAGAGTCCTTTTAATGACCAAGGAATTAGCTACGTTATAAAATCGGGTATGACGAGTCAAAAAGCTGCAGGTGATAATACTTTTTATGACACAAGTATTCGTATGGCACACGTTTTTAGCGATAAATTTGCTGCAAAAGCAACATTATCTTACTTAAAAGGTGAAGAATGGCATGCAACTGATTATAGAGATGAAACAGATTTAACTTCTCTAGATCATACAACAAACCCTAATTACAATGGTTTGAATAAATATGGAGATGAAGTTTCTCAAAATATGGCTTCAGTTGGTCAGTCATTAGTAGATGGAGGTATTATACCAGCATTTTTATTACCATTTGTGCCAACAGATCAGTCGGTAAGTAGAACAGGTTATAATGATACTGATTTAATGACCAACGAAGCAAAAAGTGTTAAGTTTGGTGCTTCATTACATTACAGACCTTGGGGTAACGATCGTTTAGAGATTATATGGAACTCTAAGTATGGTACAGGTAATACTATTTACCAAGGACAAAACAGGTATAACATCCAAAACTTTTTTATGCAACAGCATAAATTAGAGTTTAAAGGAAAAAGTTTCTTTGTACGTGGTTATATGACTGCTGAAGATGCAGGAGACTCTTACGATACTCGTTTTGCTGCAATAAACATTAACAGAGCATGGAAGTCTGATAGAGATTGGTTTGGACAATATGTTGGTACTTATGCTCAAGCAGCAGCAGCAGGAGCACCTAACGCTCATGCAATTGCAAGAGCAGCGGCTGATACAGGAAGATTTGAGCCAGGGACAAGTGCGTATGATGCTGCTTTTGAAAAAGTTAAGCAGGATCCTTCTTTAGTAACAGGTTCTAAGTTTCAGGATCAAACAAAATTATACCATGTAGATGCTAATTTAAATTTACAAGATTATATTGATTGGGCAGAAGTACAAGTAGGAGGTTCTTACAGACAATATGTATTAAACTCAGGTGGAACAATTTTTACTGATTATGATGGTACTATCGATTATGATGAATTTGGATTGTATACACAAATTCAAAAGAAGTTTTTAGAAGATGATCGTTTAAAAGTTACAGCTTCTGCTCGTTATGACAAAGCTCAAAACTTTGACGGAAATGTATCACCTCGTTTATCATTAGCATATGCTGCTGGTGAAGATAAGAATCATAACTTTAGAGCATCTGTACAAACAGGTTTTAGAAACCCTACAACACAAGATCAATATATTGGTTTAGATGCTGGTAGTGGTATTTTATTAGGTACAGCGCCAGATAACATCGATAGATATACTTCAAATCCATTTGATTTAGGTATTAATCCAGGTTTAGCTGGTTATATTAATGGAACTACAGGTTCTATGATTGGTTCTACAGGTACATTAACAGGTAGAATGGCTTATGAGAACTCTTGGACAGTGGCTTCAATTGGAGCATTTTTAGCAACTGGTAACCCAGCTGATTTAGTAAAGTCTGATGTAGATTTTGTAAAGCCAGAACATGTAACTGCTTTTGAAGTAGGATATAGAGGTGTTGTAAAAGGAATTGCGATTGATTTAAATGTTTATTATAATAAGTATAAGGATTTTATTGCTGCTGAAAACGTAGTAGCGCCATTATATGGAAATGTAAATTTATCTGATCAAGCAGATTTAAGACCTTTAGGAGGTGCAGAAGGTACACCAATTAGTTTAATCGCATTACAAAATGGAGATTTTAAAGGTGTTTCTTTAGATAGTAATTCTAAAGAAGATGTAAGTTCTTACGGTGCTACAATTGGTTTAAATACGAAAGTATTAAACGGATTTAACTTAGGTTTAAACTATACATATTCTAAAATTGATATAAACGAATCTTCTGATTTTGAAGCTGGTTTTAATACACCAGAACACAAAGTTAAGTTTCAGTTCGGTAAAACAGATTTAATTGAAAACTTAGGTTTCAATGTAAATGTAAGATGGCAAGATGAATTCTTATGGGAGTCTGCTTTTTATGACGGTATGGTAGATGCTAGAACTGTTGTAGATGCGCAAATTAGCTATAGAGTTCCTTCTATTAAATCAGCATTCAAAATAGGAGCTGCTAATATTGGTGGTAAAGAATACTTTAGTGCACCAGGTGTTGGAGCAACAGGTTCTCAATATTTTGTTTCTTGGACAATCAATAACTAAGAATAATTTTATGTAACACATATAGTGTTATAGATACATAAATTAAAAAGGCTTCATTTTTAAAATGAAGCCTTTTTTTATTCGTTACTATTATCAATCCACTCTTTTATTTTTTGATCGTTGATAATATATTTTTTGTATTTATTATCTCTATACCTATAATAAATAAACACAGGCATTAATATAAAAGCCATATAGATAACTCCTAAACCCATTATAATTTGTGCTTTTGCGTGTTCTGAGTTTAGTAAATAGGCTCCAACAGCCATCCAACACAAAAAGATAACAAATAAAATTCGTATTAAAATTTTCATTATTGATAAATTTAATTGCTGTAAAAATAAAAATCCTAAACGTATTGTTTAGGATTTTCTTATTGAAATTTTAAAAGAACTAAAGATTACATTTTTTGTAACCAGTTTCTTACATCTACTTCTTGTTTTATAATTGCTGATAATTCAGAAATTTTAACACGTTTTTGCTCCATCGTATCTCTATGACGAATCGTAACACTATCGTCATTTAACGTGTCATGATCAACAGTAATACAGAAAGGTGTACCATTAGCATCTTGACGACGATAACGACGCCCTACAGCATCTTTTTCATCATAAGACACATTAAAATCCCACTTTAAATCTTCCATTATTTTACGAGCAACTTCTGGTAAACCATCTTTTTTAACCAATGGTAAAATTGCAGCTTTTACAGGTGCTAAAATAGCAGGTAATTTTAATACAGTTCTTGTGGTACCGTTTTCTAATTCTTCTTCTTGTAAAGAATTAGAGAATACGGCTAAAAACATTCTATCTAATCCGATAGATGTTTCTACTACGTATGGTGTGTAACTTTTGTTCTCTTCGTGGTCGAAATATTGTAGTTTTTTACCAGAATGTTCTTCGTGTGCTTTTAAATCGAAATCTGTACGAGAGTGAATCCCTTCTAATTCTTTAAACCCGAAAGGAAACTTAAATTCGATATCAGCAGCAGCATCGGCATAATGCGCTAATTTTTCATGGTCATGAAAACGATAATTATCAGCACCCATACCTAAAGATAAATGCCACTTCATACGATTTTCTTTCCATTGGTCGTACCATTCTTTTTGAGTTCCTGGTTTTACAAAAAATTGCATTTCCATTTGCTCAAATTCACGCATTCTAAATATAAATTGACGCGCAACAATTTCGTTACGAAAAGCTTTACCGGTTTGTGCAATTCCGAAAGGAATTTTCATTCTACCAGTTTTTTGTACGTTTAAGAAGTTTACAAAAATTCCTTGTGCAGTTTCAGGACGCAAATATAAATCCATTGCACTTTCTGCAGAGGCTCCTAGTTTTGTTCCAAACATTAAGTTAAACTGCTTAACCTCTGTCCAGTTTTTAGAGCCAGTTAAAGGGTCAGCAATTTCTAATTCTTCAATTAATAATTTTACGTCGGCTAAATCTTCATTTTCTAAAGATTTACCTAAGCGACTTAAAATTGTATTTATTTTCTCTTGATAGCCTATAACTCGGCCGTTAGTAGCAATAAATTCTTCTTTATTAAAAGTATCACCAAAACGTTTGGCAGCTTTTTTAACTTCTTTTTCAATTTTAGCTTCAATTTTAAGACAAAAGTCTTCTACTAAAACATCGGCTCTATATCTTTTTTTAGAGTCTTTATTGTCAATTAAAGGATCGTTAAAGGCATCTACATGGCCTGAAGCTTTCCAAGTTGTTGGATGCATTAAGATAGATGCATCAATACCAACAATGTTTTCGTGCATTTGCACCATTGCTTTCCACCAATAATCTCTAATATTTTTCTTTAACTCAACTCCGTTTTGAGCATAGTCATATACCGCACTTAACCCGTCATAAATTTCAGATGATTGAAATACATAACCGTATTCTTTTGCGTGCGATACTACTTTTTTAAATTGATCTTCTTGTTTTGCCATAATGCAAAAATAAAATAAGGATTTTAACTAATACTATTCTAAACGAAAAAAGTGAAGAATTAAATGAATTCTTCACTTTTAATAAGGTTTTTAAGTGTTTTATTTTAAACTTACAGTTGTAGCACCAGAATATACACCATCAACAAATGCACTTACAGTGTATTCGCCTTTGTTAATATCGTCTCTGTTCACCAAAATAAGTGAAACAAGACTTAATCGATCATTGTTGTAATTAATTTCAATTGAATCAGAATATTGAATCTTACCTCCGTTTTTTAAATTCGTAATTCCTTTAGGAGCTACAACATTTTTGTTTTTATCTATAATTTGAATATAAACAGATTTTTCACCAGCATACGCTACTACATTCTTTAATAAATCGAAGTTTATTTTAAAGGCATCTGTTCTGTTTGATCTTGATGTTGAGGTTAACTTTCCGCTGCTACGTTCTTTTAAAGTTTCAACTTTAACAGCACTTGTTTTTATGACTCCACCAATAGCAATTTTAGTTTCAAGTGTTTTTTGTTTTTCTTCTAATTCTTTATTTTTTTCTGTTAAAGAAGTATTTATTGTTTCTTTTTGAAGTAAAATTTCATTGGTAATTATATTTTCTTGAGATAATACTTGGTTGGCAGTACTAAGAGAGTCTACTTTTACAAATAGGTTTCGGTTTTCACGCTCTAAGCTGCTAATTTTTTTTCTGTATTTTCTGATCAAGCTATACTTATCTATCTGTAGGTTTTTAATTGAATCACGTAAATTATTCATCTTAACAATTTCAACTCTTAACCTTGTAGAAAGGCGTTTTTTACGAACAATAACATCCGTATAATCTTTAATCATTTCATCTAATTCTTTTTCTAAATCAGCTTTTTCTTGTTCAAAGACTTCTTCAAGGTTATTGTATTGGTTAGATTTTTGTAAAGAATATATCGTTAAAAATAAAATAAGTACTAAAAGTACCACAATTAAGGTGCTTTTTCTTTTTTTTGGGGTCATAATCAGGGGGATTAAAGTTATGGTTTTTTAATTTTATATTGTTTTATCGAAGCTCTATAAATGTATTATTAGTAAAAACACCGTCTACAAAAACATTTATTTTATAAGAGCCTTTGTTTATCAAATTTCTATTTACATCAATAAATGAAATTATGGATAATTGCTTATTAAGATATTTAGCTTTAAAATTATCGTTGCAAAGTATGTTTTCTTTGTTTTTTAATTTTATTTCTTCTGCAGGAGCAATAACTTTATCATTATTAACAATTTGTATATAAATAGATTTGTCGCCTGAACTAATAATATTATTTTCAAGCAAGCTAAACTCTATTTTAAAAGCATCTGTTTTACTTGAGTAAGAGGTAGATGTATGTTTGCCACTACGTCTCTTTTTCATTGCTGATACTTTTATTGATGAAGTTTCTATAATTTCGGCAATTGCAATTTTTTCTTTTAAGACTTTCTTTTCTAAATCTAGTGATTGATTTTTATTTTTTAACCGAGTGTATAAGCCTTCTTTTAGAATTAAAATATCTTTAACACTATCGTTTTTTGTTAATAATTGATTATTTACTCCATTAAGGGAATCTATATGTTTAAAAAGAATTTTGTTTTGTTTTGCTAAACCAGAAATACGTTTTCTGTATAGTCGAAACATTCCATAATCTGTTGTTTTTAAGCTATTTATGGTGTCTTTGAATTTTATTATTTTATGAAGCTTATCTCTTAGGTCTAAAGAAATATCATCTTTTTGATAAATAGCATTTTCATAATTTTTTATAACGCTATTTAATTCAGATTCTAGCTCTATTTTTTCTAATTTAAAAACATCTTTTAATTCAGAATACTCACTAGCGTTTTGATAAGATAATAAGCCAATAGCAATTACTAATAGAAGTAAAAAAGCAACAAAGCCATTATTCTTTATTTTGGAATTGGGAATCATTTGGGGTTATGATGAACAATTTGTTGTGTTCGGCGCTAATATACTATTTTTTACGCAGTTGTAAATAAACGCTGGAGGAAAATTAAGTGGCTCAAAACTAAGTTGAATATTATCTCCAAAAACATTTTTTAGTTTTTTATAATATGTAAGACTATATTGGTATTGAATAAATAAACCGTTGTTATTTAAAATTTGATAGCTTTCTAGTAAAATGTTATTAGAAAGTTTTTTAGGTATTATGGTTAAGGGTAGGCTAGAAACAATGTAGTTTGCCTCACTATAACCCAATTTTTCAATTTCTTCGCGCATGTTTTCTGCAGAAGCTTTTATAACAATTAATTGTGGGTGCTTAATTTTTTTTAATTCTTTATAAAAGGCATCATTAATTTCAAAACAAATTAAAACAGTGTTAGGTTCAATTTTGTTTAAAATTGAGTTTGTTATTGCTCCGTTACCAGGTCCTAACTCTATAATAACTTTAGCTGTAGAAAAATTAATTTCTTTAAGCATTTTTTTAGCCAAATACTTAGAGCTAGGAGCAACCGAACCAGATGTTTTGTAGTTTTTAACAGCTTCTTTAAAAAAGTTAAATTTTTTACCCAAAATAATGTTTTATAATGTTTTTTGTATATTTCTACTAAAAGTGCTGGTAAAGATGCAATATTTAAAAGATATATTCTACTTATTTTATCCTAATTTATGTGTTAATTGCACTGTGAATTTATTGCAAAGCGAAAAATATTTATGTGCATTTTGTAGTAATGAAATACCAATTATTGAAGATAATGAGCATGTAAATAGCACGCTATTAGCTCCTTTTTACGGTAAAGTGCTAATTAACAAAGTGCGTTGCTTTATTTATTATCAAAAACATGGAATTGCAAAAAAAATCATTCACGAATTAAAATACAAAAACCAACCAGAAATAGGAACTTTTATTGCAAAATGGTTTGGTGTTCGATTAAAAGAGTCAGGTGTTTTTAAAGATGTTGATTATATTGTTCCGGTACCGCTGCATAAAAAAAAGCTAAAAAAGAGAGGATATAATCAACTCACGAAATTTGGAGAAACGTTAAGTGGTATTTTAAATGTTGAATATAAAGAAGAGATTTTAATTAAGTCATCCATCGCAAAAACACAAACATTTAAACATCGTTTTGAGCGCTTTTCAGATTCTAAAACAAAATTTAAATTGATAGATTTTAAAATTTTTGAAAACAAACACATTCTTTTAATAGATGACGTAATAACTACAGGCGCAACTTTAGTTGCTTGTTGTAGCGAATTATTAAAAGTAAAAAATATTACCATTAGTATTGCAACCATGGCATATACTAAAAAAGGTTGATTTTGTTGCTGTTATTTTAGTACTTTTGATGTTGGAATTAAACAATCAATTTGTGAAAAATAAGTTATTATTTTTAGTCGTTTTAGTATCTGTAATCATATTAAGTTGTGCAAGAAAAGGAAGACCCGAAGGTGGCCCAAAAGATGAAGATGCACCAATTATGATGACTGCGAATCCGCCTTATGAAACGATTAATTTTGATAAAAAAAACATTAAAATTCAATTTGATGAATATATCGTTTTAAAAGATTTAACGAAGCAATTAGTGGTTTCTCCGCCCTTAAAATATCCACCAGTAATTACACCGCAAGGAACGCCAAGCAAATCTATTAATATTGAAATTTTAGATACTTTAAGAACAAATACAACCTATACTTTTAATTTTGGAAACGCAGTTCAAGATAACAACGAAAATAACAAGTTAGAAAGTTTTAAATATGTGTTTTCTACAGGGAATTATATAGATTCTTTAAAGATTAAAGGAGCAGTTTCGGGTTCGTTTAAAAAAGAGAAATTAAAAAATATATCTGTTTTATTATATCGATTAGATAGTATTTACAACGATTCGGTTGTTTACAAGGAAAAACCAAATTATGTTACTAGTACGTTAGATTCTACTAATTTTGAATTCACCAATTTGCGTGACGGAAAGTATTTGTTGTTAGCGCTAAAAGAAGCATCAAGCGATTATCTTTTTAATAGCAAAACAGATGAATTAGGTTTTTATACGGATACTATTTCTTTGCCAAAAGATACGTTGATAACCAAACCAATCCGTCTTTTTAAAGAGTTACAACCTTATGAATTTAAAAGAGGAAAAGAAGTTGTAAAAGGCAAAATACAATTTGGTTATGAAGGAGAAAGAGAAGAGATGAAAATCGAGTTGCTGTCTGCAGTTCCAGAAACATTTAAATCGTTTTCAGAGTTCGAAAAAGATAAAGACACGCTTAATTATTGGTTTACACCTGTAGCACAAGATTCTTTAAACTTTATAGTTCGTAATAAGAAATTTATAGATACTGTTACTGTTCGTTTGCGTAAAAATAAAATAGATTCTTTAAGTATATCATCAACTGTAGGTATAAATTTACATTTAAATGATACCCTATTTTTAAATAGTAATAATCCAATTGTTTCATTAGATAAATCTAAATTTTCATTAGTAGATAAAGATACAGTGAATGTAAATTTTGATGTGAAAAAGCAAACGATAAATAAGTTGGCTGTTTTGTTTAAAAAAACGCCTAAAATGAATTATAAGTTTGATGTTTTACCGAAAGGAATTATCGATTTATATGAAACAACAAACGACACATTAAACTATCAATTTAAAACACTTACTGTTGAAGATTATGGAAGCATAATTTTAGAGGTGAAAAAAGAAACAAAGCATCCTGTTATAATTCAACTTTTAAATAATAAAAAGGTTGTTAAAACAAGATATATTTCATCTTCTGAGAAAGTCGAATTCAACTTACTAGATCCAAAAGAATATACAGTTAGAGCAATTATTGATGAAAATAATAATCGTGTTTGGGATACTGGTAGTTTTTTGTCAAAAAAACAACCAGAACAAGTAATTTACTTCGAAACAGTTTTTAAGCTTAGAGCAAATTGGATTCAGAATGAAGAGTTTATTATCAAATAAACTCTTCGTTAATTTTTTAATGCCTTATTTACTCATCATAAGACGTTGCACTAGGGCAAAACAATAATTCAGTCGGATTATCAATATCATATAAATATTGATAACTCCTTGAGTCTTTATTGCAATAAGGTTCTATTAGTTTTAGCATCGTATTAAATCCGTTTAAAGTTAATACGCAGAAAAACGTTTCACTGTCTTTCGTAAGTATTCCTTCGTCAGATTTAAACAAACCGAAAATTAAATTACAATTGCGAGGTTCTATGAAGTCAACTTCAGCTAAATTTAATTTTTGTCTTTTTTCAATAACAGTTTCCTTAATTAAATCTCTAAATTTAATCGCCTCGGTTTTGTCGAAATTGTATAAACGAACAACATGTTCATCAAAACCATTTACATTTTCTATATAATCTAACTCCATCTTCTTTCTTAATTAATGTGCTTGTAGCCAATTTTTTCCTTCACCAATTTCAACATCTAAAGGAACAGCTATTTTAAAGGCATTTTCCATTTCTTCTTTAATAATTGGTTTAATAATTTCTAACTCATCTTTATGCGCGTCAAAAACCAATTCATCATGCACTTGTAATAGCATTTTCGATTTAAAACCTTCTTTTTCAAATCGATTGTAAATGTTAATCATGGCTAATTTAATAATATCGGCAGCACTTCCTTGTATAGGCGCGTTTACTGCGTTACGTTCTGCAGCACCACGAACAATGGCATTTTGAGAATTGATGTTTTTTAAATACCTGCGACGGTTTAAAACGGTTTCTACATAGCCGTTTTCACGAGCAAAATCTACTTGTTCTGCCATGTAATTACGCAATTTTGGATACGTTTCGTAATACGTATCTATCAACGCTTTTGCCTCTTTACGAGATAAATCGGTTTGATTACTTAATCCGAAGGCAGAAACACCATATACAATTCCGAAATTTACTGTTTTTGCATTGCTTCGCTGTTCGCGAGTAACTTCACTTAACGGAACATTAAAAACTTTTGCAGCGGTAGAAGCGTGAATATCTTCGCCATTTTTAAAGGCTTCAATCATGGTTTCTTCTTCACTTAAAGCAGCAATAATTCGCAATTCAATTTGAGAATAATCTGCAGCAACTAATACATAATTTTCATCTCTAGGAATAAAAGCTTTACGAACCTCTTGTCCGCGTTTTGTACGAATAGGAATGTTCTGTAAATTAGGGTTGTTAGAACTCAATCTTCCTGTTGCTGCAACTGCTTGCGCGTATGAAGTATGAATACGACCAGTTTTGGTATTTATCTCATTTGGTAAAGCATCTACATAAGTGCTTTGTAATTTTTTGTATTGACGATATTCTTGAATATCTCTAATAATTTGATGTTCTTTTGCTAAGAAAGACAACACATCTTCGGCAGTAGAATATTGCCCTGTTTTTGTCTTTTTAGGCTTTTCTACCAACTGCATATTTTCAAACAAAACAATACCCAATTGTTTTGGTGAAGCAATATTAAATTCTTCGCCAGCTTGTTCGTAAATGTTTTTTTCTAAACGCTCAATATCGTTCGCTAAATCAACAGAAAGCTCTTTTAAGAAAGGAACATTTAAGTTGATTCCTTCTATTTCCATCGCTGTTAAAACCGAAACTAACGGAGTCTCAATCGTATTAAATAGTTTGGTAACATTTCCGCTTTCTAACTCTTTTGTAAAATGTTCTTTTAACTGCAAAGTAATATCGGCATCTTCAACGGCATATTCGGTTTGCTTGGCAATGTCAACAGTTCGCATAGAAAGTTGATTCTTCCCTTTTTTACCAATCAATTCTGTAATAGGAACAGGCTGATAATTTAAATAGGTTTCTGCTAAAATATCCATTCCGTGTCGCATATCAGGGTTTATAAGATAATGCGCAATCATGGTATCAAATAATTTTCCTTTTACAGGAATATTGTAGTTTGATAAAACTTTGATGTCGTATTTTAAATTATGGCCAATTTTTTCAATTGTTGAGGTTTCAAAAAACGCACGAAACTCTTCTAAAATTGCTTTTGTTTCTTCTTGATCTTCTGGAAAAGAAACATAATATCCTTTGCCAATTTCCCAAGAAAAAGAAATCCCGATTAATTCAACTTCTAAGGCTTTTAAACCTGTAGTTTCTGTATCAAAACAAACAGATTCTTGTTGCATTAACTTGTTAAGTAATAGCTTTCTTGATAAAGGAGAATTTACATGCTGATAAAGATGCTTGGTGTTGTTAATGTTTTTATAACCAGAAGCAATTTCAACCTCGGTAATAGTTCCGGCACCTGGAGCAGCAAATAAATCGAATTGCCCAGCGGTACTCTTATCAGCTACTTTTTTAGGTTTCGCAGTTGTTTTTTCTTCTTTTTTTACTTCGGATGTATTTTCGGTAACTCCAAAAGCTTTTAAGAAATTATCCGTTAAACGACGGAACTCTAAATTGGTGAAAATTTCTTTAGTTGCTTCGATATTTGGTTGGCACATTTCAAAATCTTCCTGATGAAACTCAACAGGAACATCTAACATAATCGTTGCTAATTCTTTTGATAAGATTCCAAGTTCGGCATTCGCCTCTACTTTTTCTTTCATTTTACCTTTTAAATCTGCTGTGTTTGCAAGCAGATTTTCCATTGAGCCATATTTTGCTAAAAACTTCTTAGCTGTTTTTTCACCAACACCAGGCAATCCGGGAATATTATCAACAGAATCTCCCATCATTCCTAAGAAATCAATCACTTGTTCGGGTCTTTCTACGCCAAATTTCTCCTGTACTTCGGGTATTCCCCAAGTTTCATATCCACCACCAAAACGAGGTCGATACATAAAAATATTTTCAGAAACTAATTGTGCAAAATCTTTATCAGGCGTTACCATATAGGTTTTATAACCTTCTTTTTCGGCTTTTTTAGCTAAAGTTCCAATAATATCATCGGCTTCATATCCTGTTTTTATAATAGAAGGAATATTCATTGCTTTTAAAATTTCTTCGATATACGGAACCGCAATTTTTATTGCCTCAGGTGTTTCTTGTCTGTTGGCTTTATACTCAGGAAAAGCATCCACTCTGGCAACCGATCCACCGCGATCAAAACATACTGCTAAATGATCTGGGCGCTCACGTTTTATAACATCTAATAACGAATTTGTAAAACCCAAAATTGCAGAAACGTCCATTCCTTTCGAGTTAATTCGTGGGTTTTTTATAAAAGCGTAATATCCTCTAAATATTAATGCAAAAGCATCTAGTAAAAAAAGTCGTTTTTGGTCTGCCATTTGTTTCTATAATTGAAGAATGTAAAACTACGAAACTTTAACAAGATGTTAAAAATTGATTTTCAATAATCAACCTATCTTTGTTCGACTTTAAAAAAAATAAATATGTCTCGTTGGTTGCTATCAATTATAATTATTTCATTATTAATTATTGCTTTTGAAGCCTATGCTTTTCAGGCAATTAAAGCGGTAACTAAAAACAAGTTTATTCGTTATGGATGGCTACTTTTAGGTTCGTTAGCATATATTAATTTTTTTTATGTAGTATTTTCTTCGGATAGAAGCTCTGGGCAAACTCCGCAATTTCAATGGGCAGTAGGAGCGCTGCTGGTTGTGTTACTGCCTAAGTTGTTTATTTTAATCTTTATGATTGGTGAAGATTTAGTACGATTGATAGGAAAAGGAATTTCTTTTTTATCATCTGCAGAAACAAAACCTTTAGCAGGTAGAAGGGCTTTTGTAGCTAAATTGGCATTGGGTATTGCTGCAATTCCGTTTGCAAGTATATTGTATGGTATTTTTAGAGGGAAGTATAATTATAAAGTGATAAAATACCAATTATCATTTAAAGATCTGCCAGAAGCTTTTGACGGATTTACAATTACACATATAACAGATATACATTCGGGTAGTTTTACAAATAAAGAAGAAATATCTTACGGAGTGGATTTAATAAACGAGCAAAAATCGGATATGATTTTATTTACAGGAGATCTTGTAAACAATTTTGCTTACGAAATGGATGAATGGATTGACGTTTTTAAGAAAATAGATGCTCCGGTTGGTAAGTATGCTGTTTTAGGAAATCATGATTACGGAGATTATTCTAAATGGAAAAGTGATGAAGATAAAGCTGCAAATTTTAATGCGATAAAGGAGTTGCATCCAAAAATTGGGTTCGATTTATTATTGAATGAAAATAAATATATAGAAAAAGACGGACAAAAAATAGCCTTGGTTGGTGTAGAAAATTGGGGAAAAGGTTTCAATCAAGCTGGTGATCTTAAAAAAGCATCCGAAGGAATAAGTAAAGACGATTTTAAAATATTGATGAGCCACGACCCGAGCCATTGGGAATATAAGGTGAAGAAAGACGATTTTAATTATCAGTTAACATTAAGTGGTCATACCCATGGTTTGCAATTCGGAATTGAAATACCAGGATGGATTAAGTGGAGTCCCTCACAATACGTTTACAAACAATGGGCTGGTTTATACAAGGAGTTTGATCGTTATATTAACGTAAACAGAGGCTTTGGTTATCACGCTTTTCCTGGTAGAGTGGGTATTTGGCCAGAAATTACTGTAATTGAACTTAAAAAAAGTTGATTTTCAGGGTTTTTAACAAATGTTAATATCTAATTAGAAAAAAAACAGTAATTTTGTTTACTATTACATATAAAAATTATATAGAATGACGAAGTTTGGTGAAATTATAAGTATAAATAAGCCAGTTTTAATAGATTTTTACACTGATTGGAGTGAGCTAGAGCCTAGTTTAGATACGCTTCGTGATGTTGCTGCAGCTTTAGGAGATAAAGCAAAAGTAATAAAGATTGATATCAGACAGAACGAAATTTTAGCAGAAGCTTTACGCGTTAAAGGAAATCCTACGTTTATGATTTATAAACAAGGAGAGATGATGTGGCGCCAAACGGGCGAGCAAGATGCCAATACTTTAATTGGTTTAGTGCAACAGTACGTTTAAGTTGTTGTTTTAAACTTAATATTTTCTTAAAACAATTATTTTCTTAACTATCGTGAGAACGATACGGTATTTATTGCTGTAATCTTATTAGAAAATACATATAAGATATTTATAAAAAAAAGCAGCGCGACTAAATTTAGTCGCGCTGCTTTTTTATAAAGTATACCTTGAAAATTAAGGTTTAATAGTGTCTAATTCTTGCGGAAATTGTTCTTGTTCCTCTTCATCAGACATTAAGTGTTTAAATAAACGCGCATGATTTAAATATCCTTCAAAAGCTTTTTTACCATAGTCTATATCTGTATCATACCTCGTAACTTGTTGTATGATATTTTGATACATATATAAATTAGTTTCTAAATTATCAAGAATTAAATCAACATCACTATCTTTAAAAGTGCTGTAATACTTTAATTTTTGTTGAAAAATAGTTATTAATGTTTCCGCAGTTTCACGTGCTTTGTCTTTATCTCCTATGCGGTAATATAACTCAGGGTATCCTAAAGAAATACTATAATGTCCAAAATCGTTTATTGGCATTTTATATAATGATAAATCTAATACATCTTTTGCGTTAACAGAATCACCTTCTTTTAAGAACTCTTCAGATAAACGCATTAAGTTGTTACGAATAGATATTGCGTTACGTTTACTTTGTTCGTCTAAATAAATTTCACCGTTATTTATGGTTTTCCAATCCCATTTTTTAACGTTTTCATACATTTTTTTAGGATCGATACGTCCCATGTCAAATATTGATCTTCCTTTGTTAGATGTTTTAATCGGTACTAATTTGTACGACATTCCATCTAACTGTAAATAATCTTTTAACCAGATATATTCTTCATCAGCATTAGCACCGCCGGTAAAATAAATTGGGCGTTTCCAATCGAAATTATTTAAAATATCAAGCATTAAGATTCTGTTTTTGGTTAAACCTTGTTCATCAACAGTAATATCTATATAGTCTAAAATTTTATCAGCATCTTTCTGTGCTACCAATCCTGTTTTTAAAACATTTTTTTTGTTTACAGGAATTCTAATACTGTTGGTTGGATAAAATTTATCTTTAGAATCTTCAGCAACTTCTATGTATGTAGCATCATTATCGCTTGCAATCCATCGCATAAAATCTTTAATAGGAAGAATTGAATCTTTTAATTGAGGTAGTGGGTAATAATAAGCAACGTCTAAAGTTCCGTATTTATATTGATCGTGTGTTAATTGCGACGGAATAGGATCTGCCTCATAGGTTTTCTTTTTCATCTGGTCGATATACCAAGCTGTTTGAAAAAGACTGGTGTTTACAATCTTAATATCTCTACGAACTCCTTCCACTTGCTGCATGTACCAAAGCGGAAAAGTATCATTGTCTCCAATAGTAAAAATTATAGCATTCGGGTCGCAACTTTCTAAATACGTTTGTGCATTTAACTGAGAAACATAACGATCACCTCTATCATGATCATCCCAGTTCTGAACTCCCATTAAAAAAGGAACGGCTAGTAGTGAAACGACAGAAACGGCAATGGCAACGGTTCTTTTGTTTGCGTAATTTTTCAGGTAATCATACAACGCGAATACTCCGAAACCTATCCAAATAGCAAATACGTAAAATGAACCTACTACGGCGTAATCACGTTCTCGAGGCTCAAAAGGTTTTGGGTTGGTATAAAATATAATAGCAAAACCAGTAAAAGCAAAGAATAGCGCAAGGGTGTATAAATTCTTTTTATCTTTTTTAGATTGATAAAACAACCCGATTAATCCTAAAATTAAGGGTAAAAAGAAGTATTTGTTACGTCCTTTGTTGTTTTTAATGTCGTCTGGTAGGTTTTGTTGCGATCCTAAGCGTATTTCATCAATAAAATCGATTCCACTTAACCAATTACCATTTTCAATATCTAAATGTCCTTGTGCATCGTTTTGTCTTCCTACAAAGTTCCACATAAAGTAACGCCCGTACATGTATCCGAATTGATAATCAATCATGAATTTCATGTTTTCTACAAACGTAGGTCGTCTTTTACTTCTCGCAGGAATTCCGGCAATTCTTTTGTATTCTTTTTCGGACGCAGGGTTTACCATACGAGGTATAAAACCTTTGTGTTTGCTAGAGTAGTTTGGCAATACGTTCTTGTATTTATTTACAATAACATATTTTCCGTCTTTCTTTTCATATTTAGGTTTGTCATCTTTATACGGTTGATCTGCATCTTGCGTTCTGTCGTAAGAAACAGAATAATATTTGTCATAAAAAACATTCGCATCACCATATTGTTCACGGTTGTAATAAGCTAATAGTTCACGTGCGCTTGACGGGTTATTTTCATTAATAACCGTATCGGCATTTGCACGAATTGGTAGCATTAGCCAAGACGAAAAACCAATCATAATAAATAGTACAGAAAGCACAAGAGTGTTTGCCATTACTAAGTTTTTTGTACGCGTATATTTTAATCCGAAGAAAAACAAGGCAATTAGAACAATACCAGCAACAATGGTACCTGTATTATATGGTAATCCTATTTGGTTGATAAAAAACAATTCAGAAACACTAAAGAATTTAAGTGTAAACGGAAATAGAAATTTAAAAACAAAAGCTAAAACAAGTATTGAAATAAGTGTTGCGATTGCAGTTGTTTTTATGTTGATGTTTTTATAAGTTTTAAAGAAGTATAATAAAACAATAGATGGAATTACTAGAAGTGATAAAATATGCACCCCGAATGAAAGTCCTACCACAAAACTAATTACTACTAACCATTTGTTTCCTCTAGGTGTATTTATTTCACTTTCCCATCTTAATCCTAACCAAAATAACAAGGCCATTAAAAAAGAAGACATCGCATACACTTCACCTTCTACGGCGCTAAACCAAAAGCTATCAGAAAATGTATAAGCTAAAGCACCTACTAATCCGCTTCCTAAAACGGCAATAGCTTCACTTTTACTGAACTTACCATTTTTAATAGCCATTTTTTTAGCTAAGTTGGTAATTGTCCAAAACATAAATAAAATTGTAAATGCACTGGCTAAGCCAGACATGAAGTTTACCATTTTTGCCCACTGACTTGGGTCGTTACTAAACATAGCAAAGAATGCGCCTAGCATTTGAAATAACGGTGCTCCTGGTGGATGCCCAACCTCTAGTTTTACTGCGGTAGAAATATATTCTCCACAGTCCCAAGAACTAACTGTAGGCTCTAAGGTTAGTGTATATGTAATTAGTGCCACGGCAAATGAAAACCATCCTAAAAGGACATTCCATTTTTTGTAGTTAAATTCGTTCATAGTTTTCTGTATAATAAAGTACGAAAGTATTAATAACTGTTGGTTTTTTACTAAAAACAAAAATATAATTTTGAGACAGTTAACGAATAAAAAGTTGATATAAAATTGTGTTAAATGAAAAAAAGCAGAAAAAATTTGCCGAAATAAAACTTTGTATTATATTTGCACCCGCAATAAGTTATTGGCCTATGGTGTAATTGGTAACACACCGGTTTTTGGTACCGACATTCAAGGTTCGAGTCCTTGTAGGCCAAC
>NZ_JBYJEF010000005.1:0-241853 GCF_057732375.1 Tenacibaculum sp. M1.3A | reverse complement strand
CCGTAAATTGTATTATTGGTTGTATCAATATAAAAATCGCCATCAACTCCTAATCCTGATCCTGGAACGCCTGCTCCATTTAAAACACTACTTCCGTCTGATCCAGTTGCACCAGTTGATATTAAACTTGTAACTGAACTTATGTCTGCTAACTTATTCCATATAGTTCCATTCCAATAATAAAATCCTTTACCAGTACTCTCATTTATATTATAAACCAATAAACTTTCTGCTATTGTGCTACTTAATACTGGTAATGCATTATTAATATCAATAATATTTATCCTTGGAATTAAAATACCTTTATCTGATGATTTAATTTCTAACTGAGCAGACTCATTTGGAGCTAAAGTACCTATACCTACTTGTGAGAATAAGCTGAAGCTAAAAAAAAGTAATACGAATGTAATTTTCTTTCTCATACATAATTTTTTAAGATTAAACATTTTCGGGGTTTCTATTTAGTAACATATTCTTATACATCAATACAACCTAATAAATTAGGAAGCATAACAATGCATTAAATTAAATGACTTTTTTTTTGGTAAAGTATTTATTACCTGTCTATTTTTTTTTTACAATTTCTTTCTCTATAAATATATTAAAAAAAAATGAAAACAACTGGAAAACAACAAATTACCTCAAATACATTTTAAAAAGACAGCTACTTATTAAGTTCCAGTTTACTTGTAGTAATAAAATTATATAACTTAACAGCTTTATAATACTGTAAACACTACAAAACTAATAAGAATAAAACAAATTTAATGATTATGTTAAAATATTGAACTTATTACTATTTTAAGAGCTTATAAGTATTTAAACAATAATATGTAAGTATATTCGTTTTTAAATTGATCAACCTTAAAATCCTTCAAAAAAATGAAACAAATTATTAAATTAATAACGTTAGCTATTTTAGTTTCGTTACAAAGTTGTGACAAACAAGAAATAGAAAAAGATATAGTATTAAATGCTAACTCTCCAGAGACTGGTGTTCTACCTAATGAATTAGGTAATCATAACACAGCACATAACTGCGCAACAGTATCACAATTTGGACCAAATTCTTATTGGTCTAATACACTTGTTAACACAAGTGAAACAAATTTTTTAAAACAGCAAAACAACAAGGCCTCAAACCTTTTTGGTATATCTAATGTTCCTCTTTATTTTGCAGCAGGAAGCGGTACATTTAATGCTCTTTCTTACGGGCCTCCAAACAATTACATTATTTGGGGTGAGGAAATGTTAAGCGGAGCATTAAATTATGGTAGATCTGCTGTAGCATATATTGTGGCACATGAAGTAGCTCACCAAATACAATTTAGACAAGGATACCCTTCAGTAACGGGAGCTTCTAATACAGAATTAGAAGCAGATGGTTTCGCTGGGTATTTCTTAAGAAGAAGTTATACTACCAATTGGTCTGATGTAATTCCTGCATATAATTTTTCTCAATCTATAGCAGGCTCTAACGGTTCTTCTCATGGAACTGCTGCACAAAGACGCTCTTCTGTAAGGTTAGGATGGTTACTTGCTAATAATGGTGCTCTATCTAATGCTAACCTTGATTACAACTTTTTTTACTACTACAATAGCTATATTTTACCTGGTAAATTAAAATCTAGCAATATTGAAAAGCCTAAAAAAATAGATCAAGAATTACATGAATTTATCCTAACTAAAATAGAAGAGTTAAATGATATTCATTCTGGAAAAATATCAGAAGAAGAATACGCAAACCTAAGTAATAACTAAAATAATATTAAATAAAAGGTTGATCATTTTATAAAGAGGGGTTTTAAAAAACCTCTCTTTTTTTATTATATACTAATACTCAGTTTCGGAAATACACTTCTTTTTTTAAAATCAAGTAATATTTATAAGACTTGAAAACTCCAATAAAACAGCTACAACCACTACAAAAATTTAAAACAACAAAAAACCCTTACTATTACTAGTAAAGGTTTAAGTGAGCCCTGGAGGATTCGAACCTCCTCCATTTTCTTTAGTGTTTATAGTACTTCTAACTTATCTTATAGAATAGGTATATCTAAAAGTATACCTTTAACTTAATTATATACTTATAAAATAAACTGTTTTTGTATAGTTTTCTTGACCTGAAATTGTAAATTTAAAATTCATCTCATTACCATCAACCTCAACTATTTGTTTATTATTACCTGGTAAAGTTAATTCATTAGTAGATTCATTATAAGAGTAACTACCAGTTGATAACCTAGGTTCCTCACAGTTATCACCTGAATACTTTGTTAGAACCACTTTGCTATTTGACTTTAACTCTATAGTTTCCTTCAAATCACAATCAGATAAGGATACTTCTTCCAAATTACCATTTACATATTCTTTTGTTTCTCTAGTTTTTTGCCATTTTCCAATAATTCCTGAATGTGAATCATCATTACCTCCACATGAAGATAATATTACTATGGAAATTAATAAAAGGATACTCTTTTTCATATTGCTTATTTTTATTTGTTAATTTTTAAAACTTACTCTCAATAGTATAGTAAATAAATTTTGTTGGGTCTTGATTTCTAGTTTAAATAAAATATCTAGTTCAAAATATAAATGTATATATTTTATCAACTCTCCATTTACTTCTTCAATATCTCCCTTGATGAACTTGTAAACTTCATAACTTTTTTTTGTTTTTACTAATTCTAAATCAAACTCCCAATTTTCATACTGCATACCAATTTTAAAGGGTAGTTCTTCTAATATCATTTTGCAGTTATTTTGCTAGTTCTACTGTGAAATCCAATTCTCCTTTTTTAAATTCATATAAAGAAATTCTCATATTATTTTGGCTGCAAACATATCTTGGGTAGGAAATTAAGGGGCTTTCAAATAAAAGTTCTTCTTTATTTGTTGTTAGAGAATTAATAAAATTAATCATATAGTTTAAAGCATAAATACCCATCCTATAATTAATTTCTTCTAGTTTTCCATTCCTAAAACTTAAATACACCTCAACATCTAATATTTTATTCGGTAAGTAAATTTCTGAATATGCATAACTTCTATAATAGCTAGTGCCATCATCATGTTTGATTAAAAAAAATAAATCAATACTGTTTTCTTCTAATGAACTTCCAAGCTCATAATGGAGGTAATCTGTTATCATTTTAAATATATCTTACTTATCTTTTCTTAAATCATACATTAAATACCCAGCCACTAATACATCTACAATATTCCATATAACTCTACCCAATGGAACTTTAAAAATTGGCTGAAATAAAACAGCTACTATAATAAACAAGAACACTCTGCCTTTCTTATTTTTTTCATTAGCTTCAAATGCATACCAACAAAATAGCCCAGCTGTAATATATCTAACTATTTGATAGTACCCATAAGGCATATCGAATAAACATATCATCAATAGAAATGCTACTATTATTTTTGTTCTTTTTAAATCCATTTATCTAAAACCTTTTTAATTTTCATCAACTAATAATTAATTATATCCTGATTAATGTTTTTTACTAAAAAAAGTAAAATGGTTTGTAATGTTATTAACTGAATATTTCAGTTAAACTACAGTTTTAAAGAAAATAAATTCTAATTCAATAAAACTTTAATAAAGAAGTACATCTTATATTTTAAACTATATTATTAGTAGTATTCGTATTCACGTTCCGTTATGTATTTTGGAATTACACCATTCTTAAAATGAATTTTTTTAATCCAATTTCCGTTTTTATCGTATTTATAACTAAATGTATATTTACTTTCTAAGCTACCATCTGTATTGTGTCTGATTTTTTCAATTTCATTCCCTCTATAATTATATTTTGATGTTTCTTTTGATGGTACATTTGATTTATAATAAAAAAGCTCTTCAATTTGATTTCCATTATCATCATATTTATATTTGACTCTCCAGTCTATGTGTCCTTTAGAATTGTATGAAGTCTCCTCTTTCTTATTACCTAAGTTATCATATTTATAAAAATCTTTTGCAAACAAAGTTCCATCTATAGAATATATCATACGTTCTATATTATTTCCTAAATCATCATATTTAAAAAGATGTTTTATAAGTAAAGCCCCTTCTGAATTGTATTTATTTAGTTCGGTTTTATTTTTATTTCCATTATATTTAGAAATATACTTTTTATTTAAACTATTATCTGGATTGTAATTAATATGCTCTATTCTATTTCCCTTATTATCATATTTATAAATATTTCTTTTATGTATACTACCACTTAAAGAATATAAATTATATTCAATTTTTTCACCTTTCTTATTATATTTTACTTGGATAGGAATCCCGAATTTATTTATAGTTCCTTGTGTGCTTTTTTCAATGTTACCGAAATATACCTTTGCTTTATAAGAAGATTCTTTGTAACATTTAACCTTAGCTTTCAAATTATCATGAGTCCAATCATTTTTATCATCATCATTATTATGACAATTACATAAAATTATAGCTGTTATTAATACTAAGATTATTTTTTTTATTTCTTCCATTTTACTTAAATCTGTTTATTTCAAAAAAAACTTTTTCTTTTATTCAAAATTAATAAGTTTACTAAGTGAATCTATAATGTTGCAAATTTGCAATGTCTTTTTTTATAATGTTAATGCAGCTTTTTCTTCATCAGAAAATTCAATTAAAGCTTCAATGTATTTTGTTTTTGAACCAAATTTTTCACTTTTAATAATATATTTTTCAGCAATATTTGGGTGTATTTGACTATAAAAAGCTGATTTAATTCTTGAAATATGTGTGTAAATAGATTTGTTTAGAGGATTGATTAAATCATCTACAGATTTAATCATTTTATCATAATCATTTATAGCTGATATTTCTTTGTATAATTTTATAATAAAAGCTCTGTGTTCACCTAGCTTGTTTATGTCTATTTTCTTATGCTTAAAAAACAAAGCATAAACAACCTTAGTCATTGAGTTTAATGAGATATTTATAGATGTGTATTCTTTTAATTTAATATTATAATTTTCATCTAAACTAATACCACTGTCTCTAGTACTTATGCATTGTTGAGCTATAAGTTTTTCTATATATGGTAAAGCCATTACTAACTTTCCATTGCTTTTTAACTCTATTAATTTTGCTTCTATACTTTTTAATTGAAGTTTTACATCATCCTCTAAATCATCATCAAATGGAATTAATGATTCTTTTATTACTCTTCTGCTAAAGGAAATGTTTTGAAAACTATTTTCTTTAATAAAAAGGATTAGATTTAGTATTACATCTTTTATGTTCTCATGTAAAGAGTTTACAATATAAAAACTGTTATTTGTTATAATTAAAAAGCCTTCTGTGATTTCTCCTCTATATCCAAAAGATTTAAGAAACAGGCTATTGCTAATATTCTTTTTAGGTTGAAAATTAGAAGTAAATAAGTAATTAACTGAATCTAACTCTTCTAAGGTAAGTACTAAATCTTCTTTAAAATAGAAATTCCACCCATCATTATTAAATTCATTTTTAAGTCCTTTATTATAAAGCTCATTATAAAGTTTGTTTTTCTTTTCAGAAAAAAAGATGATAGTATTGGATATGTCAATTGCATAAGATTCTAAAGAGCTAGAGTAAACAACTTCTTCTATGAGAAATTGATTGAATCCTTTTTTGAAAATTTCATTTCTAACTCCTATAGACAAGATAGAAGTTAATAATTTTCGTAAATCTGATTTACCCAATGCATCCATAAATTAACTCTTTAGGTAAACTTATTTAAAATAAGCTTGTTAAAAAAACATACAAAGCTTTAATTTTTAGATTGATTTAAGTTTATTTAGGGATAATTCAATTCTTTTCTTCATTTCTTCTGCTATAACAATCTGTTCATTCTCAGTTATATTATTAATATTTCTAAAAATTTCTTTAACTCTCAGTTCTTTTTCCATAAGATATTTAAACCTGAAGTCTATAACAAGGCTGCTATTTGAATATGTAAATAAAATAATTTTAGGAGAATCTTTAGTATAGATATGAAAGGCTATTTTATTACTTGGATTATATTTTATCTCACCTATTCCATTGAAAATATACTCATTGAGTTGTTCTCCTAAAACATTAAATTTCTTTACAACCGTTGTATTTTTTAAATTCTCCTCATCCTTCATCCATCTTTTAAAAAAATTATATGCAAAAAAGACAACACATATTATTACAATCCAAATCATACTTTTTTTGTTTAAAATACTTAGAATTAATTTACAATTATATACTTAACTATGAGCTATCCTTAAACCTGTCATAAACGGCATAAACTTAAACAAATATAACTCTTTAATTGACTTGTCAAATAAGACAAGTAGTAAATGAGTCAAGATTTAAAAAAACTACAGATTTCAATTCAAAAAGGAATAGGTAAAAACATTCAAGATATTAGAGAATCTAAAGGCTTATCACAAGTTGATTTGGCTAGTAAAATGCTTGGTAGGTTTGATACTACTAATATTTCTAGGATAGAATCTGGAAGAACAAACCCTACTCTTTTTACCTTATACAGAATTAGTGAAGCTTTGGAAGTTTCATTAACTTCATTAGTAAATGTATCTTTCCAAGAGGAAATTTAGCTATTGTATCAGTTTTATGCCATGTGACTAGGTAAAACAACAGATTTTATAAATACATGTTCATATAGGTTTAAAAAAAAGAAATAACTTCAAAAAAAAGCTATAATAAAATATAGTTAGTTCTTTTGCTTATATTCAAAATCAATCTTTTTAAAGAGTAAATAAACTCCTTCGCATTTACTCTAAAATATAACACTAGATTTATAAAATGTTTTTTACTAGCATAATAGAGTAATATTATTATAGTATACCTTCATCAGCAAAACTGTAATACTTGTTTTTAGTAATTATTAAGTGGTCTAGTAAATTAATATCCAAATACCCACATGCCTCTTTTAATTTAGCTGTAATACTAATATCTGCTTTACTTGGTTTTAAATTTCCACTTGGGTGATTATGACATAACACAATACTGTGGGCATTGCATTTTAAAGCTACACTTAATACTAATTTTATATCTACAATGGTACCACTTGTACCTCCTTTAGATAATTCAAATATACCTAGCAACGCATTGGCTCTATTTAATAAAACTAGCTTCATTTCTTCTTGTAATTCTATCAAATCTTGATTCCATTTCTCTAGGATTATTTGATATACATCATTACTATCTTTAATTTTAACCTTTTTTCTACTACTAGTAGAGTAAGAAATTTTTATCTCTGCTACTTCCATAATTTAAAAATAAAAACCTGTCCAGTTTTTGTAAGCACTTATTATAGTAAATACAAATTTTGGACAGGTTTATAATTAGACAAACACTCTTTAGTTCTTAACTCCATTTTCAGAAAAAACATTTACATCATCATTGAATAGTTTTTCAACATCAGGTGCTTCTTCTGGAGTAAAAACCCATCTACTTGTTAATATGATTTCTTCTCCTGTTTCTTTAATCACATACTCATAAGGCTCTACTTCTTGTTTAACAATGCTACCTTTCATTTGAGTTCCTATAAGTGCTTTACAAGTAACCTCATCAAATGTAGAGCTTATTGTAGCTTTTTTTGCTGTAGCATAAAACTGTTTAGTTGTTTTACTTATTACCATTTCTATACCTCCTTGTAACTCTAACAAGTAGAATTTAGAACCATCATCTTTACTACACTCTTTGTAGTTTACAATCTGTACCATAATTTGTTTTTTTTGAGTTGATTAATAAATTGACTTTAGAAAAAATCTAGACCTATAAAAACAACTGTCATCTTGTTTTTACATATACAGGTTAAAAAATATTTTCTACTAAGAAACACCCCGGGGCATTTCAAAATCAAGAATAAGTGGGGGTGGTTTGGTGAGAGAGGTTCATAAGTAGAGAAGTTAATATCCAGATTTTTTTATAAAAAAATTGCTAGGAAAATCATAAACCTTCTTACATAGTCAGTCTTAAAAAAATGTAATTATATACAATTAGTAATAGTAAAGCATTAGTATCCCCAATCATTATGAACAATTGGCAAATTATTTAGTTCATCTCTATGTAATCTCCATTTAGGCATGAACTCATCCATGTGAGATATAAATTTATCTGTATGGTTTCTTTCAAGTAGATGCACTAATTCATGTACTATTATATACTCTAAACAAATAGAAGGTTTTTTAGCTAATTCTAGGTTTAACCAAATCCTTTTTGAATCTACATTACAAGACCCCCATTTAGTTTTCATTTGCCTTACACCCCAATCACTTGCTTTTACACCTATTATACTTTCCCATTTAGTAATTAAGTCTGGTACTTGAGCTTTTAACTGTTTTCTGTACCAATCTTTAAAGGTATTAGCTTTACTTTCTTTAGAAGCTGTTTCTTTTGTAAGTAATAACAGTTTCCCTCCATCAATACTTACTTTATTATAACCAGAATGGAAGATTACATCTAACAAATATCTTTTTCCTTTAAAGTAGTGGCTCTCTCCTGAAACATAATCTCTTACTGTTTCTCTAGCTTGATTTTCAAAAGATTTAATATTTTTTTTAAGCCATGGCAACTTAGAAATAGCAAACAACCTTAACACTTCAAAATCTGTTTTTAAAGGTGCTGCTAATCTTACCCTACCATTGGGAGGATATACTGCTAAATGCATGTTTTTGATATCTTTCCTAACTATATCAACATCTATATTAGCTATACTAAATGATGTAAGATTAGTACTCATTATTAGCCTTTATTATTTTCAAAAGTTCTTCTGTCCCTTCTTCATCTTTCACTAAAGAGTTAATAGCTATTTTAAGTTTCTTTAGTTTTAAAGGATGGTCTCTCCAACCATCTAGAGCTTGTGCTTTTATAACACTATCTAAAGCTATAGCTAATACTTCATTATTTTTAAGATTATCATATAAAGCTCTCTTTTCAGAGCTATCTATACTATCAGGGTAATTGGTAGCTTCTTCTGGTTTAGTAATTTGAATAGCTAATTCTTTAATTTTTAACAAGTATTCTTGATAACTTATAGATTCTTCTTTACGCTGTCTTATCAATTCATCTAATAAAGCAGACATTTTTTCGTAGTATTTGGGATTAGCTTGAGACTCTTCAATTATTACTTTTCTAACATTATTGTCAATAGTTTCTGCTACAGCTTCTTTTGATTTAGCTCTTTTACCATCTTCATTAGGTTTATTAATATTAACTATTAAATCTACTAATGTTTGGTTTTCAAAATCTGATATTTTTTTACTGCTTTTAGCATCAAGATACATATCCATTAACTGACGCATACCTGCTTCATATAACTTGAAATTTAGACTATCACCACTAGCTTGCTTAACAGTATCTCTTAAATCTGCATAAAAATCTACTTCAGATTTTATTTTATTTGCCTCTAGTTGTGTATAACCTGCCTTAATCATTTCATTTGCAAGATTAGCAAAAGACCTAATTAAGCCTGAGGTAGCTTTGTACAAAACTACCCTTAATTCCTGTGTTCTTTGCAAATCATCTTTAACCTCTGTGTTTCCACAAAAATATTTAATATAACCAGGTTCATTTTTAGGATAAACTGGCTCACAAATAGCTCTTATAGCTTCTAAAGATGTTTCTAATCTATCTTTACTTACTTCAAATCTATCTTTTAACAAACCAGACACATCTTCTTCATCATACTTATCAAAAGCATCAGATGTATAATCACCTATTGAATCTTCAATGCTATCAAATAAATCCTTATAATCAATAATATACCCATAATCTTTATCTACTGTATGAACTCTATTAACCCTACATAAGGCTTGAAATAAACCATGATCTTGCATTTTCTTATCTATATAAAGATAAGTTGCTGAAGGAGCATCAAAACCTGTTAAAAGTTTATCTACTACAATTAGTAGTTTCATCCTTCCTGGTTCATTTATAAATAGAGACTTAGCCTCAGATTCAAAAGTTTCAGCATCTTTACCATTAAGCATTTTTTTATACACCTCATACTTCAATGCTTTTTCTGTAATTGTGCCCTCTCCTGTAGTTTCTCCTTTTACATCAGCTATATGTGGTTGGTAGCTTGTAATAATTGCACACTCTTTAAAGCCTGCATTTTGAAACAATTCATAGTATTTACATGCTTGATAAATACTACCTGAAACCAACATAGCATTACCTGTATTATTAGCTAATCTTGGTTTTACTTTAAAATCTTTTATGATATCAAAAACAATTTTTTCTAGTCTAGATTTTGAACCTAGCACTTTTTGCATAGTTCCCCATCTTTTCTTTAGCTCTATTTTAGCTACATCTGTTAAACCACTAGTTTCTGCATCAAACCATTCATCTATACTTTGCTGGTCTGTAATAAACTGTTCTACATCTCTAGCTTCATACAATAAATCTAGTACCACACCATCTGCAACAGCTTCATCAAACTTATAAGGAAGTCCAATATATGGTCCAAAAATCTCTATACTTTTTTGTTTATCTTTTTTTAATAGTGGAGTTCCTGTAAAACCAATAAATAATGCTTCTGGAAGAATTACTTTCATTGCATCATGTAACTTACCTGATTGAGTTCTATGACACTCATCTACAAAAACAAAAATATTTCCTTTTGCTTTAAAGTCTGAACCTAAAC
This sequence comes from Tenacibaculum sp. M1.3A, assembly GCF_057732375.1. Taxonomy (NCBI): domain Bacteria; kingdom Pseudomonadati; phylum Bacteroidota; class Flavobacteriia; order Flavobacteriales; family Flavobacteriaceae; genus Tenacibaculum; species Tenacibaculum sp. M1.3A. Next base: position 231,204 of record NZ_JBYJEF010000005.1, on the reverse strand, counting down.
TTGCTTTCAGTTCATCTATATAACTATCAAAATCTCCCTCTTCACTTGTTCTTCCAAACTTATGTACTAAACTTGAAATTAAGCTATGTCTTTTAGAGTTTAGAGTACTAATTAAATCTTTACCACTTTTTGTTCTATAAATAGGTTCTTCTACACCTTTAAACAACCCTTCTATTTGTGAATCTAACTCTTCCCTATCTGTAATTATTAAAACCCTGCTATCTTTTATGTTTTCTCTTACCCATTTAGTAAGCCATATCATTGTTAGTGATTTACCAGAACCTTGTGTATGCCATAAGATACCCCCTTGCTCTGTTAATACATTTGTTTGTGCTGCTTTAATACCAAAAAACTGATTAGGTCTACATAGTTTTTTTACTCCCTTATCAAATATCACAAAATCATAAATAAGCTCTAGTATTCTTTCTTTATTACAAAGTTGTAGTATGTGCTTATCTAAAACATAATCAAACTCAGCAGAACTATCTTCTTTCCATTTTAAAAAATACTTAGCACTAGTACCTATAGTACCATAACGCAATCCTTGTGTATCATTACCTGCAAGTACTAATTGCATTGTGGTAAAAAAGTTAGGAATAAAATTATCTGACTGATTGTCTAAATTCTGTAAAATTCCTTCTTCAATACCTATCTTACTCCTCTTTAATTCTAATATTCCTAAAGCAATACCATTTATATAAATTACAATATCAGGTCTTTTAGTATTCTCTTTCCCTTTTACTGTAACTTCTTCTGCAATAGCAAAATTGTTTTTGTTGTAATTCTTCCAATTTACAAAGTGAATAGTTTCTTTAGGTTTCCCTAATTCTTCTGCAACAGTAACACCATAGCGCAATAAACTGTACACAGCTTTATTTGCTTCATATAAGCCATTAGAAAGGTTAGTTGCTACATTTACTAACTTTGTTATTGCTTTTTTTGCTACCTTAACAGAATAACCCTGTTCTGTAGTTAAAAAGCTTAAAAGTATATTTTCTTCTATAGGTGATTTACGCACTTCTTTTTCCCAGTTACCTAAATAAGTATAACCTAGTGTTTCTTGAAAAAAATTAACTATTCTATCTTGTGTGGCTCTTTCTGATTTTCCTATAGCATTCATGCAATTATTTTTTTTGTGCTTTTAAAAAGAATCTCTCTAAAAAAAGCTCTTCTTGTTCTTTTATTGATTTTTTATCTGTAACTATCAGCTCAATGCCATCTACAGAATATTTAATCTCATCTTCTTCTAATCCAAAAATACTATTTGATGTATTATTAAAAGCTACATCTGTTGTATATTCTTTAGATAAAGGGTAGATTAAACCACCAGATATTACATTAAACTTTTTACTATAATAATTAATATAAGTATGTATTTGAAAAAAATCTGTTCTATCATAATCATAGTATTCAAATTTCATTCTTTTATATTTAGCATCCCATACCAACATATCATTGCCTTTTTGAAATACAATATCTGGAATTAACTTTCTCTTAAAATATTTTTGGTGATAAGTTTGAATAACATCAGATCTAAACTCCCACCCATGGGGTGCTAACTTTTTCTTTATAATATTAATTAGATATAACTCCCATATTTCAGCAATATCTAAAAAGAAACTTACCCCTTTTGTCCTATCATTTTTATTGCTGCCAAAATTTTTCTTTTTTATAATATCCCAAGACAAATCTACTATAGGTTTAAAAGACTTATAAATATTCTTGTAAACAATATTTTTATATTCATTTTCTGACAAATACCCTTTAGTTATACTTGAAGTAAACAATTGCTCTAAAGCATTATTAGCAGCCTTAGATGGCTTAACCTGAGCCAAACCATATTCTTGTCTTAAAATATCATAGGCTGTTTTTAATACTTTATAAATAGGCTCATTAGCTGTTTTTTCCCAATAATTACTAACCACAATATTTTCTGTATGTAGAGGTAAAATAGAAGCCCTAACATTTAGCCTTCCTCTTATCTTAGCTCCTTTATAAGTATACTTTTTATTAGTTCTTGGTAAACCATGCTTATTAGCTTTAGAAAGCATATTTAACCATAAAAATGCTATAATCCTTTTTAAAAGAAATTGAATATTATTTTGATTGGTTATTTTTTGGCTAGACTCACTAAACCTAATATTAAAGACCTCTTCTAACATATGGAACAGTTGCGTATTTCCAAACCTAGGAGTTATCTCTATTTTGTAATTTTTATCTTCATAACTAAAAAAAGCTTCACCAACATATCTACCTGCGTACCATTTACTATCCAAGTAATTAAAACTTATAATTGGTGACTCATCAATCTTCTTTTCTTTTGAGGTATTAAAATGAAATATATTACTTTGTTTTTGAGTAGATATAAAGTATTGAATAGCATTACCATGCCCCTCTTGATGTATGAAAGGGCTACAATCTTTTGCTGTTAATAAAATAGTTTTATTACTCATTTATTTGGTTAGTAAAATAGCATTAAGCTCTTTTAAAATTATATCACTTTGCTCTGGCTCCATATTACCTAAAAAAGATTTAAGCATTGGCTCTATAGATATAGCCCATAAAATAGATACGGGTCCTTTAGCTCTGTATAATTGCTTTTGCAAAGACTTATAACCTCCTATCTCTTTATAACTTTTATAGATATCTACAATTTCTCCAAAAAAAGTGTGCCCTAATTGGTATTCCTTTCCTAATTCAGGTATCTCTGATATTCTTTTATTTAACTTTACTACATTACCTACAAACATTTTTACATCATCCTCTAACTTCAACTTAGTAGATAAAGCTTCATTCTTGTATCTAATGATTTCATTTAAAACACCTTCATTAAAGCCATAAAAGAACCATAAAAACCTTCTTTGTAAAGCAAAATCAATCTGTTCCAATGAAAAATCAATTTCATTCATTGTTCCTATTACATAAAGATTCCTTGGTATGGATAGTTCTAATCCACCAACACCTAACTTAATAAGTATTTCTCTGTTTTCAAGAGCTGAGAAAACCTCTCCAAAAAGCCTAGATAAATCAACACGGTTTATTTCATCTAATATTAATACATGTGGTGTATCTTCCTCTGGTTTACTTCCTTTATCTTTTTCTGCTAATTCACAAATAGAGAATAATAAACCTTTTGTAGCTTTTGATTCATTTTCTTTAAGTTGATATCCTGCCACAAAATCTTCATAGGTATAGTTTGGGTGTAGTTGTAAATGATGTATTTTACCTTCTGAGGGGTCTAAATCATTTTTAAAATAACTTAAAACATTAGCTTTATCTTTTAAATAAGAGTTGTTAATAAGTGCTTTAGCTAACCTTTTTGCTGAATATGTTTTACTTGTTCCTGGTGGTCCATGAAGAATAATTGCTTTTTTATATTGCAGCCCCTGTACCTCATCAAACCCTTCCTCTAACAAAGAATAATTCCAGACCTTCACATACCTGTTCTCATAAAAATCTAAGTTTTTATTACCTGTTAGCTCACTTAGTATCTCTCTTATTTTTAATATTTTTTTATCTAAATTAAGACCTTCTCCATCTGTTAGTAGAGTTTTAAAAGACTGTACTATTTGGTTTTTATGTGTATCTGAAGCTATTCTTTCATATGCATCTGGATTTGATACATAAGTTAAAATATTGCTCATTGACAACTTGTTTTCTGGAATTTTATCTTTTAAAGAGTCTGGAATAGAGTAACCTTCTACTTCTTCTTCATACTTTTTAAATAAACAGATATACTCCATCCAATGTTTTACCTCATCAACTGTAGTTATTTCGTTGTTCTGTATTTTACTTTTAAGAAATTGGATAATCTGTAGGTTAAAACATATCTCAAAATACTTATTATTTGTATGCCATTGTCCTGCACTTCCAAAACCTTCATTTGGATAAATATCATCTATTAACTCTATATCTGATAAGCCTGTAGTACGCCTAGTATAATGTTTCTTTTTATTTTTACTAATATCATTTACAGCAAAAGACCACAACCATTCAGCATGTGCAAATACTAGCTTTGAATTTAAACTAGCATCTTTAAATTGAAGTTCTATCTTTTGATCAAAGTTTTGTGCTCCCTCATCAAAGTTCTCTACAAAACATTTTATACATTCACTAATTGTATTTACATTTAGTATGTCTTCATGATTTGATAGAATACTGTTATTTTTAAAAAGAAAAACATTTACAAATTTTTCATATGAATTGTAAATATCTTCTGCGTGGACTTGTCTCATAGTAATTCTTTTTTATTTTTTCTATTTATAGCAAAGGCTACAAGCCTTTAAATTGTAATCTTCTAAAAATATCTCTTCAAAAGTACTTGAATTATAATTATATGTCCATTTAAAGAAATCACTTAACAATTGCATTGCTTCCCCTTTTAAGCTCAAGTGAAAACTCCAAAACTCCTTTAATCTTTCTATTTTAAAATTATCTATAAAAGAATAGCTAACTTCTCGTAAGTATCCTTTTTCTATACTTTCATTAATATAACTTACAATAGCTTCATTATCTCTTCTTACTAAATAATCATATTTAGATAAATTTTGCAGAGTTTTACTATTACAAGTATAATCTCTCTGTTTTATTAATTCTGAAATTTTCTCTAAAAAAATATTATGGTTAAATGATTTTTTTGTATGCTTTATCTCTTTGGTTTTCTTTTCAACATACCATTGAAATTGACCTTTATCTGATTGACTAATAATAATTTTATCAACATCAGATTTATCAGCAAAGGTTGAATTAAAATCTCTAGTTAAAATTCTATCATTAATTTCTCCTAACTCATATCTCTCTACAGTATAATTTTTTATTTTAAACCAATTTCTAATCTCTTCTACCAATCTTTTGTGCTTATCTGGATTTTCTTTTTCTAACCTTACAATAGACTCTGGTATAAAAAAGTTTCTAAACCCTTTATGCAAAGCTTCACAACTACCATCTTTATGGTATTTAACTTTACCTTTGATAGACATTATATAATTTAAATTGTCTGCTCTTTCAGGAACTTTTTTATAAACAGGTACAAATCTTTCATCACCACTTAACAATACTTTTTCTGCAAATAATTTTTTTAATTCTAACTGATTAAAAAAATAATACAGATAGTCATTATCATATATATTAGTTTTAAAAAATTGTTTATCAATTTTATCTACATCTTCTATTTCTACTCTTTGTATTAATTGTTTGTACGAATAACCTGTTAAAAATGCCATTTTTTTTTTTACATCATAGTTATTAACTACCATGTAATTATTAATCTTTCTTCTTTTTATTTCTTGTATTATCTATAAAGAACAGTAACTATAGCTTGAGCAGATTATTTACTTATAAGTTTTTTATTATTACTTCCCTTAATGAGTAATAATAAATCACTCTATTTCTTTTCATACTCCTTAAATAAATTATCTCCTTTTTTTAAATAAAACGACACATAACCATCATCCTTAATCTCCTCCTCCCATAGTCTTCTTATAATCAAACTATTTTTATAATAAAAGTTCATTCCTACAAACCAAGCCTCCCAGACATCTTTACCTATTCTACCTTTTTTGTGCCAATAATATTCTTCTGCACATAGATTGAAAAAATCCATTATTGTTTTGTATTGAATAATATACTTTTCTTTAATAAAGCTTATTTCATAATTTTCTAGTAAGTGTCCGTTTTTCGCAAGATCATTTAATACCTCATTTAACTCATCATACTTTTTATTAAAATTTTCAAACAAGCCTTTTTCAAACTCATGTTTTTGCAACTCAAAAGCATTTTTGTGTTGTTGTTTTGCTAATTTTACTGAGTTTTTATGATGATAAATAGATAACAAAAAACCCACTACACCTAAAACTAATGAAGCTATTACAGCACTAAAATCTTTTAATATTTCCATTATACCAACCTAGTTTCACCTGTTAATAGCTCTTGTGCTAACCCTTTTTTTAATTGTATGTATTTTTCTTTTTTAATTTCTAAAGCATCTATTTCCTTATCCATATCACTTAAAACAGTTGCTATCGCTTGTTGTTCTTCTATATCTAAAGGGAGATGAAAAATTATAGGATTAATATCACTTGGATGGATATGAGGTTGAGCTCCACCTGTCTGCTTTTTGTAGATTCTATCTTGAATTAATTTCAAGTAGTTATAAATAAATCTTATATCATACTTAGTTGACTCACTAATTGTAGAACAATCTGAAGCAAAAATATCATATTGATGAAATGAAACATAACCTGCATTAGCTCCAGAACCACTAATTGTAATTGTCCTTCCTGTTCTGTTTGCTGTATTATGATAATATGCAGGTTTTTTTCCTCCTGCAATAACAGGTACATTACCTTTTACTCTTGTACTACCTGTTATTAATTGTCCTTTCTTAACATCACAAACCTCTCCCAAACTTTTCTCCACCCACTCACCAGAAAAACTAGGTAATCTTTTACCTCCTTTATTTGGTGGAGTAAGCAACTCTTGCATAGCTCCTTTTTTAATAGCTTTCTTTTTTGCTATTACATTTTCTAAACCTTGTATTAAGTTATCTGTATCTGTAAGAACTTTTGCTATTGCTTCTTGTTCTTTTAGAGTTGGAGGTATTGGGATTTTAATTGACTCTAATCCTTTGGCATAAATATGTACTACTGTATCTCCTTGTCCATTTAAAGATTTTTGATAATTAACTATATCTGAATTTGATAAATATCCTAAAAAAACTGAATTAACATCTTTTGCTCTTAGGATAACAATATCTCCACCTGCGTAACAGTCATCTCTCAAAACTACAGCTGATTTTCCTATATCCTCCCTTGTCTCTCCAGAACCTGCAAATAAAACATCTCCATATCTAAGCTTTATACTTTCTTTAGATACTTCCTCCGTAATGAATGAAAAAGTATTCTTTATCACATTATTATACAAAGTGTATAACTCACCATACCTTACACAAGGAATTCCATCATTTACAACTTCATCTTTCCTTATTCCTTTTCCTTTGAAAAATCTTCCTATATCTCCTAAGTTGGCAACACTCCAATCATTTGGAATTAAACCAATCTCTGTTTGTTTATAACCTTTTGCTATCATAGTAAACCCATTTTTTGTAAATGAGTATTTACTTCACTTTCTAAATCTGTAACTGTAGTATCTAGTTGTGTAAGTGTTTTGCTATATCTTTCAGCTAGAGTTTTTATAGTAGTTGTTAAACTTTGAGATATACTTTCTACTTCTGTTTGTAAAGCATTTTGTAAATATGCTAACCATTTATGGTGTACTACTAAATTCTGTACCTCATCATCAGTTAACTCAGCATACTTTTTTAACAACAAAGTATCTAAGTTTGTTTCTGCTGTTTTAATACCTTTTTTAAGCTTAGTGTCTTTAGTATATCCACTTAAAACTTCATTAGCTAAAACTACAGCTTCTTTTTCTGTACTATCTCCTTTATTTTTCTTTATAAAAGCAGTTATTATAGCTTTGGTAAAAGCTCCTTTATCATTTGTAGCATCTTCTAGTAAGCCACCTTCTACTGCATGCTCCTCTTGTAAACTTAAAATAGTAGCAACAGTGTTTTCTAATTGGTTTTGTAGCTCTTGTAACTGTTCTTTCTCTGTACTTAAACAGGTATCTATTACTAAGCTTTTAGGTAGTAAATCACAAGTCCAACCTTTATCTACCTCAACACCTTTTTTATTTTTCTCTGTAATACGTTTTACTGTAGCTTTCCAACCATCTTCCACTACTAAATACACATCATCTTTTAAAGTGCTTTCCCAATAATCCATTAGGTGTTGGTATATCTTATAATTATCTACCAATGGTTTGTTTTGATATGCCTTTAGTAAACCTTCTGATAATTCATGTATAAAAACCTTTGGAGCTGTAGTTTCTTTAATACTCTCTAACAATCCTTTAGCTTGTAGCTGCCAAGTACTAAAGACTTGCTTTAACTGATTATTGTAATCAATAAACTCAGGATGCGTATATATACTTTCCTTTATAATCTCTTCAGCTATATTAAGCTTACTATAGTTTGTTCTTAATTCACTAAACAAGGTAGTTTTTAAGTTTGGATAAACCTCCCAATACTCATTAAGAGCTTCAATATCTCTATTTGGTATTCCTCCTTTTAAATGCGCAGTAAGATCTTGTATTTCTTCTACTTCTTGCGTGTCTATATATCTTGGTATATTAAGATTAAAGTCATTAGCTTCTATTTCTGTAAAAGGTACAAAACGTGCATATTTACTTTGTTCTGCTTGCTCATTAAAAGTATCTACTATGTTATGTATATCTTGTTCTCTTAACTTATTTTTATTACCATCTTTAATAAAACCTTTACTAGCATCTATTATAAAAATACCTTGTTTTTCTTTAGGTAATTGCTCTTGTAGTGTAGCATTTTCTTTATCTATTACTATAATACTTGCAGGTATACCAGTACCATAAAACAAGTTAGCAGGTAAACCTATAATACCTTTTATAAGTTTTCTTTCTAATAGGTTTTTTCTTATTTGTGCTTCTGCATTACCTCTAAATAATACTCCATGAGGTAATATAATGGCTCCTTTACCTGTACTTTTTAATGAAGCTATAATATGCAGTAAAAAAGCATAATCTCCATTTTTATCTGGTGGTACACCATAGCCTCTAAACCTATTAAATTCATCATTTAATACATCTATACCTTTGTTCCAACTTTTTACAGAAAAAGGAGGGTTGGCTACTACAAAATCAAACCTTCTTAAGCTACCATCTTTTTCTTTAAACTGAGGGTTTGCTAAAGTATTTCCTGATGCTATTTCTGCAGTAGGACTACCATGCAACCACATATTCATTATTGATAAACTTTTGGTGGCTATGTCTTTTTCTTGTCCATAAATAGTTAATCCATTTTTAGACTCTCCAGCTACTTTTAAGAGCAATGAACCCGAGCCACATGTTGGGTCATATACAGAATAAGATGGTGTATCTGCCTTATCTACCTGAATTATCTTAGCTAATATTCTAGATACCTCAGCAGGTGTATAAAACTGCCCTTTACTTTTACCTGATTCACTTGCAAAGTGCCTCATTAAAAACTCGTAAGCATCTCCTAAAATATCATCATCTTCTGCTCTGTTGTTTTTAAAATTTAAACCAGGGTTTTCAAATACAGCAATTAGATTACTTAAAGTTTCTACCTTGTCTTTACCACTACCTAACTTATCATCATCATTAAAATCTACAAGCTCCATGGTTCCTTCTAAACCATTAGCTTCAAATAGAGGTCTTAAAATAGTTTTGTTAATCTGGTCTCCAATATCAGGTGTTCCTTTAAGGTTTACCATATCTTCAAAAGAAGCTCCCTTAGGTACTTCTATTAAACTACCTGATTTATTACCGTATTTATCTGATACATACTTTACAAATAATAAAGTAAGTACATAATCTTTATATTGTGAGGCATCCATACCACCTCTTAACTCATTACAACTTGCCCATAATGAGCTATACAGTTCTGATTTCTTTATAGCCATTGCTTGATTTTGATTACTTGTAAAAATAGAAATTAAAATGGTTTTATGTTTCCTATTCTACTTTTTTCTAAAAAAAATACCCAACTTCTAAATAAATAGAAACTGGGTATTAAGTTATAGTTTTATAAAAATCTTAAGAATCTATTTCATCACCTAATTCTTCAACTAATAGTTTTGCAATAGAATAAGGAAAAACATCTGTGAAATTATAAAATTCTTTACCTCCCAATTGTTCTTTTTGAATTCTTAACAATGTACTAATATCTAACGGAGAACCTTCGTTTGTACACTTTGCTATATCTTTTTTTCTATACTTCAATCCTTTGGAAAGTCTTTTCTTATAGACATTAATGTTTTCTACTAAATCTAACTCTTCATCTTTTGCTAAGAAAAGAGCTTTGAAAATTTCAATATATTCATCATAATATACTATTCTAACTCCTTTAAACCTATCATTAAATAGAATTCTCAACCAATTATTTAGTGTGTCAAGATCAACCCCAAACTCATTTGCTATGTTAGTTTTATTAGTTGAAAAAAGTTTCTTTTTAACAGCCTCTTTCTCTAATTTACTAATACCTAATGCATCATAAAAAACTTCTTTTATAGTTTCTTTATTTTCAAGATAAAATTCATCAAATATATTCCAATGCTCATTTGGAATTTTACCTACAAGTTCCTTTAGCTTTTCATTTGACAAAGCCTTTACCATATCAACAACACCAGATGCTTCTACTAAGTCTTCAATTAGTAATTTAAAGAAATACATTAAGGAGAAATTTTCCTCCAAGAATAAATCTATACTTTCTTCAGTTTCTAGACTAGCTCTATTATTATGCAAAAACTTAACTAACTCTTCTTCATCACCTTCGAAATAAAGTTTAGCCATCAATTCACTATCAAAATTTATAAAAGAATTACTTTCTAAAACTTTTTTTTCTAAAACTTTAAATACTTTTTCAAACATTTCATAAATATAAAAAAAGCTATCCATTTCTTAAATTAATAGCCTTATTAATACTTCTAATTATTTCCCTTGATAGTTAGAGTTATTAGGATTTAATTGATTAGATGTATTATTCAAACTACTTTGATAAGCATAGTTTGTTCCACTAGTTCCTGAATTTGAATTACTAATGTCTGCATTGTGATTTCTTGTACTCATTTTTAATGATTTTTAGATTAATATGAGTCAAATTTAGAACAGTAAAAACAATCAATACCAAATTATCCGAGATAACAAAAAACACCCTAACATTTAAGTAGGGTGCTATCATCAACTCAAAAACCAATGATAATCTCCATTACCATTGAGTGCTTTAGTTAAACTTTGAGTAAATTCAAAAACATTTGAACTTCTAGCTAAAAAAGTATCTATATAACTACTCTTATTAGCAGAAGTAAATAAGTTATATACATTCCAAAGATTAATACTTCCATCTTCATTTTTACAAAACCTTTCATCTTGATAATAATCTTTTGCAATAGAAGATACATGCCCATCACTTAATTGAAAGCAAGGAATATTTTTCTTTTCTTCCTTTGATAGGTATTGATACAACCTCATCCTTCCTAATAACTGAGCAAATTGATGTTCTGTTAAACTGTACCTGGTTAACTCTTTTAAGCTTTGTAGATGCTGTTCTGCTTGATACTGCTGTAAAATATTAATAATCTTATTTTGTAACTCTTCATATGAACTTACTCGCATTTCTTCTACATATCCATCTGAGCTAACACATAAATTGCAACATACTTGGTTTTGAAATCCAACAAAAAATTTAAACTTCTCTATAGTTTTTTTACTGTATAAATTTTCTTGATTATAAGACCTTACTCCTCCTAGAGTTAAGGAAAGTACATTTCCATTAATTACATCAGTAATACTAGGAATTTTCATTATGAAAGCCATTCTTTCATAATAAGTAGTTTTCTCATGCTCTAATAGTTCTTTAGCAGCCTTATGAATAGCAGAAGGTGTTCTTCCTTTAATTTGATGTGATATTCTAATTTCAGGTTGTGTAACAGCGTAATTAGGGAAAACTACAGCTACAGCACTCTGTACAACTTCAATAAATTCTTGATGACTAATAGTCCTTTCATTATCTTTGGAAAAGACAGGTATAATACATTTATCTTTTAAATGAGAAAGACTAACACTTTCAGTATTAGCCTCTATAAATGGTGATTTATTTTTACTACTTACGATATCATTATACTCTATTATGCTAGTAGTTTTTTGAATATCTATATTTTTCCTAGTGGGTATGAGCTGTAGTTCCATTGGTGCTAAAGTTTTGTGGGTTAATTAATTTTTCTAATTGTTCTTTTTTACTAGTGAATTGGGATTGTAGAATTTGTTGATACTTTGGATTATCATTATACAACTCAGTTAATCCTGATACTGATAAAGAATTATTAATTTTATGTATCATTTCTTTAACTGTAAGAGGCATGGTATTACACCATTTCAATAATCTCTCACCTATTTTATCTGTAATTACAAACTCTGGTTTATTCATAAACAAACCTGTTCTATCCTTACTAGCTTTTACTAAATGCCTATCATTCACTAATTCAAAATTTACAGTCAATTCATATTCAAAACCTTCTCTTGTAATTTCTTTAGTTCCGTGTTTTACAACTTTAGTTCTGCCATTTCCTACTGAATCTAAAGAATAATCTACTTTTCTACGGGTAGTAGTTATAATATGACAACTAGATTGTAATATCTTATCTACAAATGCTTGATGTCTTGGTGTTACTTTAGCCCAGTCCTGAAATCTCCCTCCTAATTGTTCTTGAATTTGTAAACAGCCTCCTGTACCATTCCATTCATGACTCATAGAATCTATAATAATCACTTCCATTTCAGAGTTTTCACATAATTTAATAGCCTCTATATATCTTTCAGGACTATAAGGTGCTTGTAGGTCTACAACATTAAAACCACCTAAATCTGAATACAGACTAGCTGATGAATTTTCAGTATCTATCACTGCTATCTTTGACCAGTCTTGTGTCATTCCATAAGCTAATAATAAAGCTGAATGAGTTTTTCCAAATCCTGATGCTCCTGATATACCTAATCTGAGCTTTACATTTTTTCTTTTACTTTGTTTTAATTGCATAATATTTATATTTAAAATTGTTAATATTTATCTGACAGATTTTACATTTATTTAAGGCATAGTTTTTGACAGAATAAATCAACTGTTATAAAATTCACTAGCCAGTTCTTTAATTAAGAACAGCTTACCTAGTTATAGGTAACTCACTCAACAAGAGTGGGAAATGAATAAATGTTCATTAGTGGTAAAGGCTTCTTTAAACCACTCAAACAGTCCAAGCAACTCAAGTGATGAAGCCACACTTGGAAATACGAGTTGCAGAGTGCCAAGTTCTTTGACATTATATGTTCCAATAAAAATTAATATTGATGAGATATTAGAACAACATCCTCCTGATTTCAAACATCATAAGGACCATTTTGTGTATATACTACATTTAATAACATCTTTACAGTCTAAAAAAAGAGACAACATTGATGATTATGATGGCTTTACACCTATAAATGGTCAAGTTTTACAAAGGAGAAATCACGAGTATAAAAAATACATCAAATACCTATTAGATAGAGAAATAATTATCTGTGATGAGTTTTATATTCCTAAAAAAAAGTCTTTAGGATATAAAGTTTCTAGAAGATATCAATCTGAGATTAGAATTATTGAAATTACAAAAAGAACCCTCATAAAAAGTATTATTAATAATAGAGATTATAATAAAGGAAAAACAGATGAGTTACTTTTTCTAAAACAATGGTTTAACTCCAGTCTTAAAATTGATATCATTTCAGCTAAAAGATATTTAAGAGCTGAATACCAAAAAGACAGAAAAGTTAGTTCACAAAATCCTAAAAGTACTCCTATAATAAAATATAATGCTAGATTACTTCCTGCATTAAACACACACACGCAAAATCACAGTTTTCATATAGACAATAAAGGCTACAGATTACACACAAACCTAACTCAGACAAAAACAGAATTAAGGAAGTTTATTAGTTATGAAGGTAAAAAACTATATGCAGTAGACATTAAAAACTCACAACCATTTTTATCCATAGCTCTATTAGATAAAGCTATTTTTCTAAAGAATAACATACAGGATAAAATCATAAATCCAAATCTTATTAATCATAATAGATACCCTATTATGCTAGTAGATTTGATTAATGAAATAGAAAATAAACCTGATGTTATTGAATTTAAAAAAATGGTTGGAAGTGGGAAATTCTATGAGGAATTTGGTGAAATTTTAATTAATGAGAAGATTGTAGAAGTTGATGAAAATTGTAATGTAAGAGCAATAGCTAAAGAAATTACATTTTCTACATTTTTTAGTCCTAACACTTCTATTTCTTTTAGACCTGCTATTAGAGCTTTTAAAGCAAGATTCCCTAATGTTTATAGGGTTTTCAAGTTAATAAAAATAGGCAGAAAGAAACACAATTCTTTAGCCATAGCATTACAAAGGTTAGAAGCAGAGTTGGTATTAGATAAAGCTTGTAAAATCATTAATAGATTAAAACCAAATGTTCCTTTATACACATTGCATGATTCTATCATTACAACAGGAGAAAATGTTCTTTTTATTAAACTTATAATGACTAAAGTACTTAAAAAGCAAATTGGTGTAACTCCCAATTTAAAAATTGAGCCTTGGGTTTAATTATCAAAATGAGGCAGAGGTTTTTTACCTCTGCTTTTTTATTTTATTATTTAGTAAATAAATTTCATCACTAACTTTCTTCTTTACAACTTTTGCATAATGCTCTTGGGTTATTGCTACTTTAGAATGCCCTAGTAATTCAGATACAATCTCTATTGGAACACCATTATAAAGCAATACAGTAGTTGCAAAAGTTTTTCTTGCTGTATGATGGGTTAACTTCTTTTCTATCTCTAAAATCTCAGCTATCTCTCTTAAATATGAATTAAATCTTTGGTTAGATATTTTAGGCAATTCATTATCATATTTTTCTAAAATAGCTTTAGCTTTTGGAAGTAATGGAACTGATATTTTACCATCAGTTTTTTGCCTATACATTTCAATCCACTCATTACCATCAAACCCAATTTTAATGTATTTAGTTGTCAAAGTTGACATCTCTTGATATGCTAAGCCTGTATAGCAACAAAACACAAATAAATCTTTTACTTTTTGTAATCTTAATTGATTAAATTCATGTTTTTCAAATTTATCTAACTCTTCAACTGACAAATAAATAATTTTAGTTTTATACTTCTTATTCTTGTATAAATTAAAAGGGTCTCGTTGTAAATAATTTTCAGCAATAGCAAAGTGCACTATCTTTTTTACTCTCTGCATACTTCTATAAATAGTGGCTTGTTTTAAATTCAATTCCGTTTTAAAATAATATTCTAAATCCTTAATAAATTTTAAATCCAAGTCTTTCAACTTAACATCTTTCTTCTTATAAAATTTAGTAATAAAATTTGATACCTTTCTCCTACTCTCTACATACCTACTCCATGATAATTCATTAAAGTCTACACCTATTAGCTTTTTAGTTTTCTCGTTATGCAAGTCATAAGCTCCTAAAATTGTTATTTCTGTTTTAACATCTTCACCTTTATACTTCCTATAAATATCATCTACATCAAAATTTTCTGATGAAATTTGAAGTAATAAAAAAGCCTCATTAATCTTCTGACTAATAAGGCTCATTTGAGTATTCAAAATATTATTATCTTTATTATAAGGAAAAGCTTTCTGCTCTTTACTTTTCCATTTATCTGGATTTATAAAAAGACCTGTTGAAAATTGTCTCCTTGTTTTTAAAAAAGTTAGCCTACATTTTATAGGGCACTGATTCTTTTTATTCAATTTTACCTTATCAAGATAAAAAAGAACACTTAGTTTAAATTGATTCATAGTCTATTTTTGTTTTTGGGGTACTTTTTTGGAAAGTGGGGTACTTTTAGAATACCTAAAAAGGTATACTTTTATAAAATACTAGCATAGTATAGAAACACAAAGAAAGATTATGAAACAAGCTACAAGCATTATAAAATATAAGAAAACAAAAAAGCCTCACTATTTCTAGTGAAGCTTTAAGTGAGCCCTGGAGGATTCGAACCTCCGACCGCCTCCTTAGAAGGGAGGTGCTCTATCCAGCTGAGCTAAGAGCCCGTAGTTTTTATCTTTCTACGAAAACAGTGTCGGGGTGGCAGGATTCGAACCTGCGACCTCCTCGTCCCAAACGAGGCGCGATGACCGGGCTACGCTACACCCCGAGTGCAATTTAATTGCGGAGAGACAGGGACTCGAACCCTGGCGACAGTTACCCGTCGACAGATTAGCAATCTGCTCCATTACCACTCTGGCACCTCTCCTTGAATTTCAAACTACTTAATAAATAAGAGTTTTAAATTGCGAGTGCAAATATACAACGACTTAACAGCTTTCACAAGTCTTTTTGAAAAAAAATTATACTAATCTGGGTACTCAACTCGTAAGTGATAGATACTCATTAACTTATTCTTTATAATTTTTTTTATTTTTTCTATTTCTCTAAAGGTAATATCTGAATTTATGAACTGATTATCGTTTTTTTGCTTATCAATAATCTTATCTATTAAATTATCTATTGATTGTGCTGTTGGATTCTTTAAACTTTTAGAAGCTGCTTCAGCTGCATCACACATCATTAAAATAGCTGTTTCTTTAGAAAAAGGAATTGGCCCTTGGTATTGGAACTTTTTTATATCTACTTCTTCTTCTAAATTATTTTTTAATTCTTGCTTATAAAAGTAATAAGTAACATTTGTTCCGTGGTGTGTTCTAATAAAATCTATTATTCTGTCTGGTAGTTTGTTTTTCTTTGCTATTTCTATTCCTTTTATAACATGGTCTAGAATTATTCGAGCACTATCTTTTGGCAATAATTCGTTGTGAGGATTTACACCTGTCGATTGGTTTTCTGTAAAATACATCGGGTTTGCCATTTTACCAATATCATGATACAATGCTCCTGTTCTTACAAGCATTGAATTAGCTCCTATCTCGTTTGCTGCAGCTTCTGCTAAGTTTGCCACTTGCATTGAGTGCTGAAAGGTTCCTGGTGCTTTTTCATTTAAATCTCTTAATAATTTCGAATTAGTGTTTGACAACTCTAATAAAGTAACATCTGAAACCAAACCAAATAACTTTTCGTAAAAATAAATAAAGAATACTGCCAAGAAAGACAATAATCCGTTTGCGGCAAACAAACCAAAATATAACCAATTAATTTTATCCGCATTTCCTTCTTTTAATATTGAAAATGCAAAATAAGTAACCATATAGATTAGAGTAATTTGCCCTATCGACACAAATAAACTTGCTCTTTTATACAGCTCAGAAACAGTTAATATCGTTACAATACCTGCTATAATATGCAAGTAAATAAACTCGAAACTATTGGGCACTATAAAACCTAATAATAAAACCGTTAAAACATGGGTAAATAATCCTAGCCTTGCATCAAAAAAAGCTTTTAAGACTATTGGCAATATACTTAAGGGCACAACATATAAATATTCAGAATTGTATTTAACCACCAATGTTTGCACAAAAATCATTAAAAAAACATTGAAGAAAATAAAGGTTACTTTATTGTTGTCGTTAAAAATCTCAAATCTATATTTCTGTAAAAAAAGCAATAACATTAACAATGCTAAGGCTACTAAAATTGTATATCCAAAAACAATCCAATAGTAATTAGATTTTGTCCAAAGTTGCGAACTTGAAGCTGTTTCATAAGATTTTAAAACATTAAATTTCCTTCCCTCAACAATATCTCCTTTTAAGATTATTAATTCTCCTTTAGAAACTTTTCCTTTTACATGTGATATACTCCTTAAAGCTTCATTTAACTCCTTACTACTATATTTGGTATCGAAAATAACATTAGGCTTAAGACTTTCTGATAAAAGGTTTAAAAGTATATTTTGATTATTTACATCAACTTTTTTTGTATTTTCTGAAATAAACTTAAGCACATCTTTTGATTGTACTAACATTGAAAAAGAAATATCATCTATAGAGTTTCCTTTACGGAGTATTATAAGCTCCCCTGGATTACCTCTATTTACACTTCCATCATCTAGGAAGCCATATTTATATATTTTTTTAATAATAAATTCACCTTCTTTTTTTAAAGTACTTAAATCTTTAATTGATAAAGAATCCAAAAGAGCTATTTTAGCACCAAAAGAATTTAAAACCTGTGTTTCTATCGCTTCGTTATAAACAAAATATTTTTTAATATTTGATCTAATCTCACGAGTTTCCGTATCAATTTCTTTTGCTGTTTTTTGAATTGCAAAATCAAATGGAGCATAAAAATTATCATACTGCCAAGGCTTTCCTTGCGGATAATCATATTTAAATTGTCCTCCTTTAGGAAACAGATATACAATTGATACAACTGCAATTAGAAATAATAATACTTTATAAATAATAGCATTATTCTTATATAACTTATTAATGAAATCGTTCATTTTATATGTTTAAAAATGTAAATATAACCTTTCTCTATTATTTGAGTACTTGTTATAAAATCGTT
This sequence comes from Tenacibaculum sp. M1.3A, assembly GCF_057732375.1. Taxonomy (NCBI): domain Bacteria; kingdom Pseudomonadati; phylum Bacteroidota; class Flavobacteriia; order Flavobacteriales; family Flavobacteriaceae; genus Tenacibaculum; species Tenacibaculum sp. M1.3A. The sequence continues at coordinate 213,051 of NZ_JBYJEF010000005.1, read as the reverse complement.
ATTTTCGCAAAACAAATCTTAACACAATACATCCAAATATATGAAAGAAGTAGTTATTGTATCAGTTGCTAGAACACCAATCGGTAGTTTTTTAGGAAGTTTATCAACTATACCTGCACCAAAATTAGGTGCTGTGGCAATAAAAGGAGCTTTAGAGAAGATTAACTTAAAGCCAGAAATGGTAGATGAAGTTTTTATGGGAAATGTAGTTTCTGCCGGAATTGGTCAAGCACCAGCTCGTCAAGCTGCAATTTTTGCCGGAATTCCTAATACTGTACCTTGTACTACTGTAAATAAAGTTTGTTCTTCTGGTATGAAATCTATCATGTTAGCTGCGCAAACAATTGCTTTAGGTGATGCTGATGTTGTTGTAGCTGGTGGTATGGAAAACATGAGTATGATTCCTCATTACCAACATGCAAGAACAGGTTCTAAATTCGGACCAATTAAAATGGAAGATGGTTTACAAAAAGACGGTTTAGTTGATGCTTATGAACAAGTAGCAATGGGAGTTTGTGCTGATGAATGTGCAACTGAATATAGCTTTTCTAGAGAAGACCAAGATGCTTTTGCTATCGAATCTTACAAACGTTCTTCTGATGCTTGGAGCAAAGGAAAGTATGCTGATGAAATTGTACCAGTAGAAATACCTCAACGTCGTGGCGAACCTGTTATTTTTTCTGAAGATGAAGAATATAAAAATGTAAAAATGGAGAAAATTCCTGCTTTACGCGCTGCTTTTACTAAAGACGGAACAGTTACTGCTGCAAATGCATCAACAATTAATGATGGTGGAGCTGCTTTAATCTTAATGTCTGCTGAAAAAGCTGCTGAATTAAACTTAACTCCTTTAGCTAAAATAAAAGGATATGCAGATGCTGCTCACGAACCAAAATGGTTTACTACTGCACCTGCTAAAGCATTGCCAAAGGCATTATCGAAAGCTGGAGTTGCAATTGATGATGTAGATTACTTTGAATTAAACGAAGCGTTTTCTGTTGTTGGTTTAGCTAACATGAAAATTTTAGGTTTATCTGCTGATAAGGTAAATGTAAATGGTGGAGCTGTTTCTTTAGGACATCCATTAGGGGTTTCTGGAGCAAGAATTATTATCGCTTTAACTTCTATCTTAAAACAGAATAATGCTAAAATAGGTGCTGCCGGTATTTGTAACGGTGGTGGTGGTGCTAGCGCAATGGTAATCGAAAGAATTTAATCTTTAATTAACTAGTCAATGTCTTTCGGAATTTGTAATTTAAGTATTGTACCTCTTCGTCTTGAACCTGCTGACCCATCAGAAATGGTAAATCAAGTAGTTTTTGGCGAACATTTTAAGGTTTTAGGAAAATCTAAAAAATGGAGTAAAATTCGTTTAGCTTTCGATAATTACGAAGGTTATATCGACAATAAGCAATATGAAGAAATTACAGAGGATGTTTATAATTCTTTATCCGAAGAAAACAAAAGTTATGCTGGTGAATTAATTGATTTTATTACTGATAATAATCATAATTTAACTACAATTCCGATGGGAGCTAGACTTCCGTTTTACAAAGACAAGAATATTAATATAAATAAAATGCTATATTCATACGAAGGAAAAGTATGTAATACAAAGCTAGCCAAACCTGCTATTATTGATACTGCTTTTCTATTTTTAAACGTACCATATTTATGGGGAGGAAAATCTCCTTTTGGTATTGATTGCTCTGGTTTTACGCAAACTGTATATAAATTATGCGGTTACAATTTATTACGCGATGCAAAAGAGCAAGCTACACAAGGTGAAGTTTTAAGCTTTATTGAGGAAAGTGAACCTGGTGATTTAGCATTTTTTGATAACGAAGATGGCAATATTACGCATGTTGGTATTATTATGAATGATTATAATATTATTCACGCGCACGGTAAAGTACGAATTGACAAGTTAGATCATAGCGGTATTTATAATATCGACACCAATAAACACACTCATAAGTTAAGGGTTATTAAACGTTTTATTTAGAGTTTACTTAAAATATAAGCACAAAAAAAACCGAAACTTAAAAGTTTCGGTTTTTTTCATTTAATGAAATAAACTTATTTCATAGACTTATATAAATCTCTATATTCTGCTGCTTTAGCTGAATTTTCTAAAACTTCATATAAATTCATAAGAGTTTTTACCGTCTCTATACTTCTATTTAAAGAATCTGCTTTCTCTAAGTATGGTAATGCCTCTTTATAAACCTCTTTTTGTTCTAAAGCTAATTCATCATACTTTTTAAAGTTTGATAAATTTTTATTCATTTCCTCTACAATTTTCTTGTCTTTATTTAAAACAGCAACTGCTAAATTCATATAAGCATCAGCATAGTCAGGCTTTAACTCTACTGCTTTTCTATAGTATTTTTTTGCTTCATCAACTCTTCCATCATTAAAGTTAACAACACCTAAATTATAGTATAGTGTAGGATTTTCAGGATCTAAAGCAATTGCTTCACTCATTAATTCTCCAAATTTATCCATTTGCTTAAGCTTAATATACATATCAGCTTCATTTAACAATAAATTTAAATCTTTTGGATTTGCATTTCTTGCTTCAGCCAATGCCTCAATAGCCTCATCAGTTTTACCTTGCTCTTTTAATAATAAAGCAATATTCTTAACTATTATAGCAGTTTTAGATTCTGATGATTTTACGCTAGGCTTAATATATTGTTTAGATTTAACCATTAAATCTCTTTGCTGCTTAGAACCTAAGTTTTCTACTTTACCAGTTGCTATATTTGTTGCTACATACTGAGTTTCAATACCTGTATAACCAACTTTTCTTAACTCCTTATAATACTTAATAGCGGTATCATAATCATTTGCTTGTGTTGCAGATATTGCTGCGTTATAAACAAAAGAGGTATCTGTAGGGCTTAACATGTATGTTAAGTAGAAATTTTCTGCAGCGTTCTTATAATCTTTTTTATTATTATACAAATCTACAGCCTTGTTAGACACTTCCTGAACCAATTGATTCAATAAAGGCTTAGCTTCTTCAGTATATTTATTACCCTTCATTGCTAATAGCGCCTGAAAAGCTTCTGCTGAATTTCTATAATCTTTTTTCCCTGCTAATGCTTTACCTTTTAAGAAGTAAAATTTAGATTTATATTTATCTTCTTCCTCCATCATTACTGCTCCTTCTACAGAATTAAGAGTTGTAATAGCACTTGTATAATCTTGTTTTTTTATAGCTTTCTCAGCTGCTTTTAATTCAGATTTTTGAGCCATTAATCCTAATGTCATCAATCCTAAAGAAAAGGTTAAAATTTGTTTTTTCATTTTAATTACTGTTTTATTTATTGTTGTTCTTGATCTTCGTTTGTTATATCTTCATTTTCAATTTCCGTGCCATTTTCTTCTTCTTCATTTTCATCATCGTCTTCTTCACGCATAACTTTTGCAACGGCAGCAATACTATCGGTATCTTTTATATTAATTAAACGAACTCCTTGCGTAGCACGTCCCATAACACGTAAATCTTCAACAGCCATACGAATTGTAAGCCCAGACTTATTAATGATCATTAAATCATTTGAATCATCTACATTTTTAATTGCAACTAACTCACCTGTTTTTTCTGATATATTTAAAGTTTTAACTCCTTTTCCTCCACGGTTTGTAACTCGATAATCTTCTAACTTAGATCTTTTTCCATATCCTTTTTCAGAAACAACTAATATATTACTATCCATATCGTTTACAGCAATCATACCGATAACCTCATCTTTATCATGCTGTAAAGTAATACCACGAACTCCCGATGCAGTTCTTCCCATTGGTCGGGTTTTTGCTTCTTCAAAACGAATAGACTTACCAGATTTTAAAGCTAACATTACTTGGCTATCACCAGTTGTTAATTTAGCTTCTAAAAGCTCATCGCCTTCTTTAATTGTAATTGCATTTATACCATTAGTTCTTGGACGAGAATACTGTTCTAAAGGAGTCTTTTTAACTTGCCCTTTTTTAGTTGCCATAATCACAAAGTGATTATTGATATACTCCTCATCTTTTAAATCTTCAGTAACTAAGAACGCTTTTACTTTATCATCTGACTCAATATTAATTAGGTTTTGCATTGCTCTACCTTTGGTATTCTTTCCTCCTTCTGGAATTTCATACACACGCATCCAAAACACTTTTCCTTTTTGTGTAAAGAACATCATGTACTGATGATTGGTTCCTACAAATAAATGCTCTAAGAAATCTTCATTACGAGTCGTTGCTCCTTTTTGCCCACGTCCTCCTCTATTCTGAACTTTATATTCGTCAAGATTGGTACGTTTTACATAACCTGCATGAGAAATAGTTACTACAACTTTAGAGTCTGGAATCATATCTTCGATACGCATATCTCCACCAGCATAGTGAATCTCAGAACGACGATCATCTCCATACTTGTCTCTAACATAAATCAATTCTTCAGTAATTATTTGGTAACGTCTTGGTTCGTTTGCTAAAATATCTTTCAAGTCAGCAATAGTCAACATAATTTCATCGAACTCTGCACGTAACTTATCTTGCTCTAGACCTGTTAACTGACGCAAACGCATTTCTACAATTGCTTTTGCCTGAATTTCTGTCAATTCAAAACGCTCAATTAACCTTTCACGAGCTTCATCACCATTTTTAGAAGCACGGATAATTTTAATTACTTCATCAATATTATCTGAAGCAATAATTAATCCTTCTAAAATATGTGCTCTTGCTTCTGCTTTCTTTAATTCAAATTCGGTTCTTCGAACAACAACTTCATGCCTATGCTCAACAAAATAATGGATTAATTCTTTTAAATTTAATTGCTCAGGACGACCTTTTACTAACGCAATATTATTTACACTAAAAGATGTTTGTAATTGTGTATATTTATATAACTTATTTAATACAATATTAGGTATTGCATCACGCTTTAAGACATATACAATACGCATTCCGTTTCTATCCGATTCGTCGCGTATATTGGCAATTCCTTCTAATTTTTTATCATTTACTAACTCGGCAGTTTTTTTAATCATTTCTGCTTTGTTAACCTGATAAGGAATTTCTGTAACAATAATACATTCTCTTCCTTTTACCTCTTCGAAACTAGTTTTTGCACGCATTACTATACGTCCACGCCCAGTATGAAAAGCATCTCTTACACCATCATAACCATAAATGGTTCCTCCTGTAGGAAAATCTGGTGCTTTAATGTGCTGCATTAACTCATCAATCTCAATATCTCTATTTTCGATATAAGCAATCGTACCGTTTACAACTTCTGTTAAGTTATGTGGTGCCATATTTGTTGCCATACCTACTGCAATACCAGACGCTCCGTTTACTAATAAGTTAGGAATACGTGTTGGCAAAACCGTTGGTTCTTGCAAGGTATCATCAAAATTTAAACGATGATCAACAGTATCTTTTTCAATATCAGCCAACATGTCTTCTGATATTTTTTGCATTCTAACCTCAGTATAACGCATTGCTGCTGGTGAATCACCATCAACAGAACCAAAGTTACCCTGGCCATCAACCATCATATAACGCACACTCCAACTCTGTGCCATACGAACCATAGAATCATATACAGATGTATCTCCATGCGGGTGATACTTACCCAATACTTCCCCTACAATTCTTGCAGACTTTTTATATGACCCCGTTGCTTTAATCCCTAACTCATGCATACCGAATAATACTCTTCGATGAACTGGTTTTAAACCATCTCTTACATCTGGTAATGCTCTTGATACAATAACCGACATTGAGTAATCAATGTATGCTGATTTCATTTGCTCTTCAATGTTGATAGGAATCAACTTTTCGCCATCTGCCATATATATTTCTTTAAAATATTAGTTCTCATTTTCGTCAAAAAAGTGAATTTTACACTTGATAAAACTCACTTTTAAAATACACTAAAAATAGCTGTATTTATTAAAACATTGCAAGATACTATAATACCATGTTTTACACAAAAAATATTTTTATTGTTTTAGCGATACTTATCAACAATTTTAACATAAAAAATGCTATTTTACATTGCCAGAATGTCTGCTAAAAACTATTGGCATATTTTTTGTAATTTTTAAGAAAAAAACTTACTAACTTTACACATATACAAATTAAATTTATGGACGATAATTTTTCACCACAAGTTAGAGATGTAATTACTTTCAGTAAAGAAGAAGCCCTAAGATTGGGACATGATTTTATTGGAACAGAGCACCTGTTATTAGGTTTGATTAGGAAAGGAGACGGTAAAGCCATTGAAATACTAACTACTTTTGATGTAGATTTAGATTTAATGCGCAATAAATTAGAGAAATTAAACCCAACCACCCCATCAATAGCAAACATCGAAAAAAAGAGTTTGCACCTTACAAGGCAAGCTGAAAAAGCAATAAAAACAACGTTTTTAGAAGCTAAATTATATCAAAGCAACTCTATAGACACTGCTCATTTATTGTTATGTATTTTACGTAACGAAAATGACCCTACAACAAAACTACTTCAAAAATATGATGTAGGCTATGAAGAAGCAAAAGCACTTTACAAAGAACTTCATGTAGAAGACACTTTTTCTTCTCCTACTGCCGAAACACCTTCTGAAGATGAATTTAGCAATGATAAATCAAATCCTTTCGGGCAACAAACACCTAAAGGGAAACAAGCAAAAAAGTCTAAAACTCCAGTCTTAGATAATTTTGGACGGGATTTAACATTATTAGCCATTGCTGGTAAATTAGACCCAGTTGTTGGACGAATAAAAGAAATTGAACGCGTTTCTCAAATATTGAGTCGACGTAAAAAGAACAATCCAATGTTAATTGGAGAACCTGGTGTTGGTAAATCTGCCATAGCGGAAGGTTTAGCTTTAAGAATTGTAGAACGCAAGGTATCTCGTATTTTATTCGATAAAAGAATTGTTTCTTTAGATTTAGCCAGCTTAGTTGCCGGAACAAAATACAGAGGTCAGTTTGAAGAACGCATGAAAGCTCTAATGAACGAATTAGAGAAGAATGACGATATTATTTTATTTATCGATGAAATTCACACTATTGTTGGTGCAGGTGGCGCTACAGGCTCTTTAGATGCCTCAAACATGCTAAAACCAGCTTTGGCTCGTGGAGAAATTCAATGTATTGGAGCCACTACTTTAGATGAATTTAGAACAAACATCGAAAAAGATGGTGCTTTAGAGCGTCGTTTTCAAAAAGTAATTGTAGAACCTACAACGGTTGAAGAAACAGTACAAATTCTACATAATATTAAAGGTAAATACGAAGCACATCACCAAGTATCATATACTGATGAAGCTATTGATGCTTGTGCAAAATTAACGAATCGTTATATGACAGATCGTTTTTTACCAGACAAAGCTATCGATGCTTTAGATGAAGCAGGATCTAGAATACATATAACGAATATTGTTGTTCCGCAACAAATATTAGAGCTAGAAGCTAAACTAGAACAAATTCGCAAGCAAAAAACAAAAGCAGTAAGCGGCCAGAAATACGAAGAAGCTGCAAAGCTTCGCGACGACGAAAAGAATATTGAAACAGCGCTACAGTCTGCTCAAAACCAATGGGAAGAAGACGCTAAACTAAATAGAGAAATTGTTACCGAAGACAACGTTGCCGAAGTTGTTTCTATGATGACAGGAATACCTGTTAACAGAGTTGCTGAAGCAGAAAGCCATCGTTTAGCCGATTTACCTAAGATGATTAAAGGTAAAGTTATTGGCCAAGATGAAGCTGTTACCAAAGTAGTAAAAGCCATACAACGTAATCGCGTGGGCTTAAAAGACCCTAATAAACCAATTGGTTCATTTATTTTCCTAGGATCTACTGGTGTTGGAAAAACTCAATTAGCAAAAGTATTAGCACGTGAATTATTTGACTCTAGTGATTCTTTAATTAGAATTGATATGAGTGAGTACATGGAAAAGTTTGCTATTTCTCGTTTAATTGGTGCACCTCCAGGATATGTTGGTTATGAAGAAGGCGGACAGTTAACCGAAAAGGTTAGAAGAAAACCATATTCTGTAATTCTTTTAGATGAAATTGAAAAAGCACATCCAGATGTTTTTAACATGCTTTTACAAGTTTTAGACGACGGACATATTACTGATAGTCTTGGTAGAAAAATCGATTTTAGAAACACTATTATCATTATGACTTCTAATATAGGAGCTCGTAAAGTAAAAGAATTTGGCGCTGGTGTTGGATTTGGTACTGCTTCTAAAAAAGATCAAGAAGATGCACATGTAAAAAGCATTATAGAAGGTGCTTTAAAAAAATCATTTGCTCCCGAATTTTTAAATCGTATTGATGATGTTATCATTTTCAACTCTTTAGAACGAAAAGATATTCATAAAATTATTGACATCGAATTAGAAAAACTTTTAACTCGTATCGCTGATTTAGGTTATAAATTAATGTTAAGTGAAAAAGCTAAAGATTACATAGCAGATAAAGGCTTTGATAAAAAATATGGTGCAAGACCTTTAAAAAGAGCTATCCAAAAATATATTGAAGATGCTTTAGCTGAAGAGATTGTAAACTCTAAATTAGATGAAGGTGATACTATTTTTATGGATTTAGATGAAAAAGACAACAAGTTAATTATCAAAATAGAAAAAGGAGAAAAACCTACAGAATCTCGCACTGAAATAGGCGAATAAAACATACAAAATTCCTAAACACTGTGTTTGGGAGTTTTATTTTTTCAAAAAACGCAAGATACTAATAAGTAATTTTTCACTAAAGACCCAAAAAATAGCAAATATTTTGTTAAATTCTTTGATAAAAAATCTAAAAAAAGTAACTTCGACCCCTAAATCCCTTATTAACAAAAATATTAAACAATGAAAAGACTAGTACTTTTAGCACTTATAGGAGTTACCATTATTTCATGTAAAAAAGAAAAACCAGTAAAAAATCACCTTATTTTATCTGGTAAAATTGAAAATTTCAAAAAAAGAGACATTTCTTTAGATGGGTTTAATTTTACAAAAAAAATAAAATTTGATAAAAAAACAGGTTCTTTTTCTGATACTATAAAGATTGACAGAGATGGTTATTATACTTTAATAGTTGATAAAAAACCTATTAATTTATACCTTAACGACACTATTGACACGGAAATTAATCTTGACTACAAAAAATCAGACAAAGTTAGCTTTAAAGGAACCAATGCAAACATTAACAGTTATTTTGTTCAAAAAAAGAAAAAATTCTCTGAAATTTTAATAAATGCCAACAAATTATTCTCTTTAGAAGAAGAAGCTTTTTTAGAAAAAATGGACGAATATAAAGATGCTTTAACTGAGTTATCTATAGCTAACAATTTACCTACTGAATTCTTAAAGAACGAAGTAAAAAACATTGATTACGAATACTTAAGAAACTTGAGTAATTACGAAGGCTATTACGGAACTTTAACGGGTGATGCCGATTTTAAAGTTTCAGAAAACTTCCCTGATCCTTTAAAAGATTTTAATTACAGTAGTGGTGATGATTATGTAAATTCATATTCTTACCGTAAAATGCTAGAAACACAGCTAGAAGTTTTAGCTAAGGAGAAAAACAAAAAAGGTGATGACTATTCTTTAACCTACTTAGAAACCTTACAAACTGAGGTGAATGATACTTTAGCTAAAAATGATTTATTATTTAAAAGTGCTAAAGAAAGTATAACCTATACAAACAACTTAAAAGAATTTCATGATAAATTCATGGCATACTCTACTAATAAAGAACACAAGGAAGAAATATCAAAAAGCTATAACATTCTAAAAACTACAGCTAAGGGGCAGCCAGCTCCTAAGTTTAAAGATTTTGAAAACTATGCTGGAGGAACAACATCTTTAGATGATTTATTAGGCAAAGGGAAATATTTATATATTGATGTTTGGGCTACTTGGTGTGCTTACTGTAAAAGAGAAATACCTTTATTAAAAAAGTTAGAAGAAGAGTATCACGGCAAAAACATAGAGTTTGTTAGTATTAGTGTTGATGATAAAAATCAGCATGAAAAATGGAAACAAACCATTGTAGATCGTGAAATGACAGGAATACAATTATTTAGCGGAAAGAAACAAGGAGATTTAGAATGGGCTCAAAAATTTTTAATAAAAGGGTTGCCTAAATTTATAATTATAGACCCTAAGGGTAATATTGTAAACCCTAATGCACCAAGACCTTCTTCAGGACAAGAATTACTTGATATTTTTGATGAATTAAAAATATAGAATAACATAATCAGCATGAAAAAACCGCCAATTGGCGGTTTTTTCATGCTGATTATATACATTTAAAATCTATTATCACCATCCAAAATATTCCCTAAACCACCTAAAACACTTCCTTCTCCTTTATCTCCTTTACCATTTTGTGGTGCCATTGCCAATACACGCCCCGCTAATCTGCTAAACGGTAAAGACTGAATATAAACCGTTCCTGGTCCTTGAAGTTTGGCGAAAAATAAACCTTCACCACCAAATACTGTATTTTTTATTCCGCCTACAAACTCAATATCATAATCCACATCTTTTGTAAAACCAATAATACAACCCGTATCAACTTTTAAAATTTCACCAGCTTGTAAAACTTTTTTAGCCATTGTACCACCTGCATGCACAAAAGCCATTCCATCTCCTTCTAGTTTCTCCATAATAAAACCTTCACCACCAAACAGCCCTCTTCCTAAACGTTTAGAGAATTCTATTCCGATAGAAACTCCTTTAGCTGCACATAAAAAAGCATCCTTCTGACAGATAAACTTACCATCGAATTCTGATAAATCTATCGGTATAATTTTACCTGGGTAAGGTGAAGCAAACGAAACTTGTTTTTTACCGTGACCTTCGTTAGTATAAACAGTCATAAACAAACTCTCGCCTGTAAGAATTCTTTTTCCTGCCGAAAATATTTCACCTAATAAACCTGCTTCTTGATTAGAACCATCACCAAAAATAGTACTCATTTTCACATCAGCCTCCATCATCATAAAGCTTCCGCTTTCGGCAACAACTCCTTCTTGTGGATCTAATTCAATTTCTACATACTGCATTTCTTCTCCGAAAATGCGATAATCTATTTCGTGTGCGTTCATCTTTTTGGTTTTTATATTCAATTATTAGACGTAGAAAATTATTTTTTGTTACGCTTTCACTTTCAAGCTCCACTCAAACTGAAATTTAGACACTGAAACTCCGTCTTTATTTATACCTTCTGAAGTTACTAAAACTGTTTGCCCCTCGCCTGTTTCTACTGATTTTTGAATTGCCTTTTTAATTGCCAAACCATCATTACACTCAAAAACGATTCTGCCGGTTGCTTTTTTAGTAAAAGTAGCATTCATGTTGGTTACCAGCATCGACACATTTCTGTTAGACTTATCAATAGCTAGCATCACCAAAATTCCTGTAGATAATTCTGCCGCCATACCTTGTACTGCCCAAAACATACTATTAAAAGGGTTTTGATTTATCCAGCGATGTTTTACGGTAACTAATGATTTTTCATCAGAAATAGATTTTACTTTAATTCCGCAGATATAAGCTGATGGTAATTTAAATAGGGTGAAAAAATTTATTTTTCGTGGTGTAAACTTCATTTTGTCAGTATTTATGGGCAATTTAGAGCTTTTTTTTAACACTTCCTAAAACATGACAAATGTTAAATAAATGTTAAATACAGTACTATGTATTGCACAATACCTTTTTAAAGATATATATTTGCATAGTATAGTATTATATAAAATATTTAATCATGCAAAAAAACAACGAAAACACCAACGCTTTCTTAATACACATATCCGCTTTTGCGGGATACCTATTCCCTTTAGGAAGCATTATAACTCCGCTAATTTTATGGCAAACGTTAAAAGATAAAAGTCCGTTTTTAGACAATCACGGTAAAGAAGCTGTAAACTTTAACATCAGTTTTGGTTTGTACATCTTTATATTAAGTGCTTCGTTTTTCTCTTTCTTTTTTGGAAATTTTTTAGATGTTTTTAATGGAATAGATATTGATTTTGGCGGACACCATTCTTACAATGGCTTATTTGGATTTATTAGTATTGTTTCTTTAGTAAGTATTGTTTCACTTATTAAAATAGCTTTAATAATTATCGCCGCAATGAAAGCAAATAAAGGAGAAGATTACACATATCCTTTTACAATTAATTTTATAAAATAACCTCATAAACCGCATTATATGAAGATAGAAAACACAAAAGCACAAATGCGAAAAGGAGTTTTAGAATATTGCATTTTATCAATTTTACAAAATGGTGATGCATACACTTCTGAAATACTTTCGACATTAAAAAGTGCTGAAATGATTGTGGTTGAAGGAACTATTTACCCGCTACTAACTCGTTTAAAAAACGCTGGATTATTAACGTATAGATGGGAAGAATCAACCTCAGGGCCGCCAAGAAAATACTATGTTTTAACCGAAAACGGTGGCATGTTCTTAAAAGAACTAAACAAAACATGGGGTAATTTAGTAAACGCAGTAAACCTAGTAACAAGTACAAAATCAACTAACGATGAATAAGACAATAAACATAAACTTAGGTGGATTCTTCTTTCATATAGATGAAATTGCTTATCAGAAATTAAAGCGTTATTTAGAAGCCATTGGGCGATCTTTAAGCGATGATCCGCAGGGAAAAAACGAAATAATATCAGATATTGAAGCGCGTATTAGCGAACTTTTATCTGAAAGAATTACGGATGCTCGCCAAGTAATAAACGAAAACGATATTGAAGAGGTTATCGCTATTATGGGGCAACCTGAAGATTATGCAGAAGCTGAAGATAATTACAACGAAGGTTCTTCTTACAATACAAGATCGACTAACAGATCATCTAAAAAATTATTTAGAGATGGTGATGACAAGTTTTTAGGAGGAGTTTGTTCTGGTATCGCGCATTATTTTAATATTGATGTTATTTGGATTCGTATTGCTTTTATTGTTTTAGTAGCTTCTGGCTTTTCGCCTTTAGCTTATATAATCCTTTGGATATTATTACCTGAAGCAAAAACAACTTCAGAGAAGCTACAAATGGAAGGTGAGGCTGTAAATATTGACAATATTGAAAAAAAAATTCGTGACGAATTTGACTCTTTTTCAACAAAAATAAAAGATGGAGCAACTGGTATTTCAGAAAAAATATCGAGTGCAGATTACGAAAAAATGCGTGCGCAAACAAAATCTGGTTTTCAGGATTTTATAGACACTATGGGTAAAATTTTACTCACACTTTTTAAAGTATTTGGTAAATTTATAGGTGTACTATTAATATTTATTGCCGGTATAACTATAGTTTCTTTACTGCTAGGTGTATTTTCTATAGGAAGTTTAGAGTTTTTAAATGTTGATAGTGAATTTGTGCATTACCCACCTTTCTTTTACGAATCTACATTACCAAGATGGTTATTGTCTATTTCATTATTTGTTTTAATCGGAATTCCGTTTATCGTATTGTTCATTTTAGGCTTACGAATATTATCGCCAAATATTAAAAAACTAAGTACTGGCGCAATCTTAACCTTATCAGGAATTTGGCTAGTATCTTTATTAGCAATCGGTTTTTCGGGTATAGAGTTTGCAACAACACATGCTTATAATGGCGCAAATATTAGTAAACACAGTATTAGTTACGCTATAAATGAACCTCTAAAAATTAGAGTGGTTAATGATGATAATATTTATTACAACCATAACCTACGCAACAGAAATAATTCGATTGGAGTTTCCGTTAATAATACTGAGTTAAAATACTCTAACGATATAAATATTGATGTTCGCAAAAGCGAAACTGGTAATGCTTATATCGAAATTAAAAAAACATCTGAAGGTAGAAAACGTAATAAGGCAAATGATAATGCTGAAGCTATTAAGTACAATTTTAAATCAGCAAATAATACTATTGTTTTTGATGCTTTCTTTTTAAGCGAATACAAAAATATATGGAAAGATGAAGAGGTAAAAGCCACCATTTTTATACCAGAAGGAACAACGGTATACTTTGAAGGATCGTCTCGTAGGTTTTTAAATGACATTAAAAATACTGATGATATTTATGATCGCGATATGGCTAATCATCATTTTAAAATGACATCAAAAGGTTTTGAGTGTACCGATTGTGATAATGATGAAACAAACAACAATCAAGATAATAATTGGAATTCTGATAACGACGAAGATGTAAGTTTTTTATTCGACAGCACTATTAACGATTTAAAAGCTGAGTTTATCATCAGTAAAAAAACCACAAAAAAAGAGTTAGAGAAGTTAGTTACTTGGTTTAAGAACAAAAAAAATATTGACATTACTATTAAAGATTCTAAATACAATAAGAATAATCAAATAGATAAAATTAAACTAAGAATAAACTGTAATGATGGTTATAGAGGCGAATTAACAATCTCTAACAACACTTTAAACGATATTTCTAAAGGTTTTAGACGAACTTATAACCAAGAACATAAAGGTTTAGCTTTTAAAACCTGGTAATCAAAAACAAAAACTATGGGAGCTATTTTCAATTTTTTCTTTAAAGGCAATTTTTTCTTAAAATTAATCACCCTATTATACGCTTTATTATTCTCTTTGATAACAAATGCACAAGTAGCTGAAATACCGAATTACAAAGCTGTGGATATTAATTTGCACAATGAAATTGTAAAAATGGATAGCATTTATTTTACTGCTTACAATACTTGTGATATGAAAACCCAAGCAAAGTTGTATGACGAAGATTTAGAGTTTTTTCACGACAAAGGAGGTTTATCAACCTCTAAAAGCGATCTTTTAAAAGCATTAGAAAAAAATATATGTGGCAAAGTAACCCGAACTTTAATAAAAGGAAGCATTGAAGTATATCCGATAAAAAATTACGGCGCAATACAAATTGGTTATCATAAATTTTTATAACAATCAAGAACCCAATGCAATATCAACTCCAAGTAAATTTATTGTTATTTGGAAACAAGAAAACAAACAATGGAAAATAACAAAAGTTATTAGCCTACATTAAAATACAGTTCACACTAAAAACATTAGTTCATTTGTTATAGCTAACTCCAATGATACTAATACTTGGTTTTATTAGTTTACTAAGCCAAAGCTTAATTGCTTTGGCTTTTTTATGTGTAAAAATTTAGTTTGCATCTCATATAAATTTTATAGAACTTCGCTATCAACTGATATTGTGTAGTAAAATAATCACACATTATTAATTTGCTATGTTTAGTTTACCTAAAAACGAAAAAATGAAGAAAAAACACTTAATCAATCTACTAATAATTTTTATGCTTTTTAGTTGTAAAAACGATAAAGGCGAAAGCTCTAAAAGCAAAACTATTATTACTAATAAAGATGAATTAATAAAAGATTTACCGAATGAAAAAGACGTAAAAAAATTCTCTTGGAAAAACATTCCTGAATCAAAAGCTAACATAGGTATATTTCCATATATAACACCACCTAAAGGGATGCTTGTTGATAAAAACGAATCTAAGTCATATGAATTTGATAAACTAGAAATGTTTGATGGAAATACTTTTTTTACTCTTGATGGAAAAGTTACAAGAATGGAAATAATAATGGACAATGATAAAGAATGGCAAAAGTATTTATTTGACAAAAGTATTTCTGAATATTTAAAATCTATAGGTGCTAAATTAATTTTCAAAAATAGCATACCCTATGAATTAACACAAAAATGGGGAGACAACCCCAATGCAATATATAAACACATGCATGAATTTTATGCTGGCGACGTAGTTAATGGACCTATAGAAATGTACCTTCTTAAAACTGCTGATAAAAAAATTGGTTTCCAAGTTTCTTCAAAATCTAGAACTATAGGTGTTGTAGAGTATAAAAACTTTAAGCAAACTATAAAAAAAATTACAGCTAATGATATTTTAAACGATATAAATAACAAAGGCTATGCAACATTATATATTAATTTCGACACTGGTAAATCAAGGATTAAAACTAACTCTTATGATGTTATTAATGAAATAATAAAAATGATGAAATCAAATATTGATTTAAAAATTAGTATAGAAGGGCATACAGATAATACAGGTAATGAGTCATCAAATATAACATTATCTAAAAATAGAGCAAAATCTGTTCTCATGGCACTTACAGATGAAAACATTGCTGAATCGAGATTAAAAAGTCAAGGTTTTGGTCAAACTAAACCTGTAGATGACAATACCACCGAAGAAGGTAAAGCCAAAAACAGAAGAGTTGAATTAAGAAAAATATAGCGTAACTACTATTATCAGTAATACTGTTATACTTATTTAAAGAAAAGAACATCTATCTAATAACAAAAACCCACACTTTATAAAGTGTGGGTTTTTGTTATTTACGCTACTCCTAAAATTCTTTGTAGCGGAATAATTGTTGATTTTTTTAAGATGACCGACTTTTCTGTCAGTCCCCATATAGTAGTTTCTACCATTTTTAAGCCAGAATCATCTACAAAGGTAATTCTTACTTTTCCTTTTTCTAAATTACCAAGAGCCAAAGCTCTTTTTAAATCTAAAAAACGGTTAAGTTGATCATTTTTCTTTCCTAAAACATCTGCTTTCGAAAAATTTAAAAATTTAATTTGTTCTTTTTCAATAATTTGAATATTGCTAATTGGAATCATATAACTGGGGAATTATAGGTTATTTACTAATACATATGAAAAAACATATTACTCAGTAAAAATAAACAATAATTACACTTTTAACAACATACACATGTTAATAAATACTAATACGCAATCAAAACACATATACATAATAGATTTAACAATAAAATAATGTTGTTTTTTGGAAGCCTTTTTTCTCTAACGATTTAAAAAACATTTTCTTATTTTTACCTTATGAAACATATTACTTTTATTCTATTCTTCTTTTCTTTTTTCGTTCAATCACAGCAACTACCAAAAGGCTTTTCTTATTTACAAGAAATTGCTCCTTCAATAAAAAAAGAACTTAGGTATTGCTCTGATAATAATTTTGTAGGTACTGCAATTAATGGGTATCAAGAAAACGCACTTATTATCACTACAAAAGCGGCCAAGGCATTAAATAAAGTACAAGACGAATTGCTAAAAAAAGAATTGAGTCTTAAAGTTTTTGATGCTTACAGGCCACAAACTGCTGTAAACCATTTTGTAAAATGGGCTCGTGTTATGAGTGACACATTAATGAAGCAGCAATACTATCCGAATGTTAAGAAAAGACAGCTTTTTAAAAAGGGATATATATCGTCAAAATCTGGTCATTCTCGTGGTAGCACAGTCGATTTAACAATTATCGATTTAAAAATAAATAAAGAATTAGACATGGGAAGTCCGTATGATTTTTTTGGTATCTCTTCACATATTTTATATCCTAAATTAACAAAAGCACAAAAAGAAAACAGGCAATTATTACAAACTATAATGCGTAAATATAACTTTAGACCTTACTCTAAAGAATGGTGGCATTTTACTTTAAGAAACGAACCCTTTCCTAAAACTTATTTTAAGTTTCCTATTAATTAAGAACTACTTACTTAATAAGTAAGTTTTAACGCTTTGTTTAGACAAAGAAAAAAAATGGGCATTATATTTGCCTAGATTTATTTGGAATGACAAAAAAACTGCACTTCTTTTTATTTATTATTACGTTAAGCATAAGCACGTATAGTTTTGCGCAGCTTGACGGTTCTTTTGGCAATAAAAAAAACAATAACTCTTCTTCTTTTGGTAATATACCTGCCGCATCTAAAGAAGTTAAAAAACCAACATCGTTAGATTTTAAAAATAATGATGGTTTTAAAACGGCACATACCAAACAACAAAAGGACCTTAAAAAGAAACAAGCTGAAAGAAATTTAGAGAATAAAGGTATTTTAACCAAAGCTAAAATAGCAGAACAGCAATACCTAAAATCTTTCCAAAAAATAAACGGAATGTACAACTACCCTGTTATCGATCAAGATTTAGGTAGTTTTAGTACAAAATCTAAGAATGTAAATATCATTTGCCGAGACTTTCAATACCCAGACGGAGACAGAGTAATGATCCTTGTAAATAATATTCCAGTAGTTAGCAATATAACCCTTAAACAAAGTTATCAATCTTTTAATATCCCTTTGGATGAAGGTATAAATACGATTGAAATCATAGCTTTAAACCAAGGAAGTTCAGGGCCTAACACCGCAGGATTTAAAATTTTTAATGATGCAGGAATGCTAATTTCATCTAACCAATGGAATTTAGCTACAGGCGCAAAAGCATCAATTATTATAGCAAAGCAAAAAAATTAAAGGATAGAGATTTTAGTGCAAAAAAAACCTTGCTATAACTTTTAACAAGAACTTTTTTAAAATTACCAAAAACTACTTACTTTTGTAGTTGCGTTTTAAAATACGCAAAACAAACAAACTTTAAATAAACAACTAATATATAATGAATAAAATAACCAAAGAAACCTATATCAATTGGTATAGAGACATGCTATTTTGGAGAAAGTTTGAAGATAAGCTAGCAGCCGTTTACATTCAACAAAAGGTAAGAGGTTTTTTACACTTATATAACGGTCAAGAGGCTGTTTTAGCTGGTTCATTGCACGCAATGGATTTAACTAAAGATAAAATGATTACTGCATATCGTAACCACGTACAACCAATTGGTATGGGGGAAGACCCTAAACGTGTAATGGCCGAATTATACGGTAAAGTTACAGGTACCTCTAAAGGTATGGGAGGTTCTATGCATATTTTTTCAAAAGAATTTGGTTTTTACGGTGGTCACGGAATTGTTGGTGGTCAAATTCCTTTAGGAGCAGGATTAGCTTTTGGAGACAAATACAAAGGTAATGATGCCGTAACTCTTTGTTATTTTGGTGATGGAGCAGCACGTCAAGGATCTTTACACGAAACTTTTAACATGGCTATGAACTGGAAGTTACCAGTGATTTTCATCGTTGAAAACAATGGTTACGCAATGGGAACTTCTGTAGAAAGAACCGCTAATCATACTGATATCTGGAAATTAGGTTTAGGGTATGAAATGCCTTGTGGACCGGTTGACGGAATGAATCCTATAAAAGTTGCCGAAGCTGTTGATGAAGCTGTTCAAAGAGCTCGTCGTGGTGAAGGACCAACTTTCTTAGAAATGAAAACTTACCGATATAGAGGTCACTCAATGTCTGATGCACAGCATTACAGAACAAAAGACGAAGTTGAAGAGTACAGAAAAATTGACCCTATTTCGCAAGTATTAGAGATTATTAAAGAAAACAAATATGCTTCTGATGAAGAAATAGAAGCTATTAAAAAAGAAGTTAAAGATTTAGTAAATGAATGTGAAAAATTTGCTGATGAATCTCCATATCCTGAAATAAACCAATTACATGATATGGTATACGAACAAGAAGACTATCCATTTATAAAATCTAAGTAAACCATGGCTACAATTATAAACATGCCTCGCTTAAGCGACACGATGGAAGAAGGAGTGGTAGCTTCTTGGTTAAAAAACGTTGGAGACAAAGTTGAAGAAGGTGATATTTTAGCCGAAATCGAAACTGATAAAGCTACAATGGAGTTTGAATCTTTTCATGAAGGTGTTTTATTACACATCGGTGTTCAAGAAGGTGAAGCTTCTCCTGTTGATACTTTACTCGCTATTATTGGTGAAGAGGGTGAAGACATTACTTCTTTATTAAACGGAAATTCTACTGATAAAGAAGAGACCTCTAAGCAAGAAGAAAAAAGCACTGGCGAAAATAACACTAACGAGAATGAAACAACAGCAACTCCTGAAGGTGCAATTGTTATTAACATGCCTCGACTAAGTGATACCATGGAAGAAGGTACAGTAGCTTCTTGGTTAAAAAGTGTTGGAGACAAAGTTGAAGAAGGTGATATTTTAGCTGAAATTGAAACTGATAAAGCTACAATGGAGTTTGAATCTTTTAACGAAGGTGTTTTATTACACATCGGTGTTCAAGAAGGTGAAGCTGCTCCTGTAGATACTTTACTTGCTATTATTGGTAAGGAAGGAACAGATATTGATGCTGTATTAGCTTCTCAGAAATCAGGAAATGCAACTGCTGCTCCTAAAGAAGAGAACAAGAAAGCCGATCAAAAAAAGGAAAAAAACGTAGCTACTAAAACTACAACAACCCATTCTGGAGGTAGAATATTTGCTTCTCCACTAGCTAAAAAAATAGCCGTAGATAAAGGAATTAATTTAGCTGATGTTAAAGGTTCTGGAGAAAACGGGCGTATCGTTAAAAAAGATGTAGAAAATTACACTCCATCTGCTAAAACTGAAACTCCAGCTACCACAACTAAAACGAATACTAACACCTCTACTCCATCTTCAGTAGCAAACTTTGCTGTTGCGGGAGAAGAAAATACATCAGAAGTTAAAAATTCTCAAATGCGTAAAGCAATAGCTAAAGCATTAGGAAATTCTAAATTCTCTGCACCTCACTTCTACTTAAATATTGAAGTAGATATGGACAATGCAATGGCTTCTCGTAAAACAATTAATTCGATTCCTGATACTAAAGTATCATTTAACGATATGGTTGTAAAAGCGTGTGCTATGGCATTAAAAAAACACCCGAATGTAAATACTAGCTGGACAGATAACAATACGTTATTTCACAGCCATATTCACATTGGTGTTGCAGTAGCTGTTGATGAAGGCCTAGTGGTACCTGTTGTAAAACATACAGATACTTTAAGCTTAACGCAAATCGGAGCTTCGGTTCGTGATTTAGCAGGTAAAGCAAGACACAAGAAAATTACTCCAGCAGAAATGCAAGGAAGTACTTTTACTGTTTCTAATTTAGGTATGTTTGGTATCGAAAGCTTTACTTCTATTATAAACCAACCTAACTCTGCAATTTTATCTGTTGGGGCCATTATACAAAAACCTGTTGTTAAAGACGGTGCAATTGTAGTTGGTAACACGATGAAATTAACTTTAGCTTGCGACCACAGAACGGTTGACGGAGCTGTTGGTGCTCAGTTTTTACAAACATTAAAAACATTTATTGAAAACCCTGTTACAATGTTAGCATAGTTTTTTAATAATATACCTTAAAAAAAGCTCGCAATTTGCGAGCTTTTTTAGTTTAAAATAATTATTAAAAATCAAAACGGTAATTCATTTTAAAAGCAACTCCCCAATTTTGTCGTTTTATGTTTTGATTAAAGTTATCACTTAAAACCAAATAAACATAAGACAACGGTTTGTACTCCCACTGTAACCTTGTATTTACATTAAAATTATTTCTTTGCGTATTATGCTGTACATAAGTTGTCCAATTTAATCGATTATTAAAGAAAACTTGCCCCGTAAAACGTGTTAAATGAAACGTTTCTTTTCCTAATTCATTTAAATCTATCTTATTAACATCGTAGGATAGTTCGAAATTTGCATATGGTAACATTTGATAATTTAAATATGCGCCCGCTCTAGCTCTTTTTCCGCCATAATATGTTCCCTTTTGAACATTTACCTGATAACGCAATTTTTGATTATTAGCAGAATTATACCCTACTTTTAAAACTCCGAAATCATACTTTCCTGGAGATAACGGATTTCCTTTTCCTAAAGGATCAAAACCATATTTTAAATCTACATTATCATAATTAACAACATAATAAACCGAAGATAGGTTTTTAAAAAACACTGATGAATTTAAAAAATGTTGTGTTTGTGTTAGTTTTCCGTTTATATCAAAATAATTATTTAATCCATAATTAATAAAACGAACTGAGTTTATTTTATCAGAATTTTCATAGAATTTCTCATATTCAATTCCAGATGATATTTGCAAGTAACCTTCTCTAATAGTCAGGTTATTTATAGCATCATAATTATACAATCTTGGTGTAAAACCAACATCTGTAATATAATTTTTCTCTAATTTTCTTACAGATGTGTTAAAGTTAAATCCTCTTTTATTAAAATAAATACTAGCGTTATAAAATGAATTATCGTTAGAAATTCCGTTATTAAAACTCTTACCATAATTAAGTAATCCTATCCATTTATTATTATCAGATTTATAATTTACATTAACACCTGCAACGCGGTTATAGTCATTTTTAAAGTCAAATTTCTCAGCTACTTGCCTGTTGATAAAAAAGCCTGTAGTTGTAAAATTTTTAGTTAATTGATGCTCTGCAACCAACACTCCAAAATTTTGTGAAGCAATATCATTCTCTTTTTCTGTTTGAACATTTAAAACACCAATTCTTGTTTTTGAAGATATATTTCCTGATAATTTTAATCCGAATTGAATATCAGAACTTGAACCAATTCTTCTAGAATAAAACGGATTAATTCCGAAAACACCCAAGTTAGAAAACAAATCAGCATTTTCTAAAAAAAAGTTTCTTCTTTCTGGAAAATCTACTGCAAATCGAGTTAAATTAGTTACTTGTTGATCTACATCAATTTGAGAAAAATCAGGATTTATAGTAGCGTCTAACTTTAATGATGATGTTACGTTATATTGCACATCTAAACTTGGTTTAAAAGCCGTTTTAGAGGTATTTTCTTTTACATTATTTTGATAATTTAAAGTAACAGATGGCGTTACAGTATATCTTAAGTTAGATTTTTCTGATAAGTTTTCTATTAAAAATTCCTCATTAAATCGTAGATCAAAATTCGCGTAGTTGCGTTTTACATTTCTTAAAATTGTCCAAGAATTATTTTTAATATCACGCACATAAAATTGCACTCCAAAAGCACCATTATCTTTATTAAAATTTAAAGATTTTAAAGGTATCGCTATTTCGTACTGTTTCTTTGTACCATTTAAAATCGCTTTAGATTGCCAAACTGAATTCCAGCTAAAACTTAAATCATAACCTTCACTATTTCTACTAACTAAACCATCAGTTTGAGCTCCTAAAGAGTTCACTGCAAAGAAATATCCATTTTGCTTTTGATTTTGAGTGTCTAAAACCATTACAAAAGCATCACTTAAAAAAATTGATGCATCTCTTTTTAACGTACTAACTTGTGTTTTTTCAGTTGAATCATTGTAAATTCCTTTCACATATAAATACTCTTTATCATGAAACATTTGAACGGATGATTGTTTTTTTGCCAAACCGATATCCGTAGGCGCATAATTGTAAAAACCTGTGTATTCTGGTAATTGTTGCCAAACAGCTTCATTAAATTTTCCATCAATTTTTACTTGTGTATCGACAAACTTAATTGTTGGTTTTTGAGCATACATAGCTAAAGAAAAAAACAATATTAGTAACGATAAAAAACACTTCTTGCTTTTATTTTTCATTATCAATTCGTGTTGCAGTTTTACTAATTACTTTCCAACCATTTTCAAATTTCTTCAATAAAAACAAATCGATATATACCCATTTTCTTGCAGGAATAGCTATTTCAATTTTTGCTGTTGCAATGTCTTTTACAATATCAATTGCCAAAACTTTTGCATACCTACCGTTAAATTCACCATACTTTTTGTTCTTAAAAAAAGCTACATATTCTTTTGGTGTATATCTTTTAAAATCCCCATTTCCTGATAAAAACAAGGTGGCATTTTCGGTGTATACACTTTCTAAAACATCTAGTTTATTATAAGAACTTCCGTCCATATAATTTTCTAATGTTTTTTGAATTAAAGGAATTTCTGATTGTGCTTGACTAATTTGCAAACTAAAAAGTGTTACAATTAGTAAAAGTAATTTTCTCATGTCGTAAATTTTAAAGATTTTGTCAAATCTCTAAAATCATCGAAAAAATGAAGTAAATAATTATAATTGAAATGTCCGAAATTATAAAACAGGATAAGAAACTAAGAAAATTGTTTCTTAAATTCTGATGGAGTTTTACCGACAATCTTTTTAAAAGTAGCGTAAAATGTTGATTTAGAACTAAACCCAGCTTCAAAACCAATAGCTTCTAAAGTAAACTGGTTGTTTTCTTGCAATAACTTTTTTGCTGCTTCAATTCTGTACTCATTTATAAACAAAGCAAAACTTTTTCCTAAATTATCATTTAATAATTGAGATAATTGATGTGATGAAACATTTAATTCTTTAGCAATATCTTTTATTTTAATATTTGTGTTTCTATAAAATTGCCTTTCAGACATTACTTCACTTAAAGATTTAATTAAAATAATTGCTTCGGATTTCTGTATCTTTTTTAAAGCATATTTTTCAGGAATATCTTTAAATACATTTTCTCTATTACTTTTAAATAACAAGAAAATTAACAACCCGTAAAACACTATAGAAAAAGTAATTGTACCTACTAAGTACAAATAAAAGTAACCTACGATATAAGCCGCATAAATTAAAGCATTACCTATATACACCCAAATTAACCATAATTCAGAAATAGTCAATTTCTCATTTTTAGCAACTAACTTTATAAAAACATCTTTTAAAACAACTCCTGACAGCAAAACATAAATTCCCCAAATGGCATAAATAATATGAATTACATATTGATTCCAAAGTAATTTATTTGATATATATGGCTTAAAAAATCCGACAATAAAAATTGCAAAAACTAATATTAAAACATGTATTTTCCATGAGTGTGGAATTACTTTTATGTTTTTAACAGAAGATTTTAAGTAAAAAAACAAAGCAGCTCCTATTAAAAAACATGCAGACAACCCTATCTGTAACACAATAAAACTCTTATCTAATTTCGGTGTAAAAATTGCATATACAGATTTCCCTATTCTAAGACTTAACATCAATAATAAAAAACCAAAAAATAAATTTTGAGCGCGTTTTTCTTTGCTAAAAAAAAGAAAATAAAAACTTGCTAAAAAACCATTAAAAACTCCAATGAAGCAAATAAAAAAAAGAATAGGGTTATTAAACATATTTAAATCTAAAAATCTACAGTTTTTTCGCTGTAAGCTAGTTCGCTAAAATAGCATTTAATCTTATTAAATTATAAAAACTTGTTTGAAGAGCTACTTAATTTTACTTTCTAATGCTTTTTTAGCTTGTACTATATGTCTTTCATTATGATAAATTACAAATCGAAAAGTATCTCCTAGCCTAAACTTTAACAAAGGCAATGTTATCGGAGTTTTTACAGCTGTTAGATCAACTTTTTTAGCAAATTCAAGTAGTATTAATAATTCTGATTGAAATGCTATAAAACGAGTTAAAACATCATTAACATTTAATGTAGAATACTTCGGGTTCTTACTTTTAAACGTATTCATTGTTTTCATGCCTTCTTTCGGCAACATATCTAACGCAAATTTATTACCTAAATAACCTGTTTTAAATTCAGTCTTCGTTTTTGTTGATGATTTTTTAATACATCTTTTTATTTCTGAATTGTAAAATACAGCATACAAGTTTAAATGCTCTAAACACTCAAGTGCCGACCAAGACTTATCTACTCTTTTTTGCTGTAATTCTTTTTCTGGAAGCTTTTTTATATACTCAACAAAAGCAATGTGGTTAGTTACTTGCCCTTTTAATTCGTTTATAAGTTCTTCGGATTTAAAAATCATACCTTTTATTTTTTTCAAAGTTGATAATTTTTAAATTGATGATCCTTGAGCCTAATCAAGAGTTTTTAAAATTCTTGATACCGTTTCTGGTGTCATACGCAAATAAGAAGCGATGTGTTTTAGTGGCACCTCTTGAAACAACTGCGGACTTCGATGCAACACTCTTTCAAAACGTTTTTGTGGTGAATAGGTTATTAAATCTACTTCTCTTTCTATTTGCTGATATACAAAACCCTGTAGCATCTGCTCCCTCACTTTTTTATTTGCATCCGAAGAATGCATTACTTCATTAAAGCGTTTTTTAGATAGCACTTTTAAATGACTCTTTTTTAAAGCTTGAATGTAAAACTGAGTAGGTTTATCGGTTAAAAAACAATCTAATGCCGCAATTATTGAGTTTTTATACCCAAAACGAATAGTGTGTTCTTCTGTTTCATCCTCTATAAAAACCCGTAAAGAACCTTCAACAACAAAGTACAAATTTGTATCTATTACATTCTTTTGAACAAGAAAATCATTACGTTTTAAAAGAACTTCACTTTGCCATTCATCAGATAAAACTGACAATAATTTTTCATGAATATTCATTTAAATTTTTCGAGTCTTATTCATCAACCAAAAATCTGCCAATACTAAAGCTGTTAACGCCTCTACAATAGGTACGGCTCTCGGGACCACACAAGGGTCGTGACGTCCTTTACCTTGTATTTCAGTTAATTCATTCTCTGAATTAATCGTTTGTTGATTTTGCATAATAGTAGCCACTGGCTTAAAAGCTACGCGAAAATAAATATCCATTCCGTTTGAAACACCTCCTTGAATTCCCCCTGATAAATTTGATTGCGTGGTACCATCTTCATTAAAAATATCATTATGCTCAGAACCTTGCATTTTAGCTCCACAAAATCCGCTTCCGAATTCAAAACCTTTTACAGCATTGATAGATAACATTGCTTTACCCAACTCTGCATGTAATTTATGAAAAATAGGCTCTCCTAAACCAATAGGCATATTTTGTGCTACACAAGTAATTGTACCACCAATAGTATCGCCCGCTTTTTTTATTTCTTTAATCTTAGTAATCATTTTTTCTGCAGAAGCTTCATCAGGACAACGAATAGCATTACTTTCTGTTTTCGTAAAATCTAAATCCTGATAAGGTTTCATCATAAATACATCACCAACAGATGAAGTGAACGCATTTATATTAATATGCTTTATTAATTGCTTTGCCAAAGCACCCGCAACGACCCAATTAGCAGTTTCACGTGCCGAAGTACGACCACCACCCCTATAATCTCTTATTCCATATTTTTTATCGTACGTATAATCTGCATGCGATGGGCGATATACATTTGTATTATGATTATAATCTTTGCTTTTTTGATTGGTGTTTTTTATTTGAAAGCCAATAGAAGCCCCTGTTGTTTTCCCTTCAAAAATTCCTGATAAAAATTCAACAGTATCCGGTTCTTTACGTTGGGTTACAATTTTAGATTGGCCTGGCTTACGTCGATCTAATTCTTTTTGAACCGCACTTAAGTCTACCACCATTCCAGCCGGAAAACCATCTATAACTCCTCCTATTGCAATTCCGTGTGATTCACCAAAAGTGGTTAGTTTTAAAATATTCCCAAATGAATTAAACATGCCTTATCTATTTTAAAACAAAAATAATTTATTTGAAATAAAAATTGAGGCTTTTAAATTATAATTATCCTAAAAATGGCACTAAAACTAAAAGAACTTATTCATTAAATCTATTTAAATACTCAAATTTTAAAAGTAAAAGTGGTGAAATATAATTTTTATAAAAATAAAATCATTTTCACAAAACAGCAAACTACCTGATAACAAAACAATTGCAACTAGCACTGGTTATTTATCGAAAAAAACGCTAAAAAAAAGTCGTTATTTTTTTTGAGAACTAAAAAAAGGTTCTATATTTGCACCCGCAATCAGGACATACTTGGTAGCACACTCAGGAGAGTTGGCAGAGTGGTCGAATGCGGCAGTCTTGAAAACTGTTGACTGTAACAGGTCCAGGGGTTCGAATCCCTTACTCTCCGCTAAAACCGAAGCTTACGCTTCGGTTTTTTTTTAGGGGATTAAAGAGAAAAGCTTACTTTGTAAGCTTTTTTCTATTTTAACAAACTCTCTTTCATAAAAGATACCTAGAAATAGCTATTTTTATCAAATAAACATTTACTTATAAAATTACAAAACAAAAAAAACGATCCATTTTATACAAAATGGATCGTTTTTTTGCTAGAGTTATTAAAAATACTAATTGAATATTTTTCTAGATAAAGTTTTGTGTAAAAAATATGCTGAAAAACCAATTATTGTTCCGTTTATAAATCCACATAAAATATCAATAGGAAAATGAACCCCTAAATACAATCTACTATAGGCAAAAACCAAAGGAAAAAAAAGCAGGAATTTAATATAACGTACATGTTTTTTTAACAACATAATTAAAAAAACAGCAACTACTGTAGATGTTGTTGCATGACCAGAAGCAAAACTAAAACTCTGCGGTCTTATTAAGGTTCTAAGCGATTCTTTTATCGACGGGTCATTATTTGGTCTTAATCTTTCAAAGACACCTCTTATAACGTTTGTTATCTGATCTGAAAAAGTAATTAAAGCCGCAATAAAAACCATGGTAAACAATCCTTTTTTCCATCCATAATGTTTAAATATCAAAAAAAATATAAAAACGAATAAAGGAATCCAATTAAACTGATTTGTTATTGCCAACCAAAGCCCGTCCCATTGCTCACTTCCTAAATTATTTAAATAAATTAGGAGTTGCTTGTCTTTTTGTATAATGTTTTCTATCAAAATTATTTACCTACTTTTAGTACTTCTATTTCAAAAATTAAATCAGATTTACCTATGATTGGACCTAAACCAGCTTCACCATACCCTAGATAATAAGGTATAAAAAATGTTGATTTATCTCCTTCTCTCATTGTTTTTACACCTTCTTTCCAACCTGCTATTAATGGTTTTTCTGGATTATTGATTGTGAAAGTAAATGGTTTTTTATCTAAACTAGAATCTATTTTTTTTCCATCTGCTAAATACAACGTATAATGAACCGTGGTTGGTAATGCCGGGTTGACCCTTTTACCGGCACCTTTTTGTAGTCTTAAAATCTTTAAACCTGAATCTGTTTCAACAGCATCTTTAATACCTTTTTCTTCTTGAAACTTAAGTTTCGCAACCTCCACAGCTTTCTTACGCTCAGCTTCTCGCTTTGCTACATTGGTTAATTCGTGCTCGAAAACGGCAACTGCTTTAAATCTTTTGGCTTCTTTACCAACCCTGATTATAGTTACATGATTGATGTAATCGTTTTTCTTAATTATATCAACAATATTTTGACCAAATAGTACTTTACCGAAAATTGAGTGTAAACCATCTAACCAAGGTGTTTCTTTATGTGTTATAAAAAACTGACTAGAGTTTGTTGCTTTTCCTGAATTTGCCATCGACAATACGCCTGGCGAATCGTGTTTATAAATTAATTGTCCGTTTTCATCCATAGGAAATTCATCTCCAAACTTATACCCTGCATTACCAGCACCTGTACCAGTAATATCTCCTCCCTGAACCATAAAATCATTAATAACTCTATGAAATTTTGTTTTATCATAGTAAGGTTTCCCTTTTAAAGAGTCTGTCATTTTAGGATTATCTCCTTCCGCTAAAGAAACAAAATTAGCAACCGTCATTGGCACTTCTTGTTCGTGTAGCTTTATTAAAATATCTCCTCTATTGGTTTGTATATCTGCATACAATCCGTTTTCTAAATCTGGATATTTAACAGATTTACAAGCTGAAAACAATACCAATACTGCTATTAAAACTTTATAAAACTTCATTTATTATAATTTTAAGATTCTCTTATAAACAATCAATTAGGTTAGTAACAAGTACTAACCTAATTGTATTTTAGTTATTTATATTGTTATTACTTAATCTCAAGTAACTCTACATCAAACACTAAAGCAGAAAAAGGCTTAATCTTTGCGCCTCTTTGTTGCGCTCCGTACGCTAAATCTTGAGGAATAAAGAATTTATACTTTGCTCCTGACTTCATTAATTGTAAACCTTCTGTCCAACCTTTAATAACTTGGCTTACTCCAAACTCTGTTGGCTCACCTCTATCTACAGAGCTATCAAAAACAGTTCCGTCTGTTAACGTACCGTGGTAATGAACTTTTACACGTGAAGTTGCAGTTGGCACATCTCCGTTACCTTCTTTTAAAACGATATACTGCAAACCACTAGCGGTTGTTTTTACACCATCTTTTGTTTTATTTTCAGCTAAGAAATCTTCACCAGCTTTTTTATGATCTCCAAATTCTGCTTCTGCTTTTTTAGATTGAAGCGCTTGTTTCTCCTTCATTTTCTCTTCTTGTTTTTTCTGAAAAAACACTCTTAAAATATTGTTTATATCTTTAGATTCAACTAATAAATTGGTAGAATCCATTCCGTTTTTAAATCCCTGAACGAATAAACCTTGATCTATATCATCAAAATTTGTTTTAATCTTATTCGCCATATCTAAACCTAAACTATAACTTACAGAATCTATTTCTGTTGCTAATGATTTTTTTGTTTCAAATTGGCTATTACCGCATGATACGATTGATAAGGTTACAACTGCTGCTGCTAAAATTTTAGTTAATTTCATTTTTATTTATTTGTTATTTAATTTCGATTAATGTTACTGTACTTTTTATTGGTTGATTTACAACAATCTTATTTCCATCTCCTACAACTCCATAAGCTCGGTAAGACGGAATTACAAATATAATTGTTTCTCCCTTTTTCATCAACTTTATTCCGTCTTGTAATGCAGGAATAAAATCTTCTTTATCTACTTTATAGTTTCTTTCTTTATTCTGATAAATAATATTTCCTTGTATATCTAAAACATCATATTTTAATAAAACAAGATCTTCTGATTTAGGTTTTACCGTATTTAAAGTATCTTTAACAATATATGTATACCAAAATCCGCTTTCTGAAGCTATATATTTATGAATTGTATCTTTAGAAATAAAGTTTTCTAATCGCTCTTTCTCTAAAGCATTAAGTTTTTTATTTTTAGTAATAACCTCTTTATAAAAGTTAACGGTTCCTTGTTTTTTAGGCCTTCTTGCTTCAGGCTCTTTACAAGAACTTATGCTTAAAACAACTAGCAAGAAAAAAACTATATTAAACTTCATAAGACGTTTCTAATTCTTTTTGATAGTTAGGTAATAACGCTGTAAATGTTGCAATCGTATCTTCCATCGACTCTAAACTTTTACCTCCAGCTGCATTATCATGTCCTCCTCCTGTAAAATGATTTCTAGCAAACTGATTTACAGAAAACTTCCCTTTACTACGAAGCGACATTTTAATAATACCTTGTTCTTTATCCTCTATAAAAATAGCTGCAAATACAATTCCTTTTAAAGAAAGTGCATAGTTCACAACACCTTCTGTATCTCCTTTTTCGTAATTAAATTTTTTCTTTTCTTCTTCGGATAGAGTTATAAACGCTGTTTTATACTCTGGCAACAACTTCATATTACTTAAGGCTTGTCCCAACAATAACAAACGGCTGTATGAATTTGCATCGTGTACATTGCTATGAATCTCATCATTCTTAGCTCCCTTATCAATTAAATCGGCAATAATACGGTGCGTTGTACTTGTGGTAGATCTAAAACGAAAAGAACCTGTATCTGTCATAATACCCGTATACAAACAGGTAGCTATGTTCTCATCTATCATAGCAACATCTCCCATCATTTCGATGAAATTATAAACCATTTGGCAAGTAGATGACATGGTAGTATCTGAATACATATACTTAAAATCGTCTGGTTGTTGATGATGATCTATCAACGTAAAATCATTACCATATTGTTCTAAAGTGTTCTGCATATCGCCTCCTACTCTGTGCAATGCATTAAAATCTAAAAGGAATACAATTTCTGAATTATTTAAAGACCGAACACTTTGCTTGTTCTGGCGATCGAAACGATAAACGGTATCTGAACCAGGAATCCAATGTAAAAAATCTGGATATTCATTAGGCATAACCACCTGAGCAGTATGTCCTTTTTTATCTAAATAATGTTTTAATCCTAAAGTAGAGCCAACGGCATCACCATCGGGATTCCTATGACCTATTATCACAATATTTTTAGGTTGCGATAAAAATTCTTTGAGTTCTGTAAAGTGTTTTAAAATCATAAGTGGCGAATATACAATTAAATTAAAAAAATTGTGTAATTTCGCGCCGATTTTGTGTGACGTTCACACGTACAACTATTAAAACAAATACAGATGGCAACAAATAGAACTTTTACAATGATTAAACCAGATGGTGTTGAAAACGGACATACTGGTGCAATATTAGACAAAATTAATGCTGCAGGTTTTAGAATCGTAGCAATGAAAAAAACTCAAATGACTAAGCGTGATGCTGAAGCTTTTTATGCTGTGCATAACGAACGCCCTTTCTTTGGTGAATTAGTTGAGTTTATGACTCGCGGACCAATTATCGCTGCTGTTTTAGAAAAAGACAACGCTGTTGAAGATTTTAGAACTTTAATCGGTGCTACAAATCCTGCAGATGCTGCTGAAGGAACTATTCGTAAAATGTTTGCTACTTCTATTGGTGAAAACGCTGTTCACGGATCTGATTCTGATGAAAATGCTGCTATTGAAGGTGCTTTCCATTTTTCTGGTAGAGAGATGTTCTAAGAACAAACTTCTTAAAATATAAAAAAACTCGTTACTATTATGGTAACGAGTTTTTTTTATTTAAATTATTTTTAAATAAATTCGCTTTTATCAAATTTTATTAGATATGAAAAAAGAAAAACTTCTTTTCTTGGGGCTTCAACTATTTTAATTATAACTTTTACATTATTAATTACGGGTTCTCCTTTATTAACCCACCCCTTAAGCTATAATCATAATATTCCTCTAGGAACATTTATATCTTGGTTCGGAATCATCTCGCTACAAATATCTGTTTACTTAGGAGTAAAAAAAATAACACAACCTAACAATTTGTTTTATCGCTCTCTTAAATCAATAATAAAAACATCCTTTGTGTTTTCATTATTATGGATAGTTATTTGTTACTTTCTTGCAGGTAATTTATCATTTATACTTACGGAAAAAGAGGAGTTTCAAGGAGGACAATTAGCAATGAAATTATTTTGAAATTTCACCTACCTACTTCTTTTAATTCCTTTTGGGTCGTTAATTGCTCATTGGATATTTTCTTTATTCAAAAAAAAATAAATCCACTGACAAACTTCTTATTTAATTAAAAAATTAGACTAACATTAACTTTTTCACCAATGTTTCGCCCATTTCTTCGTTAATCATAGTTATAATTTTATCTTTTCCGTAACTTAATTGCTCTCTTAACGCTGACGAAGTTAAACTAACTATTAAAGTTCCGTTTTGCAATTTCACTTCCCTTGTATATGACTCCACACCTGGACCCATCATTTTACCCCAAGCTTCGTCTATGTGGATTTTCTGAAAACCTTTATTTAAGTTTCCTTCTTTTATAAAACTACCTAATAAATCTTTCATTGAAAGACTATCGTTTTCTCTTTTTGCCATAATTAATTATACTAATATGTCTTTGTGAACAAAATGAAATAACCTTTTAAATGATTACTTCGTTATCCTGTGGTAATGACATTATAATTTAAAAATTTGATATTCTTGATTGCTCTTTTTTATGACACTCTCGGTACGATCAAAATGTGTATCGGTAATAAAAATTTGTCCAAAAGCATCATTATTTACCAAATCTACTATTTGCGCAACACGATTTTCATCTAATTTATCAAAAATATCATCTAATAATAAAATTGGAGTTACGTTAGATTGTTTTTTTATAAACTCGAACTGCGCCAACTTTAACGCTATTAAATATGATTTTTGTTGTCCTTGAGAACCAAATTTTTTAATCGGATATTCTCCTATTTCAAAATTTAAATCGTCTTTATGAATTCCTGACGACGTGTATTGTAACAACCTATCTTTCTCTAAGCTTTGCGCAAACAAATCCGTTAAAGAAGAATCGTGCAACTGACTTTTATAGCGTAAATTCACTTCTTCCTTCGCCCCTGATATAATTTGGTGTTTTTCATTAAAAATAGGCACAAATTCTTCTAAAAAAGCTTTTCTCTTATTATAAATAACGGTTCCGTATTCAACTAATTGCTCATCGTACACTTTTAAATTTAATGCATCAAAAATTCTGTTTGCTGCAAAATACTTTAACAAAGCGTTACGCTGACTTATTATCTTATTATACGAAATTAATCCTTGTAAATAGCTTTTATCTTGCTGAGAAATAACGCCATCTATAAATTTCCTGCGTGTTTCACTTCCTTCAACAATTAAATCTCTATCGGCTGGTGAAATAATTACCAAAGGCAAATGACCGATGTGTTCAGAAAACTTTTCGTATGCCTTTCCGTTTCTTTTCAACATTTTTTTCTGACCTCTTTTTAAAGAGCACAAAATTTTCTCATTTCTGTCGCCTAATAAGTAATCTCCTTCGATCATAAAAAAATCTTGACCATGACGAATATTCTGCCCAGCAACTGAATTAAAATAACTTTTTGCAAATGATAAATAGTAAATAGCATCAAGCACATTGGTTTTTCCAATTCCGTTATTACCCACAAAACAATTTATTTTCTTCTGAAAATCAAAGGTTTGCGTTTCTATATTTTTAAAATTTACTAGTGATATTTTCTGCAAATACATGAATGAGAATTATTTCGAAAAAGAAAGTGCAAATTATCATTTTTTTTACGAATAACTGATTTTTAAAATCCAATTTAAAAACCTATTTTTGTCGCCACTAATTTTTAAGCAATTATGGCTACATACAAGAAAAGAGGTTATAAACCTAAAAAAGAAAAGTTTGCACAGGAAGAAGTAGAAAACTTTGATGAATCTCAAAGTACTACCGCCGAAGTATTTAATACTTTAGACGATACAGCCAACAAATCTGAACAATGGATTGAAAAAAACAGCAAGCCTTTATTTTACGGATTGATAACTGTTGCTGCTTTAATTTTAGGATATTTAGCATATACTAAGTTTGTTGCTGAACCTAACGAACAAGAAGCATCTAACGAATTAGCTTACCCAAGAACTTTCTTTGCAAAGGCTACTATATCTGCAGGTGTTGCTGCTGATTCTTTATATAATTTAGGATTAACTGGTGGTGACGGAAAATATGGTTTTACTGATATAGCTGCTGATTTTAGTGGAACTAAAGCAGGAAACTTAGCAAACTATTATGCTGGTATTTCTTACTTAAAAATGAAAAAATACGAAAAGGCAATTGATTATTTAAGTGATTTTAATTCTGATGATGAATTATTAGGCCCAACTGCTTTAGGTGCTATCGGTGATGCTTTTGCTGATATTAACCAACCAGAAGATGCTTTAGCTTATTACCAAAAAGCAGCCAACAAAAAAGATAATGACTTTACATCTCCTTTATTTTTATTCAAAGCAGCTCAAATTGCTATGGACTTAAAGGATTATAGTACTGCTGAAAAATTATACACAAGCATTAAAGAAAAATACGCAACTACTGATCAAGGTAGAGATATTGAAAAATATATCAACAGCGCAAAATATGCTCAATAATGGCAACAACAAATTTATCATACTACGATAAAGCTTCAATCCCAAATGCGAAATCTTTTCGATTTGGGATTGTTGTTTCAGAATGGAATCCTGAAATTACTGGCAACCTACAAAAAGGTACCATAGAAACACTTTTAGATTGCGGAGCAACAGAAGAAAACATTATTTCTTGGGATGTACCAGGAAGTTTCGAATTGGTGTACGGTTGTAAAAAAATGATAGAATCTCAAAAAGTAGATGCTGTAATTGCAATTGGAAACGTAATTCAGGGAGAAACAAAGCACTTCGATTTTGTTTGTGAAGGAGTAACACAAGGAATTGTAGATTTAAACATTAAATACGATGTTCCTGTTATTTTTTGTGTCTTAACAGATAACACTAAGCAACAATCTTTAGATCGCTCTGGAGGAGAATTAGGAAACAAAGGTATTGAATGTGCCGTAGCTGCTGTAAAAATGGCTGCTATTAAAAACCTAGAAAGACCTAAAGGTTCTTTAGGATTTTAGAGATCATAAAAAATACAATTAAAAAAAGAACCAAGATGTTTATCATTTTGGTTCTTTTTTTAACTTTAATTTAGTCATAATTTTTGACCACTTATTCATAATTCAGTAACTTTGAATTTCGTCTTAATTTGGTGTGATTTTTGTTACACTATAGTATTCAAAACAACAGCATTTTATGGGATTTATTAAAAGAGAAAATAAAAAATTCGATTACAAGCCTACTTATTACAAAGGCGAAGGAAATCCTTATCAAGTAAAACATAAATTTGATAAATACCGTACAACTGTTGGTAAATCAAAAGGATTAAAAGGGAAATTTACTGATGCTATTAATGAATTTAAAAGTTCTGAAAATGGTGGTTTCAACCCTACAATCCTAATTATAATTGCTATTTTACTGCTATTATTTTTATTTTTTATCGAATTTGATCTTTCTATATTTTTATCTAAAAACAACTAATGTCAGATATAATACAATTGCTTCCTGATCATGTGGCGAATCAAATTGCTGCAGGTGAAGTAGTACAAAGGCCCGCTTCTGTAGTTAAAGAATTGGTAGAAAATTCGATTGATGCAGGTGCTAGTTCTATAAAGCTTTTAATAAAAGATGCCGGTAAAACGTTAATTCAAGTAATTGACGACGGTAAAGGAATGAGTGCTACCGATGCTCGTTTAAGTTTCGAGCGTCATGCTACTTCTAAAATTAAAGATGCTCAAGATTTATTTAACCTAAATACCAAAGGTTTCCGTGGTGAAGCGCTGGCTTCTATTGCTGCGATTGCGCATGTTGAGTTAAAAACGAAACAAGAAGATGAAGAACTAGGTTCTCAAATAAAAATAGAAGGAAGTAAAATTGTTTCTCAAGAACCTGTTTCAACTTCCAAAGGAACAAGTATCGCTGTTAAAAATTTGTTTTACAACATCCCAGCAAGAAGAAATTTCTTAAAATCAGATACTATTGAAACGCGTCATATTGTAGATGAATTTCAAAGAGTTGCATTAGCGCATCCTAATATTGCATTTTTATTACATCACAATAACACAGAGGTTTATCATTTAAAGAAAAGTAATTTACGTAAACGAATTGTAGCTATTTTCGGTGCAAAAATGAACGAAAAATTAGTTCCTATTTCTGAGCAAACCGATATTATTACTATAAACGGATTTACTGCAAAGCCTGAGTTTGCTAAAAAGAAAAGAGGTGAACAATACTTTTTTGTAAACAACCGATTTATAAAAAGTTCTTACTTAAATCATGCCGTTTCTAATGCTTTTGAAGGTTTGTTAGAGTACGGTTCGCATCCGTCTTATTTTTTATATTTAGAAGTGCCGCCAAATAGCATCGATATAAATATTCACCCAACAAAAACTGAGATTAAGTTTGATAATGAAAAAGCATTGTATGCTATTTTACGTGCTACTGTAAAACATAGCTTAGGGCAATACAATGTTGCACCAGTCTTAGATTTTAACAGAGACGCTACACTTGATACTCCGTACGATTATAGCAAAAATAAAAGGACATCATCCGTTGTTCCTCCGATTAGCGTAGACCCTACATTTAATCCATTTAAAACAGAAACTAACTACGAATCTAAATCAAATAACTCAAACGACTCACAGAGTTCTAAATCGGTAAGTTATCAATCTAACTTTAAAAAAGAAACCAGCAACTGGGAAGCTTTATATACAAATACAGAACCGTTAGAAACGGCAAAACAAGAACAACTTTTTGAAAGTCATCAAGAAACTGAAACGGGTAAAACTTTTCAGATTCAAAAAAAATATTTATTAAGTTCTATCAAATCGGGCGTTGTTTTAATCAACCAATCATTAGCGCATCAACGTATTTTATACGAAGAATTTTTAGAGAATATCACCGTAAAAGAAGCTAGTAGTCAACAATTATTATTTCCTGTAAATATTTCTTTTTCTAAAGCAGATATTGAAATGATTTATACGATAAAATCTGATTTAGAAAGTGCTGGTTTTATGTTTGATGAATTCACGAAAGAAAGTGTTGTTATTGGCGGAATCCCAACATCAATAAGTGAAAGTCAAATCACTTTAATTTTAGAACAATTATTAGACGATATTAAGCTAGAAGTACCAGATACTAGCTTTAGCCATTTTGATGTAATGGCAAAGTCTTTTGCAAAATCATTGGCTATAAAAACAGGAACAGTATTATCTACTAAAGAACAAGAAAACTTAGTTGACGATCTATTTTCTTGTAAAGAACCAAATACATCGCCTTTAGGTAAACCAACGTTTAAAACATTGACTTTAAACGAAATTGACACCATTTTTAATAAATAAAATAAAAATATGGGAAAATTAACTGACGCTATAAAACATTTAATAATCATTAACGTGATTATGTATTTTGCGCCGCAATTTTTAAATTTAGACTTAACAAATATATTTGCTTTACATTATCCTCAAAACGAGCATTTTGGTGTTTGGCAATACGTTACGCATACTTTTATGCATGGCGGAACAATGCATTTACTTTTTAACATGTATGCGTTATGGGCTTTTGGTACTCCTTTAGAACAAATGTGGGGTAGAAATAAATTTATATTTTTTTACTTCTCTGCAGGTATAGGTGCTGGGTTGATATATACACTTGTAAATTATTACCAATTTAATGGTATATACGAGCAAATAGTAGCCTTAGGGCTTTCTCCTTCCGAAATACAAAACATTTTAACTACAGGGCAGTACAATGAAAATATAATAACGCTTTCTAACAGAACAATGAGCGAGTTTTACAGCTTGTACCATACGCCTGCCGTTGGTGCTTCAGGTGCTGTTTATGGTATATTAGTTGCCTTCGGATTAACGTTTCCGGATGCAAAATTAGCGTTGATCTTTTTTCCTGTGCCAATTGCAGCGAAATACTTTATCCCGGTAATGATTGCTAGTGATTTATTTTTTGGTGTTACAAAATACTCAATTGGTAATATTGCGCATTTCGCACATATTGGAGGCGCTATTATTGGTTTTATTATTGCTTGGTATTGGAAAAAAAACCAGTTTAAAACTCATTAATGTAGTATATTAGATACCTTGAAAGAAAAAGAAAATTGATGAATACTTTAGATAATTTAAAATATCGTTTTAAAAATGCAGGTATTGTAGAGCAACTTATCTACGTAAATCTTGCTATTTTTTTATTGGTTTTTATTACCAATACTTTTGGATTTTTATTTCAATCTAATAATAACTTATTGGTTGAATGGTTTTCTTTACCTGCCAGCTTTGATGAGTTTTTATACAAACCGTGGACAATTATTACTTACGGATTTTTACATACCAGTTTTCTTCATATACTATTAAACTTAGTTGCTTTATTCTATATCGGGCATCTTTTTAAACAATATTTCACCTCTAAACAATTACTAAATTTTTACCTTCTAGGAACCTTATTTGGCGGAATCTTATTTTTAATTAGTTATGCTATTTTTCCTGTATTATTAAAAGAAGCTAACATTAGTGTTTTACTTGGAGCATCAGCAGGAATTTCTGCAATTTTTATCGGTATTGCAACCTATATTCCTAATTACCAATTAAAATTTCCTTTAATTGGTTTTGTGAAATTATGGACTTTAGCTTGTATTTGGATAGCTATTGATATTATACAAATACCTGCAGGTAATGCTGGTGGACACCTTGCACACATTGGTGGTGCTATATTTGGATTTTTATATGTTGTTAGAGCCAGCAATAAAGAGTTAGAGATTCTAAAACCGCTAAAAAAGTTTTTTGAGAGAAAGGAAAAACCTTTAAAAACAGTTTATAAATCCGGAAAAAAACCATCAAAAAACAACTACAAAAAAACAGAAAACCAAGCTGAAATAGATAGTATTCTAGATAAAATAAGTAAATCAGGTTATGATACTTTAACAAAAAACGAGAAAGACTTTTTATTTAAACAAGGTAAATAATCAAATGAAAAAATATTCACTTGTCCGTAAGTTGATGTTCTTTATCAATTCAGTTTTTGCAACTTTTTTGTTGCTCTCTTACGTGTTACCT
Organism: Tenacibaculum sp. M1.3A; assembly: GCF_057732375.1. Taxonomy (NCBI): domain Bacteria; kingdom Pseudomonadati; phylum Bacteroidota; class Flavobacteriia; order Flavobacteriales; family Flavobacteriaceae; genus Tenacibaculum; species Tenacibaculum sp. M1.3A. The sequence goes on along the minus strand of NZ_JBYJEF010000005.1, from coordinate 173,201 downwards.
TTTCTATCTCCAAAAACAATCCCTGCTCTTGCCATTTTTAGTTTATTTGTTCCTTTATTAGTTATTTTAAATATTGCTTTTTTTATATACTGGTTACTTAAACTACATAAAAACGCTTTATTATCACTACTTATATTAGTCGTTGGCTATTTCATTTCTCCGCCTTTAATAAAATTTTCTAATAAAGAATTCATATTAAATAACGATTTAAAAGTGATGAGTTATAATGTACGGTTATTCAACCATTATAAACATCTAGAAGATAGCACTACCGAACAAAAGATTTATGATTTTATTGATAATGAAGATCCCGATGTTCTTGTTATGCAAGAGTTTTACAGATCTAAATCATTAAACATAAAACTTCCTTATAAATACATTAAAACCAAGTCGAAAGCTAATAAATTCGGACTTGCTATTTACTCGAAATACCCTATTATAAACTCAGGCTCTTTAAATTTTAAAAACAGTGCTAACAATACTATTTTTACTGATATTTTAAAAAACAAAGACACAATTCGCATTTACAATGTACACTTAGAATCTTTGAAGATAAATCCGGAGAAAGTAAATTTCGGAGAGAAAGATTCTGAACGCCTATTTAAACGTTTATCTAACGGTTTTAAAAAACAAGTAAGTCAAGCTGAGCTTATCTTTCAACATGAAACCTTATGGAAAGGAAAAAAAATTGTGTGTGGTGACTTTAACAACACCGCGTATTCTTGGGTTTACAACAAACTCTCTAAAAACAAAAAGGATGCTTTTTTAGAAGCTGGTATTGGCTTAGGGAAATCTTTTAGATATGTATATCCTATGCGTATCGATTTTATTTTTACTGATAACAAGGCAACAATAAATCACTACAAAACATATAGTGCTATTAAATTATCAGACCACTACCCTATTATGACACGTTTACATTGGAAGTAATGTGTATATTGCATCTCAAAAAAACAACTTATGCAACATTTTGATGTAGCCATTATTGGTAGTGGACCTTCTGGGGCTTCAACGGCCTTTCACTTGGCTAAAAAAGGAATTTCAACTGTTATTATTGAAAAAGAAACATTACCCCGTTACAAAACTTGTGGTGGCGGATTTGTTTTTAGGGGCCGTAATGATTTACCTTTTGATATTTCTTCTGTTGTTGAACGTGAATTTCATACAATCGATATTTACTTAGGAGAGAAACTACACTTTAAAACACAAAGAGAAGACCCTACTGTTACTATGATTATGAGAGATTCTTTTGATCATTTAATTGTAAAAAAAGCAAAGGAACTTGGTGTTACACTACTAGAGAATCATAAGTTAAATGAATTGCATTTTTCTGATGATAAAATCACATTAAAAACATCTCAAGGAGAGCTTTCTGCTAAATTTATAATTGCTGCAGACGGTGCTTTAAGCCCTACTGCAAAAATGGCTGGATGGAAAGAAGATACTCGAAAATTAATACCTGCTTTAGAATATGAAGTAGAAGTTTCTGAAGACGACTTTAATAGATTAAAAGACGAAGTAAGATTTGACATTGATGCTATACCTTATGGCTATGCTTGGAGTTTCCCTAAGAAAAACCACTTATCAATAGGTGTTGCCTCTGCAAGAAGAACAAAAATAAATTTAAAGAAATTTTACCAAGAGTATATGGAAACACTTGGTATTACTAATGTTATTAGCGAATCTCAACACGGATTCCAAATTCCTGTAGCGCCAAGAACTGATGGATTCGTGAAAAACAACGTATTTTTAATTGGAGATGCTGCTGGTTTTGCTGACCCTGTTACTGCTGAAGGTATATCAAATGCTATTTATAGCGGTAAATTAGCTGCTGAAGCAATAATTGAAAGTAACCTAAACGATAAACTTGCTGAGGAATTATACCTTGACAAACTAGATGAAAAATTACTACCAGAACTTAACACTGGCTTATGGCTTTCTAAGTGGTTTTACGAGCAAAAAACTATCCGTAATCTTTTATTAAAAAAATACGGACAACGTTTTAGCGAAGCAATGGCTGATGTTTTTCACGGAAAACGCTCGTACCCTAAAGACATTAAACAAACAATAAAAAATAAAATAAAATCGTTGGTTTCTTAGTCGAAGATTTTTAAATAAAAAGAGACCGTTTAGATAATCTAAACGGTCTCTTTTATTTATTGCAAAATTTAATCTTTACGTACTCTTTTTAAATTCAATAAATCAATAGGGTTAATTCCTAATCCTTGGATATTTTTTTGACTAAAACGAATTACTTCATCATAATATAACGGAACAATCGGAGCCTGATTTATTATTATACTATCCATTCGTTGATACAATTTGTATCGCTTATCAACTTCGATTTCCTTTATTGAGCTTTCATATAACTCATCAAATTTCTCATTCTTAAAATGCGTATAATTTGGTCCGTTTGGTGTAAAATTTTTGCTGTAAAATAACGACACATAGTTTTCTGCGTCTGGATAATCAGCAATCCAACTTGCTCTAAAAATAGGTAGTTTTCCACTTGATTTTCCTTGTCGTAAGGTTGAAGGCGGAATTACATCTACTTTAGTTTGTAATCCTATATTTTGTAATTCACGCTGAATAAACTCACATAAATCTAAATAATTACCATTCGTAGTAATTGTAATTTCTGGATTTTCATTTCCTGTTACCTTTATATATTCCGAAACCAACGCAGCCGCTTTTTCTGGCTGATAAGAATATCCTTTTTGGTTATTAAACGACGGTAATCCTTTTGGTATAAATCCGCTTGTGGCAGGTGTACCAATTCCGTTTCTTAAGAATTTAATCATTTTTACACGATCAAATCCATAATTTATAGCCTGCCTTATTAATTTTGACTTTGTTGGTTCTTCATTTTCACCATCTAAATAAATCCCTAAATATTCAGTATTCAAATATGCGCCAGTTTCCATCTTAATCTTACCAACATATTTCTCTTTTAAAGTTCCATCTGTATTTAAAATATCATCTTTATAAGAAGCATCTAAACTCTTCATAAAATCGAGATTTCCTTGTATAAATTGCAAAAATTCACTCTGCTTGTCTGGTAAAAAAGTAATTGCAACAGCTTCTAAATATGGTAACGACTTCCCATCTATATCTTTTTCATAAAACAACGGATTTTTACGCAACACCAACTTCGTATTTTCTACCCATAATTTAAATTTAAAAGGCCCTGTACCAATTGGATTTGCTCTAAAAAAATTACCAAAATAGGTTATTGCTTCTTTCGGAACTACCGAACAGTATTTCATTGCCAACAACCCTAAAAAAGGCGGAAAAGGCTGTTTTATATTGATTGTAAAAAGCGAATCGTTTTCAGCTTTAAAATCCGCTACATTTTGCAAAACCCAACCTCCTGGAGAGGCTACATTTTTATCTAATAATCTATTAAATGAATATTCAAAGTCATGAGCCGTAACATTTCTGGTGGAATCTTTTCCGAACAATAAATGTTTATGAAATTTCACATCGCTTCTTAAAGTAAACTTATAGCTTTTTCCGTCTTCAGAAATCGCCCAACTTTTAGCGATGTCGGGTTGTAGATGCAAACTATCATCTAATTGCACCAAACCATTAAACAATTGATTAACCGCCCAAATGTTACGCTGATCTTTTGCAAAAGCAGGATCCAACGAAGTTATATTTGAATGTTCATTATAACGAAAAACCTGAGCTTCAGAAAAAGAACTGGCTTCTTTAGCACAAGAATTAAAACCTATAAAAAGAACTGCTAAAACAAGAAAATTACTTATTCTTCCTTTTATTTTTATAATATGATTTATCTGCAATGTATATGGTTTTTGATACTTCGGCATATATCGTCGAAGCCTCTTTATTAGTAATTTTAATTTCTTTATGTAAATCTATTTCTTGAGCATCTTTTACACCGTCTTTTATTTGCTGAATTTCATCTTCAGTAAAAACAAAATCAACATACGAATTCGATTTTGCTGGTCGTTTAAATTTAATATTGGCGCTTTTATCCCAAACTACATAATCATTTCCTAAAATATTCATTAACTGAATCATAAAAATTGGGTCCGTTGCAGAGAATAAACTTCCTCCGAAAATAGAACCTACATAGTTTTTATTTTTATAACTAATAGGTATTTTAACTTTTACATTAAACAAATCGTCAGATACTTCAATAATTTTACCTGTTGATCTACGATACATAGGCGAAATATTAAATCCGTATTTAAAAATAGTACTTTGTTTTAAAAAAGCACTTAAAACCTTAGATATTGTTGCGTACATTTAATTGTTATTATTTTTCAAATCCATATTCTCGCTCTACTTTACAAATTCGAAGCTGGTATTTTGTATACCATTTTTCTCTTCCTTTTTCTCGAGCTTCTATGTGTAATAAATTATTTTTCCATTGTGTAATTGCCTCTAAACTTCGCCAATATGAAACCGTAATTCCAACTTCTGCTCGGGCTGACTCAATTCCTAAATAACCTTCTTGTTGTTTTGCTAATTCTACCATTCTATTAGCCATGTCGTTATACCCGCTATGGTCATCAGACAATATAGTTGTAAAAATAACCGCGTAATATGGCGGAGTTAATGAATCTTCAATCATAAAATTAATTCGTATTTTGTTTCTGGCAAGCCTATATCTTCACTTATAAATTTCTTTACTTCTGTAAAATTAAATCGTTTTAATATTTTAGCTGAAGCTATATTCTCATCAACTACATAACCTACAATTTTTTTCATTCCTACAAATCTACAATAAGAAATTAGTCCTTTGCAAATTTCAGTTGCATATCCTTTACCCCAATATTCTTGAATAAACCGATATCCTATTTCATCATCTACATTGTCTTTTACCAAAGCAACGGTTCCTATAAACTTCTTATCAGTTTTTCGTTCGATTGCATAAATCCAGAAATCATTTTTTGGCTTATCATACCTATTCATCAAATCTTTAAGTTCTACTTCACACGCAATAATTGTTTTAACTTCACCTGTTGCATATTGTAAAACTACTGGATTACTTTCTAACTTAAAAAAAGGTTTTAAGTCAGTTAAAAGAAGTTTTCTAATGCGTAATCTTTCGGTTTCAAAAATCATGAATAAATTGTAATTTTGCAGTTGATAAATACTGTCTAAAACAGATTTATAAAAATACACCATACGAACTTCTAAAAAATTAAAGACTTACACAAGGCTTTTGTTTTTTATTAAGGATATTAAAAGAATGAACGTAGATAAAAAAGTAGCTTTTTACACTTTAGGATGTAAATTAAATTTTTCTGAAACTTCAACTATTGCTAGAAATTTTGTTTCTGAAGGTTTTGAACGTGTTGAATTTGATGAAAAAGCAGCTATATATGTAATTAATACATGTTCGGTTACTGACAATGCTGATAAACGTTTTAAATCGATTGTAAAATCAGCTTTAAAACAAAATGAAGATGCTTTTATAATTGGTGTTGGTTGCTATGCGCAATTAAAACCAGAAGAATTAGCCAATGTTAATGGTGTAGATTTAGTTTTAGGTGCTACCGAAAAATTTAACGTTACTAGTTACATCAACGATTTAACTAAAAATGATATTGGCGAAGTACATTCGTGCGAAATTGAAGAAGCTGATTCTTATGTTGGTGCCTATTCTATTGGCGATCGTACCCGTGCTTTTTTAAAAGTACAAGATGGTTGTGATTATAAATGTACGTATTGTACAATTCCGTTAGCACGAGGAATTTCTAGATCTGATACTTTAGAGAACGTTTTAAAAAATGCCAAAGAAATATCAGAAAGAGGAATTAAAGAAATCGTTTTAACAGGTGTAAATATTGGCGATTACGGTAAAGGTGAGTTTGGTAACAAAAAACACGAACACACTTTCTTAGAATTGGTTAAAGAATTAGATAAAGTTGACGGTATTCAACGTTTGCGAATATCGTCTATCGAACCAAATTTATTAAAAGACGAAACGATCGATTTTGTTTCTAAATCTAACACTTTTGTTCCGCATTTCCACATTCCATTGCAATCCGGATCTGACGAATTGTTAAAAAAGATGAAGCGTCGTTATTTAACACAAACCTACACAAATAGAGTTACTAGAATAAAAGAAGTAATGCCAAATTCTTGTATTGGTGTAGATGTAATTGTTGGTTTTCCTGGTGAAACAGATGAATTATTTTTAGAAACCTACAACTATTTAAACGAAATGGATATTTCGTATTTACATGTATTTACCTATTCTGAAAGACCAAATACAGAAGCTGTTAATATGGATGGAGTAGTAGCCAAAAATGTACGTGCAAAACGAAGTAAAATGTTACGTGGCTTATCTGTTAAAAAACGTAGGGCTTTTTATGAAACTCAAATAGGCAATACATTAACGGTACTTTTTGAAAGTGAAAATAAAGAAGGCTATATTCACGGATTTACACAGAATTATGTAAAAGTAAAAACACCTTGGAATCCGGAATTGGTAAACACACTACACACTGTTTCCTTAACCGAAATTGACGAGGATGGTTTAGTTCGTTTTAACTTTGTTAAAAACGAAGTTATTACTTAAATTGTGAATGGTTTTTTATCTACTTTAAAATAAAATTATGAAATACGCACTAATATTATTTTTCGCTTTAACTTTAGCTTGTAGCGTTCCTAAAACAGAATTTAAAAAAGAGTCTATACCTATCGAGAAAGAAATAGTGGTAGAAAAAACAATTGAAAAGCCTAAAGTACTAGAAAGCGAACCAATTAAAGAGAACACTCTTGTAAATATTCGAAAAACGCCTTGTCTTGGAGACTGTGCCGTTTACAATGTTACTATTGATAAAAAAGGTAATGTTATATTTAACGGAATCGAATATGTGCTTGAAAAAGGAATTCATAAGTTTAAACTTTCTGATAAAGATTTCAAAAAACTTAATGATATGTTTAATACAAATGGTTTTGACTCGTTTAAAACTGTTTATGATAACACTAATATCTCTGATTTACCAAGCACATTTATAACCCATAACAATAAACAAGTAAAAATTCGTTTGTGGAAAGATATTCCTGATGAATTAATTAATATTCACGAGTATATTGAGGAACTTTTATTAGACAAGAACCTTATTGAATAATGGTAAAAACTCATGTATATTTTGTACCGGGTTTAGCTGCAAACACCAAAATATTTGAACACATTTCTTTGCCTGAAAAAAAAGTTCAACTTCATTTTATAGACTGGTTATTACCTACATCCATAAATGAAAGTATTGAAGAGTATGCCGCTCGAATGTGCCAAACTATTAAACACAAAAACGCTATATTAGTTGGTGTTTCTTTTGGAGGAATAGTGGTGCAAGAAATGAGTAAAATTATTCCTTGTAAAAAAGTAATTATTATTTCTAGTATCAAAAGTAATAAAGAACTTCCTAAGCGTTTAAAATTAGCGCAAATAACTGGAGTATATAAACTTTTCCCTTCAAAAATAATAGCGAATATCGAAAGTTACGAACATTATTTTTTTAACGACTATCTAAAAAAAAGAGCAGAATTGTATAAAATATATTTATCGATAAGAGATAAAAAATATTTACAATGGTCTATATACAACGTATTGCATTGGCAACAAAAAGAACCATTGAAAAATACAATTCATATACATGGCAATGATGATGAAGTTTTTCCTGCAAAGCATATAAAAAATTATATTAAAATAGAAAAAGGAACTCATATTATGATTTTAAATAAAGCAAAAACTATTTCTAAAATATTAGAAAAGGAATGCTTTTTGATTGATTAAAGATCTTAATAAATTCTAATTAAAAAATTAAAAGAAAATGAATAAATCCGTACGTTTTTTATCACTACTAACAATTGTGTTTGTTGCTATTTTATTTACAAATACAATAAGCCAATCCAATGAACCTCTTGTTAAGAACGTAGCAGAGAGCTATCAAATTAAAGCTGTAAAACTCCCTAAAAACATGGAGTTAGCTGGTGAACGTGTGCCTTTAGAAAAAGCAGACATTAAAGAACGTATGGATCGTGAACTACTTGTAAATACTTATTGGCAATCAAACGGATTACTGCTAATAAAACGTGCAAACAAATACTTTCCGGTTCTAGAACCTTTATTAGCTAAACATGGTTTACCTGATGATTTTAAATTTTTAGCTTTGGCTGAAAGTGCATTTATTGATGAAACTTCTTCTGTAGGTGCGGCCGGAATGTGGCATTTTATGAAAAGTACTGGTCGTGAATACGGTTTAGAAATTAACGATAATGTAGATGAACGCTATAATATAGAAAAATCGACTGAAGTAGCTGCAGAATATTTAAAGAAAGCATATAGTCGCTTTAATTCTTGGACTCTTGCTACTGCCGCTTATAACGCTGGTAATCATGGCGTAGGAAGAAGATTAGAAGAACAAAATGTAACTAGTTATTACGACGTTTTATTGCCTGATGAAACAGAACGTTATGTATTTAGAATCTTAGCTTTAAAAGAAATAATTTCGAATCCTGAGAAGTATGGTTTTGAATTTGATAAAGAAGATTTATACACTTTACCATCTACCTACTCAGTTAAAGTAGACACTGCTATTACCAATATAGCTTTATTTGCTAAAAAGTACGGTACCACCTATAAAGACCTTAAACTACACAACTCTTGGTTAAGAGAAAATAAACTAAATAATAAAAGCGGTAAATTATACGAAATTAAAATTCCTAACTAACAAATGAAAAAAGTACTTCCCTTTTTATATATTGTAATTGGGCTATTTATTTTAATAGCAACATTCTCTCAATTTTTTAAAGATCTAGATAGCTATAGAGTTCTTTTAAGTTTCAGAACCGAAAATAAGTACATATTCTTACTTGTAAGAGTCTTATTTGCAAGTTGGTTTTTAATAGACGGAATAAAGAGATTGAAAAATATCAAAGAAGATTAGAGTACTCTAATCTTCTTTGATATTTTTTACCCTTCCTACAATTCCTGATTCTAATTGTACTTTAATTCCATGAGGATGATTTGCTGAGTTTGTTAAAATTCTACTTACAATACCTATCGTTAACTCGCCTGACCTTTGGTGATTTTTTTGGACAACCTCAACCTCTGCACCTATACGAATGTGATTTCTATTTCTACCGTCTTTCATTTAAAATATTTTCATTAAAATAAGAAAGCCTATCAATTAATTGATAGGCTTGTCTTTAAAAAGTTTACTCTGGTAATAATATATATTATAATACTCTTACGTTTACAGCGTTTAATCCTTTTTTTCCATCTTGTAAGTCAAACTCAACCTCATCGTTTTCACGAATTTCATCGATTAATCCTGAAACATGTACAAAATGCTCTTTGTTGTTTCCTTCTTCTGTGATAAATCCAAATCCTTTTGATTCGTTGAAGAATTTTACGGTACCTTTATTCATAATAAAAAATTAATTGTTGCTCGCTTAAGTGCTAACAACGTTTATTGTACTGCAAATGTAATGCCAAATATCTAAACTTAGCCTAAATAATTGATTTTATTACAATTAAAAAAATATTTCTTAAAAATCACCTATAACAAACAGCTATTTTTACAGGTGTTTAAAACATATTAAACACAAAAAAAGCTTATCAATAATTGATAGGCTTTTTATTAAAAAGTTTACTCTGGTAATAATATATTATAATACTCTTACGTTTACAGCGTTTAATCCTTTTCTTCCATCTTGTAATTCGAATTCAACTTCGTCGTTTTCACGAACTTCGTCAATTAATCCTGATACATGTACAAAATGTTCTTTGTTGTTTCCTTCTTCTGTGATAAATCCGAATCCTTTTGATTCATTGAAGAATTTTACGATACCTTTATTCATTATAAAAAATTATGTGTCGCTAACTTAAGTGCTAGCTATGTTTATTAAAGTGCAAATGTACTATCAAAAAACGTAATAAAAAATATTTTTTTTAATAAAAAAAACTCGATTTACATGAAATAAATCGAAGGTTTTCTTTATAAACATTGACGTTAATCAAACTTTGTATCCATTTTAACGTAATCTAAAAACTCACGCTTAGTATCTTTCTCTTTAAATTTACCGCCAAATTCGGCTGTAACAGTACTACTTTCTATATCTTTTATACCTCTTGAGTTTACACATAAATGTTTTGCATCAATAATACAAGCTACATCTTGTGTTCCTAAAGCATCTTGCATTGCCTGAACTATTTGCATTGTTAAACGCTCTTGTACTTGCGGTCTTTTAGAAAAATACTCCACAATACGATTCATTTTAGACAACCCAATTACTTTTCCGTCAGAAATATAAGCAACATGTGCACGACCAATTATAGGTAATAAATGATGCTCGCAGGTAGAATATACAACGATATTCTTTTCTACTAACATTTCACCATAATTGTAATTATTATCAAACGTAGATGCTTTTGGCATATTTGCAGGGTTTAAACCCATAAATATTTCATTTACAAATGCTTTAGCTACACGTTTAGGTGTACCTTGCATACTATCGTCTGTTAAATCCATTCCTAAAGTGATTAAAATATCTTTAACACTTTCTTGAATTTTCTCTATTTTTTCTTCATCAGAAATATCAAAAGCATCCGCACGTATTGGTGATTCTGCCGATGTACTTATGTGGTTCTCTCCTATCTCTTCTATTCTCTCGTCATTCATTTTGTTGCTACTCACTTCAAACATTTCTTTCAATTATTAAGGCGCAAATTTACAAATTAGTTGTTAATTTACTGTACTTTACTTATCAATTCATCTAAAGAACAAGTAGTTTGCTCTCCGTTTACCATATCTTTTAAAACAAACATATTGTTTTCAATAGTAGTTACCACAAATTGTATGTCTCTACTACCAACGTATTTCCATTGTTTTTTCTCTTGTTTATTACTCGTTGCCGTATCAGGATACAACTCTGATTTTATGTTATACTCTCTTAATTTTTTAATGGCTTTGATCTTCGATAGATTTTCTGCTTCATCAAAATTTAAAAATAACACTCTTGGTTTTGGCAACTCAACCTCTTCAAATAAGTTTAACTCTTCCATTACCAAGTAAATTCTGTCTAATCCGAAAGAAATACCTACACCACTTACATCCTTTAATCCGAAGATTCCTGTTAAATCGTCATAACGACCTCCGCCACCAATAGATCCCATTTTTACACCTTCTGGCGGTGCTACTTCATAAATGGCACCTGTGTAATAATTTAATCCGCGAGCTAAAGTTACATCTAACGCTAACGAAGCAGATGCCAACCCAATTTCTTCTATCATCTCTACAACAGTACGTAATTCTTGTACCCCTGCCAATCCTTCTTCTGAAGTTTGTAACATTTCTTGCAAAGAAGCTAACTTTTCTTGATTACTTCCTGAAAAATTAAATAACGGATCTACTTTTACAATAGCATCTTCAGAAATTCCTTTTTCAAGCATTTCTTTTACAACACCTTCTTTACCTATTTTATCTAATTTATCTAAAGCAACCGTAAAATCGATTAGTTTATCTTTTGCGCCAATTACCTCAGCAATACCAGATAATATTTTTCTGTTGTTGATTTTTATAGTCGCACCATTTAAACCTAACTTACTAAAAACAGTGTCGTATAACTGTACAAATTCTACTTCTTGCAATAAAGATTTACTCCCTACTACGTCCGCATCACATTGATAAAACTCTCTAAAACGTCCTTTTTGTGGACGATCGGCTCTCCAAACTGGTTGAATCTGGTATCTTTTAAAAGGAAACGTAATATCGTTTTGATGTTGCACCACATAACGTGCAAATGGCACTGTTAAATCGTAACGTAAGGCTTTTTCAGATATTTTTGAAGTTGTTTTAAGGCTATTTTTTTCTGTTAATAAAACTTCGTCTACCTTTTTTAAGTAATCACCAGAATTTAAAATTTTAAAAATTAAACGATCTCCTTCTTCTCCATACTTACCCATTAAAGTTGATGAATTTTCGAAACTTGGTGTTTCGATAGGCTGGAATCCGAAATTTTCAAACGCGTGTTTGATCGTATTAAATATATAATTTCTTTTTGCTACTTCGTTTGATGAAAAGTCTCTGGTTCCCTTTGGGATTGATGGTTTCATAGTTAATTATGAATTGTAGGTTATAAGTCGTGAGATTTTCTCAAAATCTAAAACCTTTAATTTTTAAACGTTTGTTTTGTGTTACTTAAAAGTAAGCTTTCATAAGAGCGAGATACTTAATCCAACTTCGTTGGCAAATATCTGAATTTATAGGCGAATTATAAAGCTTTATTTATTCGTTTTAATCGATAAATAGCTGCATTTAACTCAAAGCCTAAAAGCAATATAATTGCGTTTAACCACACAAACAACATTAGTATTAATAATGTTCCTATCGCACCATATAATTGATTATAAGTTGCAAAGTTTGTCACATAAACACCGAATATATAAAATGTAAATAATGATAACACTGTAGTTAATATTGCTCCAGGCGAAAAGAACCTTACTTCCCTTCCTTGTTTGGTTCCGAAACGAAATAATATCGAAACAATTGTAAAAATCATTATTAAAAAAAGCAAACTTCTTCCCCAATAAAAAAAATCTAAATCACTAGTTTCTAACCAACCTATATTGTTAATGCGAGCTAGTGCTAGTTGATAAAAAATAATAGCAACTACGGTTATTATTAAAAAGAAAGACATTAATAAAGAAACTCCTAATGACACGATATAAGTAGCAAACACATTTCTAAATTCGGTAACATGGTAAGAATATTCAAAACCACCAAAAATGGCATTTACCCCGTTGGTCATAAGAAAAATAGATGCTAAAAAACCAAAAGATAACAAACCTCCGTATTGATTGTTTATGATGTCTTTTAATACCAAATCTACAGCCTCAAAAGTTTCTGGAGGCAATAGATCTTGTATTAACCAAAAGAGATTATCCTGAAATCCTTCAATTGGAATATAGGGAATTAACGATAAGATAAATAACATAAAAGGAAAGATTGCCATAAAAAAACTAAAAGCAATTCCTCCTGCCCTTGATGTTAAGGCTCCTTTAACAATACCAATAATATACATTTCTAGCACATCATATAAAGACATACCTTGTAGCATTGGAATTTTAATTTTCTTTCCAAAAACTACTAGTAGATTTAATACTGGTATTTTTTCTAAATTATCCTCTATCTGTTTTGTCATTTATTAAATTTCACAGGATTTAAAATTCTTATTTAATTAATATTATAAAATATATTAATGCTTTATAGTACTTATTGTGTCTTGTTATTTAAATGCAAATTTACACTTGATAAATCACAAAAAAATTGAACCTCAGATTACCCTACAACAATATTATATTTTTGCAACAATCCAATCACATTTTCTTTACTAAACTTTGCTCCTTTTAACTTATTTTCTTCAGGGTTTATTGAGAAATTAAAGGCGGTTTCAAAATCTACCTTTTCTAATATTGAGCGATCAAATATGGCGCTTTTTAAATCGCATGTATCAAAAAATGAATTTGTAATATCAGTTTCTGTAAAATCAACTTCTTGCAAATTACAATTTACAAATTTTGTGTTTGGTATTTTTAACTTATAAAATGATGAGAAATTTAATTGACAGTCTTTAAAACTAAACTGCAATAAAAACGAATCACATTCATTAAATTTTACACCAATCATTTTACATTTCACAAAAGAAGCCTCTTTAAAAGCCGTATTTGTTACAATGGCATTACTAAAATTACAATCGATAAATTCACATTCTACAAACTGAATATTTGAGGCATGTACGTTCTCGAAATTACAATCCGTGAACGTACAATTATCATATTCTCCTTTTTTGATTTTTATTTCGTTAAAATCAATTTTTGTAAATGTTTCGCTATCGAAGTAATCTTTCATTTGAAAATAATCTTAGGGTGTTTATGAGTACTAAAAATATCTCGATACAAATTTATTCGTTCCTCATAATTTACTCGATGTGACAGCCTCACAATTGTAAATATTATTTTTTTCAAAACACTGAGTAAAAATATTGGTAAAAACTCATTCATTACTTAAGGTTTACAAGATGTAACAACCAAACTATTGTAATCCTCTAGCTTTTAACATTGGTGCCGCTTTTGGATCTCTTCCTGCAAAAGTATTATACATTTTCGCGTAATTCATCGTGTTTCCTTTTGATAAAACTTGTTCGCGGAATTTCTGTCCGTTTTCACGCGTTAACAATCCGTTATCTTTAAACCAATCGTACGCATCGTGACTTAACATTTCTGTCCATAAATACGAATAATAACCAGCCGCGTAACCGCCACTAAAAATATGTGCAAAATATGTAGAACGATATCTTGGCGGAACTTCTGCTATTTTTAATTGCATCATTTTTAAGGCATCTTCTTCAAAATTAGCAACGTCTTCAATCTTTTCATCCGCAGAAATAGTATGCCAATTCATATCTAAACTAGAAGAACATAGGTTTTCAATCATTGAATATCCTTGATTAAAAGTTCCGGCATCTTTAATTTTCTGTAATAAATCAGCAGGTATTACTTCTCCTGTTTTATAATGCACTGCATAATTATTTAAAATCTCTGGATGAGTTGACCAGTTTTCGTTAAACTGAGATGGAAACTCAACAAAATCTCTCGCTGTACTTGTTCCTGAAATTGATGCATATTGTTGATTACCGAATAAACCGTGTAATGCATGTCCGAATTCATGAAACATCGTTTCTACCTCTCCAAAACTAATTAAAGCTGGCTCACCTGCTACTGGCTTAGGCGAATTACATACATTGTAAATTACTGGTTTTTGATTACGTAACTTCGATTGTTTTACGAAAGCACTCATCCAAGCGCCACCACGTTTACTATCTCTTGCAAAGAAATCTCCATAATACAAGCCTAACTTAGATCCGTCTTCTTCAAAAATTTCATACACCACAACATCAGAATGGTAAACCGGAATATCTGTACGTTTTTTAAATGTAATTCCGTACAACTTAGTAGCTGCATAAAAAACACCTTTCTCTAATACATTTGTTACTTCAAAATAAGGTTTTACGTCCTCTTCATTTAAATTATATTTAGATTTACGTACTTTCTCTGCATAATGATTCCAATCGTAAGCCGCTAATTTAAAATCGTTTTCTTCTTTTTTAATTTCAGCCTGAATTTCTTTAGTTTCTGAAGCAACTTTATCTAAAGCACCCGGAATTAATCCACTAAACATTTTAAAAACCTCATCTGGTGTTCCTGCCATTGTTCCTTGTAAGCTCCAACTTGCATAGTTTTTAAAACCTAAAATCTGTGCTTTTTTTGCTCGTAAAGCAACCATTTTTTTAACCAACTTACTTGTATCGTATTCGCCTGCGTCTGATCTGTGAATAGATTTTTCGAATAATTCTTTACGAACCTCTCTGTTTTCTAAAGTTTGTAATGATGGTTGTTGACTTGTATTAATTAACTGTATTTCATATTTACCGTCTTTATTTAACGTCTTAATTTTTTCTTCAGAAAATCCTTTTAACTTTTGTTTATCAGTAATAACAACACCTCCTTTTTTGCTTGCATCTAATAATTTTTTACCAAAATCATTTGCCAAGCTTGCTATTTCTGAGTTAATTTCTTTTAACTTCTCTTTTTTATCTTCTGATAAATCAGCCCCTGCTTTAGAAAAATTCTTATAATATTCTTTTATCAAATGTTTAGATTCAGCATCTAATTGTATACTATCTACATTATTATAAACAGTTTTAATTTTAGCAAACAATGCGGTGTTTAATAAAATATCATCATTGTGTTTAGAGAATTTTGGCGCTAATTCTTTTTGAATTTCTTTAATTGTGTCATTTGTATTAGCACCTGCTAATCCATAAAAAACAGCAGTAACTCCATCTAAAGTTTTACTACTTTCTTCTAAAATTAAAATGGTATTTTTAAAAGTTGCTGCCTCTGTATTTTCAACAATTTCTTTAATTGTTTCATTTTGCAATTTCATACCTTCCAAAATAGCAGGCATAAAATGTTCATTTTTTATTTTAGTAAAATCTGGCGCACCATAATCCAATGTGCTTTTAACTAATAACGGATTTTCTACAGCCATATTCGTATTTGTTTCTTTTTTAGTTTCTTTCGTATTACATGAAATTGCCAATACTAAAGTTGCTACTATAATTATATGTTTTTTCATTTTGATAAAATTAAATTAATCAACTGCTTTTAAACTTAAATCTAAATTATAAACCGAATGTGTTAAGGCGCCTGATGATATGAAATCTACACCGCACTCAGCATAATCACGAATTGTTTCTTCATTAATTCCGCCAGAAGATTCTGTTAAGCAAGTATCACCTATTAATGCAACCGCTTTACGAGTATCGTCATAATTAAAATTATCTATTAAAATACGATACACTCCTTCGTTCAATAAAATTTCTTTAATTTCTTCTAAACTACGCGCCTCTACTATAATTTTAATACCTAACCCTTTTTCTGCTAAATATTTTTTTGTTTTCGTAATTGCCTGTGTAATTCCACCTGCAAAATCGATATGATTGTCTTTTATCATTACCATATCATACAATGCAAACCGGTGGTTTTCTCCGCCACCAATTTTAACTGCCCATTTTTCTATAGCACGAATACCTGGCGTTGTTTTACGAGTGTCTAAAACTTTTGTTTTTGTTCCTTCTAATAAATTAGCGAAAAACTTCGTTTTCGTTGCAATGGCACTCATACGTTGCATTGCGTTTAACACCAAACGTTCTGCCATTAAAATAGATTGTGATTTTCCTGACACATAAAAAACAATATCCCCGTACTTTACTTCATCTCCATCGTTTAACAATGTTTCTATTTGCAGATCTGCATCAACATAATTAAAAACCATTTTGGCAAATTCTACTCCAGCTATAATTCCGTCATCTTTTACCAATAATTTTGCTTTACCAGTAGCATCCGAAGGAATACAAGAAAGTGATGTATGATCTCCATCGCCAATATCTTCGCGAATAGCATTAGCAATAATTAAATCTAGCTCTTTATTAAATTGTTCTTTTGATATCATGTTTTCAATAATTCTGACGTAAAAATACTAATTCGTAGTGCATAATTCATAATTTTACCCCATGAAAATAAAACTAATAGCCATTGGTAAAACTGATGATAAAAATTTGATTCAGTTGATCGATAATTATCAAAACAGATTAAAACATTATGTTAAGTTTGAACTAGAGGTTATACCTGACATTAAAAATGTTAAAAATCTTAGTGAATCTCAGCAAAAAGAAAAAGAAGGTGAATTGATTTTGGCGAAGCTTCAAAACACCGATCAACTTGTTTTATTAGATGATAAAGGAAAACATTTTACATCTGTTGAGTTCTCTAAATATCTACAAAAAAAGATGAATTCAGGTATTAAGCAATTAGTTTTGCTTATTGGTGGTCCTTACGGATTTTCGGAAGCTGTATACAAAAAAGCAAACGGAAAGCTATCTTTATCTAAAATGACTTTTTCGCATCAAATGATTCGTTTATTTATTGTTGAACAGATTTACAGAGGTTTCACGATTCTTAAGAATGAGCCCTATCATCATGAATAATTAGGCTGCTTTATTTTACGAACAAAGTTCTTTAAAAAACAGTTATTATTTTATTTAAAATTTTGTAATTTTGTCGCCCCAAAAAAAAGTGTATTAAATTTACAATAAATAAATCAAAATGAAAACATTAAAATTTTTATTAGCCTCTATTTTCTTTATCTGTTTTGTTAGTTTACAACAAGTAAATGCTCAAAACGAAATTAAATTATTAAAATCACAAGTAGAAGACAAAAAAGATCAAATTGATGCTAACGAAGAAGTTTTAGTTAGCGGAGTTAAGGCTTTAAAGCGTGTAACTGCTAATTTAGAAGATTTTAAAAAAGGTAAAAACGTAACTAAAGAAGAAGTTAAAAGAAAAGAAAAAATTATTGCAAGTTTACAAAGTAGATTAACAAGGTTAAATGCTCAAATAGACAAGCAGAAAAGCGACCTAGCTACAATTGAGAGAAAATTAGAAAGAAAAACTAAAAAGAGTTCTCCAGATGAAGCAAAGCCCGTTAAAGAAGAAGAAACTGTTGAAACTGTTGTAGACAACAGTGTAAATAATACTGTAAGTGAATTAGCATTACGTAAGCAACAATTAGAAAATGCTCGTGTAAAACTAGAAAACGATCGTAAAGCTAAAGAGATTGCTTATTTAAAGCAACAAGAATCTTTACGTTTAGAGGCTGAGAAGTTAAAGCAATTAGATAATCAAATTAAAGCTGAAGAAAAATCTATCGTTAAAGAAAAAGGAACTTTAATTAGTGATTATGAAGATGACATTAGTATAAATGAAGAGATTTTAACTAGTGGTAGAGAAGGTTTAGCTAGAATGAATGCTAAATTAGAAAAAGCTAAAAAAGACCCATCTACTTCTAAAGAAAGTATAGCACGTAAAGAAGCTATTATAATTAAAATTAAAGATCGTTTAATAAAAATACAAGAAGAAATTAACGCTAAAAAATTAGAGTTAAGTAAATTAAAAGCATAAAAAAATTAATTATTTCTTTTAAAAAGTCGAAATTTAGATACATCTAAATTTCGACTTTTTTTTGTTTGATTTATTATTTTTTCACTAACCTATAAATAACAATTATCTCTACAATGGTTGTTGGTATTAATAAAAAAGCGCCCACACCTGCTAAAAAAAGTGTAACTAAACAAACACCTAATGCTATCTCTAAAACGCCATTAACCTGAATTAAAGTACCTAATTTAGTTTTTAATTTCAGTAAGCTAGCTCCGAATATTATTTGAATTATTCCAAAAATTAGTAACTCAACAACAGTTACTGTAATTATCAATCCATCAGTAGAATTTATTAAAAAAACATCATACAATTCTGCTAAAACGTATGCTAACATAAAAATGTAAACAATAATTTCTAATAACTTATATGAATACAGTTTTGCTATTTTTAAAAACCCCCTAAAAAACATTACAAATGTTATTGAAGAAATTATTTTAATACCTGTATATGCTACTACACCAGTATAAATTTCGCCTTCAATATAACTATATACATCTATCGTTGTTTCAATAAAGCCAAACACAAGATATATAATTCCAAAAACCCAAGCTAAGTTTAACACTTTTCTATCATGGATGTTAATTTCTATATCATTTGCAAAACTACTTATATCAAAATCTGCTTCTAACGCTTCTAATATTGTTTTTATAGTAAAACTTCTAGGAGTGGTTTCTCCGGATTCTATTCTTTGAATCGTACGCACATTGATATTACATTTTTCTACTAGTTCTTCTTGAGTTAAACCTTTTTGCTTTCTTAATTCAGATATTTTCTTTCCTAATGCTGGTTGTTTCATAATAAGTAAATTTTTATTTTCCATACAATGTTACTTTAGCTTTTCTTTTTTATAAAACATTTTAATTGATTTTAACCCGACATTTACACGACGTTCCTTTATTAACAATACCTACAGAGATTTGTTCTTTTGATAAAAACAAAAATATTAATTACAAAGATGATAAAAAACAATACATTTGTTTACATTAAAAATTGATTAATGAAACTTGTTTTTGCCACAAATAATCTAAACAAACTAGCGGAAGTTAAAAAAATGCTTCCTAAAAACATTGAGCTGTTATCTTTAAACGATATTCAATGTTTTGATGATATTGAAGAAACTGCAATCACTTTAGATGCTAACGCAAAAATAAAAGCAAATCATGTTACCAATAAATTCAATTTTAATTGTTTTGCTGATGATACCGGTCTGGAAGTTGAAAGTTTAAACGGAGCCCCAGGTGTGTATTCTGCTCGTTATGCAGGTGAACCAAGTAATTCAGAAAACAATATGCAAAAATTGTTAACTGAGTTAAACGGAAAAGAAAATAGAACAGCACAATTTAGAACTTCAATATGCTTGAATTTAAACGGTAAACAGTTTTTATTCAATGGCGTTTGCAAGGGGGAAATTCTGCCTAAAAAGCAAGGAGAGAAAGGATTTGGATACGATCCTATTTTTCAACCTGAAGGATTTAAGCAATCATTTGCAGAGATGAGTTCTGAAGAAAAAAACACTATTAGTCACCGTGGATTAGCAATTAAAAAATTAGTTGAATTTTTAAAATCAATTAACTAATTGAAGTCTTCTAAAAAACACTCCAAATATTTTATTTTCTTATCAGTTATACTGGTTTTTTTCTTGTTCTTAAATATTAGTTTAGGCTCTGTATCAATTCCTATTGATGATATTTTTAACGTATTAACTGGTGGTGTTGCTTCTAAAGACAGTTGGCAAACCATTATTTTAAATTTCCGACTACCTAAAGCTGTTACAGCAATTATGGTTGGTTCTGGTTTATCAATCTGCGGATTGTTAATGCAAACCTTATTCCGAAACCCATTAGCGGGCCCTTTTGTTTTAGGTATCTCTTCGGGTGCTAGCTTAGGTGTAGCCTTACTTATTTTGGGTTCTGGCTTATTTGGCGGTATTTTTGTTTCAATCGCTTTTTCTAATTGGGCATTAGCAATCGCCGCTAGTTTAGGTTCTTTCTTTGTATTATTTGCTGTAATTATCGCAGCCAACAAAGTTAGAAACACCATGTCTATATTAATTATAGGTTTAATGTTTGGCTCGTTAACATCAGCAGTAATAAGTGTTTTATCTTACTTTAGTGAAGCCAAACAAATTCAACAATACATGTTTTGGAGTTTTGGTAGCTTAGGTAACTTAACTTGGACAGAACTTACTGTTTTCGGAATTATTTATAGCATTGGTATTTTAGGCACGTTTAGTATTATAAAACCTTTAAATAGTTTTTTGTTAGGTGAAAATTATGCAAAAAGTTTAGGAATCAATATTAAAAAAAATAGAAATATTATTTTATTAATCACCAGTTTATTAACCGGTGTTATTACTGCTTTTTCGGGTCCAATTGCTTTTATCGGTTTAGCAGTTCCTCATATTTCTAAAATGATTTTTTCTACCTCTAACCATAAAACACTTTTACCAGCAACAGCTCTTATAGGTGCAATAGTATTACTAATTTGCGATGCTATTGCTCAGCTACCTACAAGCGAGTTTACTTTACCTATAAATGCAATCACGTCTTTATTTGGTGCTCCTGTAGTTATTTGGTTGTTGGTACGAAAAAAGAAAATATATGTATAAATTTGACTGATTCTAAAAAACATATCGTTCTTAATATTGAAAACCTGGCAATAGGTTATCAAACAAAAAAACAACAAACTGTAATTGCTTCTGATATTACTTTTTCTGTAGAAAAAGGAAAATTTGTAGCTTTATTGGGTAAAAACGGTATTGGAAAATCTACCTTACTACGCACACTTTCTAAAGTTCAAAAGCCGTTAAGTGGAAGCATAAAAATTAATCAAAAAAGTATTTCCGATTATTCGCATCACGAACTAGCTACTTCTTTAAGTTTGGTTTTAACAGAGCGCTTACCTCAAAGCCAGTTAACGGTTTTCGAATTAATCGCCTTAGGACGTCAGCCATATACTAATTGGATAGATAAATTATCAGCCAAAGACCTCAAAAAAATTCTTTGGGCAATTGAACAAACAGCAATTGAGCATTTAAAAGATAAACGTTTTTATGAACTAAGTGATGGGCAACTACAACGTGTTCTTATCGCTCGTGCATTGGCTCAAGATACTGACATCATTATTTTAGATGAACCAACTGCTCATTTAGATATTCATCATACCATTAAAATATTCTCACTCTTAAAACAGTTAGTCGAAAAAACAGGAAAAACTATTGTTATTTCTACTCACGAAGTAAACCTTGCTATTCAGTTAGCTGATGAGTTTATTTTACTTTCTGAAAATAAAATTTATAGCGGAACATCTAAAGAATTAATCAATCAAAATGCTTTTGAGCAATTATTTCCTAAAGAATTGATAAGTTTTAACAAAACATTAGAACAATTCGTCATAAAGAAAAATTAAATTTGAATTTCTGTAACATTTCGTTACTTTTAGATACTAATCAAACCAAAATCTTAATTAAATATTAATGAAAAAACTACTTTATTTAGCAAGTGCTTTTGCATTTGTAGCTTGTGGAGCAAGTAAAGATACCGCTAGCACCGAAACTAATGACACTACGATAGATTATGCAGCGAAATATGCAAAAACTATCACAGCTAAAGATTTAGGAAAACATTTATTTATATATGCTTCTGATGAATTTGAAGGTCGTAACACTGGTGAGCCTGGTCAGAAAAAAGCAGTTAATTATTTAAGAGACTTTTATAAAAGCGAAGGAATTATATCTCCTTTAGGAAATGATAACTATTTTCAAAAAGTTCCTTCAGCCTACTTAAGTAATAATCGTAGAGGAATGAAGTTAAATGATTCTGAAAACGTTGTTGCTTTTATCAAAGGAACAGAAAAACCAGAGGAGATTTTAGTAATTTCTGCACACTTAGACCATGAAGGTGTAAAAAACGGAAAAATATATAATGGCGCTGATGATGATGGTTCTGGTACTGTTGCCATTTTAGAAATTGCTGAAGCTTTTAAACAAGCTTATAACGAAGGTAAAAAACCAAAGCGTTCTATTTTATTTTTACATGTTACAGGTGAAGAAAAAGGTTTATTAGGTTCTAAGTATTATACTGAAAACCCTATTTTCCCTTTAGCGAATACTGTTACTAATTTAAATATTGATATGATTGGTAGAGTTGATGACCGTCATAAAGGAAATCCTAATTATGTATATTTAATTGGTGCTGATAAGTTAAGTACTGAGTTACATGACATTTCTGAAGCAATGAACAATAAATACACAAATGTAGCTTTAGACTATAAATATAACGACGAAAAAGATCCGAATCGTTACTACTATCGTTCTGACCACTATAATTTTGCAAAGAATAACATTCCTGTTATTTTCTATTTTAACGGTACACACGATGATTACCACCAACCAACAGATACTCCTGATAAGATTAATTACGAAATGTTAGAAAACAGAACTCGTTTGGTTTTTCATACAGCATGGGAACTTGCAAATCGCGAGAATCGTGTAGTTGTTGATAAAGGGGAAACTACAAAGTAAAAAACATATTTTAGTATAAAAAACTCATCAATTTGGTGAGTTTTTTTGTATCTTTTAATTACATCTAAAAGATACAGAAACCAATATATTTCACTTAAAAAACAATAATGGAAAATTTAACGAATAAAAAAGCCCTCATAACCGGAGCTAGTAGAGGTTTAGGAAAAGCCACCGCTATTGCTTTTGCAAAAAAAGGGATAAATGTTGCCATTACTGGTAGAAACGAAAAACGACTGCTTAGTACAGTTGCCGAAATAAAAACATATGGTGTTGAGGCAACTTATGCCATCTTTGATGTTAGCAATTACAACGAAGTTCAAAAAGGGATAAAAGAGATTATAAATACATTTGGCACTGTTGATATTTTAGTAAATAATGCGGGTATTGCTGCTTTTGGTTCGCTGAACGAAATGCCCGTTGAAGATTGGACACAAATTATACAAACCAATTTAATGGGAATGTATTATGTTACCAAAGAAGTTTTACCTTATTTAATTGAAAAAAATGAAGGTGATATTATTAATATTTCTTCTACTGCCGGATTAAGTGGTAATGCAACCACTTCAGCTTATTCTGCTTCTAAATTTGCAGTAATCGGAATGTCGGAATCATTAATGAAAGAGGTTCGTAAAAACAATATTAGAGTTTGTACACTTACACCTAGTACTATTGCGTCAGATATGTCTTTAGAATTAGGTATTACAGACGGAAATCCAGAAAAAATACTACAACCTGAAGATTTTGCTGAATTGATTGTCGCTGGCTTAACCTTACCTAGAAGAGCCATGCTTAAAGGCGCTTCTTTATGGTCTACAAATCCATAATTTACACAATGCGTTTCCTTTTTTATAAAGGAAACGCATTTTTTAATTCAGTCCATTTTTTAGGTTGATAAAAACAACCTCATCAATTACTTCTTCTAAAAAGGTAATTGCTTTTTTACTTCTTATTCCTGATTTACAATACACAACTAGAGGTTTATCAATATGTAACTCTTTAAATCGATTTTGTAATTGTCCTAAAGGAATATGCTGTCCGTTTATATGATGTTGTTCGCGCTCCCAATTTTCACGCACATCTAATAAATTATATTTCGGTAAATTCTTTTGAAGTTCCTCAAAAGTAATTTCATTCTTAACTGCTTTTATTCCGCAGAAAAAATCATAATCTTTTTCTAATGCTGTAACCGCTATATTGGTTGATTTCTGAAATTTCAAAATCATTTGACGCATAGTCAACGTATCATACATCAATAATTTATTGGCTAAAACCTCTCCTATTTCGCAAATTATCTTAATAGTTTCATTCGCTTGCAAACTACCAATAATCCCTGGTAAAACACCTAAAACTCCAATTTCAGAACAGTTTGGAGACTCATCTGGTTTTGGTGGTGTCGGATATAAACATCTATACGTAGCACTTCCTTGATAATTAAATACACTAACCTGCCCTTCAAACTTAAAAATAGCGCCGTACACCAATGGTTTTTTGGTAATTACAGCGGCATCGTTTGTTAAATAACGGGTAGAAAAATTATCACTTCCATCTACAATAACATCATATTTTTCAAACAAAGAAATGGCATTTTTGTTGGTTAATTTTTCTTTATATACTTTAAAGTTTACAAACGGATTTAACCTAGATAATCGCTTTGCAGCTGTTTCAGCCTTCGACAAGCCAATATCATCAATGGTATATAAAATTTGACGCTGCAAATTACTTTGATCAATAATATCGTCATCTATAATTCCGATTGTTCCAACACCTGCTGCTGTTAAATACTGTAATACAGGGCAACCCAATCCGCCAGCACCAATCACCAAAACTTTTGCTTGCTTTAATTTTAATTGACCTGTTTCTCCTATTTTATCTAAAATAAGATGACGATTATATTGTTTTTGTTCTTCGTTGGTTAAATTCATTATTTTTCTATTGACTCAAAATGTGCCCAATCTTTCCAAACGACTTCTAAACCTTTATCTTTTAACATTTTTACCACTTCCGCTGTGCTTCGTTCATCAGAAATTTCAAACTGTTCTAACGATTGTGGCTCTACGGTATAACCTCCGGGATTCGTTTTAGATTCTGCGCTGATTGATGTAGCTCCTAAATTAACAATATTATTTCTAAAAATTTCACTTTCTCTGGTAGACATCGACAGTTCTACATCTTCATCAAGTAAACGAAAAGCACAAATTAACTGCACCAAATCTGTATCAGTCATCTCTACTTTTGGCTCTAATCCGCCAGAATGTGGTCGTAACCTTGGAAAAGAAATAGAGTACTTCGTTTTCCAATACGTTTTTTGTAAATATTTTAAATGCAAGGCTGTAAAAAAACTATCGGCACGCCAATCTTCTAATCCGAATAAAGCACCTAAACCTATTTTATGAATCCCTGCTTTTCCTAATCTGTCTGGTGTATCTAAACGATAATTAAAATTAGATTTTTTTCCCTTCGGATGATGTTTCTTATACTCATCTCTATGATACGTTTCTTGATAAACTAATACAGCATACAATCCTGCTTCAATTAACGATTCGTATTCATCCTGATCTAAAGGTTGTACTTCAATCGTAATATTTGAAAACTGCGAACGAATTAATTCAATTGCATTTTTTATATATGCAACACCAACTGTTCTATTAGCTTCACCTGTGACTAACAAAATATGATCGTACCCTTTTTCTTTTAAAAAAGCGACTTCTTTTAATATTTCAGTATCAGTTAACGTACGTCTGGGTATTTTGTTGGTCATGCTAAAGCCGCAATACGTACAAATATTCTGACATTCGTTACTCAAATACATGGGCGCATACATTTGTATAGTATTGCCAAATCGTTTTTTAGTAAGCAAACTACTTTTCTGAGCTAATTGCTCGATATACGGTCGCGCAGCAGGAGATATTAACGCTTTAAAATCTTCTAAATCGATTTTATCTTTAATTAAAGCACTCTCAACCTCAACCGCTGTTTTATTGAAAATACTTTTTAAAGTATCTTCCCAATTATAAGTATCAAAAAGTTCTTTAAAATTACTCATAATTTAATTTTTTAATGCTGTTATCGTCATTGCGAATGAAATAAAATAGAATGGAGCAATCTGCATACTATTGTAAACGATTACTTCGTCGTGCCTCCTCGTAATTACATTAATTTAAAAACGATGTTAACGGACTACTTGCTGCGGCTTGTTTTTGAACAGGTGCTAGTTTTGCCTCATAAGCCATTCTACCTGCTTCAACTGCCATTTTAAATGCTCTTGCCATTGCTACTGGGTTTTTAGAAACGGCTATTGCAGTATTTACTAAAACGGCATCCGCACCTAATTCCATTGCATAGGCAGCGTGCGATGGTGCGCCAATACCAGCATCTACAATTACAGGAACGTTAGATTGTTCGATAATAATTTCTAAAAAATCTTGTGTTCGTAATCCTTTATTACTTCCTATCGGAGCACCTAATGGCATTACACATTGTGTTCCTACATCTTCTAAACGCTTGCATAAAACAGGATCAGCATGAATATAAGGCATTACCACAAAACCAAGTTTTACTAACTCTTCTGCTGCCTTTAAAGTTTCAATAGCATCTGGTAATAAATATCGTGGATCTGGGTGAATTTCAAGTTTTACCCAATTCGTACCTAATGCTTCTCTAGATAATTCTGCCGCAAACACCGCTTCTTTTGCTGTTCTTACTCCAGATGTATTAGGTAATAAATTAATATGCGCATGGTTTAAATGCGTTAAAATATCATCATTTTCATCTTTAACATCAACTCTTTTTAAAGCAACGGTAATTAATTCACTTTCGGATGCTAATAAAGAAGCACTCATTAATTCTGAAGAACTAAACTTTCCTGTTCCTGTGAATAATCTTGAGTTAAATTCTTTATCTGCTATTTTTAATATGTTATTCATTCTTTCTCTTTAAACTACTTATCGTCCATTTTATACACTTGCTCTTGTGTACTTGGTGCACTTAAAATTTTATGAAAAACAGGAATACTTGTAAAATCATTGGTAATTGCTCCCGACGCTGCAACGCCATAAATACCTGAATGTACAATTACTGCAACATCATCTAAAGTAATACCACCAATAGCAATTATTGGCGTTTCAGTATGCAGTGCTGTTAGTATTTTTTTGTAACCTTCTATTCCTAAAACCGGACTTAAATCCTTCTTAGTTTCTGTGAAACGAAAAGGCCCTAAACCTATATAATCTACTTTTTTTTCTAATAGCTTTTTACAATCTTCTAGCGTATTTGCTGTTCCACCAATGCTATAAAACTTACCTAAATATTCACGAACTTTTAAAGGACAAGTATCTGAAGCTCCTAAATGAACACCATCTGCATTTACTTCTTTTGCTACTTTATAATGATCGTTTATAATTAATCGTGTTTGAAAATGACTTGTAATTTCTCTCGCCTCTTTAGCTGTTTCTAACAACGTTTTCGGATCTGTTTTTTTTAATCGCAGCTGTACCCACTCTACTCCCGAAGCACATGCTTTTTGAATATTATCTAAATGATCTTTAGGTGTTTCTCCTTGTGTTATATACTGTAATTTACTTATCATTTTATTTATAATTATGAGTTCCTAAGAAGGAATCGTTCGAGTTTAAAAATTGTTCTGTATATCGTTTTGTATTTTTACTGGCATCTTCTAAAGAAAATTCTAAGGCTAAGTTAGCCGCTAATGCGGATGATAAAACACAACCACTTCCGTGTTTTTCGAAAACAGTATTTGCAATGGGCGGAATATTTAGTTTTACAATTTTACTATAATACACTTCATCCCATCCTTTTTTATCTTTTCTGTGCCCGCCTTTTAAATAGATATTTGTTTTTTCGGATATAAAATCAATTGTTTCTTCGATATTTTTATTCGGAAAAAGGGCTTTTATCTCTTCGTAATTGGGTGTTACAAAATCACAGAAATTTAATACTTTTTCTAAAGTTTCTAAATTTTGATTTGCATGAAAATTAAATCCTGCGCTAGCTTTTAAAACTGGGTCTAAAACTATTTTTATCTTCGGATTTAATCGCTTTAATGTTTGAATTACTTCTAATAAAACTTCCCAAGATTCTATAATTCCAATTTTTACTGCGGATATTGAAAATCGTTCAAACAGTGTTGTTATTTGCGAAAGAATAACTTCTTTTCCAATCCAAACACAACTTTTAAAATCAATATCATTTTGAATAGTTACGGCTGTACATACTGATATTCCGTATAAACCATGCGCTTCAAATGTTTTTATATCTGAAGTGATGCCCGCGCCACTTGACGGATCTATACCTGCAATGGTTAGTATGTAGTTGTTTTTACTCAAAATGCTATTTTTTTATTTTGATTCTGATAACAATAGTTAATATAAAAATGTTCTCGATACTTTTTTATTCCGTTATCACTTCATAAAAACACCAGAACTGACACTTAGTTCTCGACTGCACTCGAACTGACAAATCAATAAAATTATTTTATCCTGTCTTTTTAATAACAACCTTTTATTTGTCATTGCGAATGAAATAAAGCAATCTATTTTTCTCTAACAGATTACATCATCGTTTACTTCTCTCCAACTGATATTTAGTTCTCGACTGCGCTCGAACTAACAAATGAACAAAATTATTGAGTTAAACAATTTTTATATCGATGTTTTATCTCTCTAAAACTTTCAACTGGATTCTCTGTATTCCAAACGCCTCCTAAAACACCAATTCCTTTAAAACCTAACTCGATAGTTTGTGCAATGGTTTCTTTATTAATTCCGCCCATTCCTACGATTGATTTATCGATATTATTTACATTAAAACCTCTTCCTTCATATCCTTTTTTAGAAATGGATGAAAAAACTGGACTCAATAAATGATAATCGAATTCAATATCACAGACTTCAATATCTTTAGGTTCGTGAAAAGAACTACTCATTGTTTTACCCAACATATTTAATCCTATAAAATACCTGTTTCCTTTTTCTAAAGCATCACGCCTTTTTTGTTCTTGAAAATGGATTCCTTTTAAATTAAATTCGTTCGTTAATTCATGAAAATAATGTACGATTATTTTATTATGATATTCCGAGTTTATCTGATTTAAATAAACACAGTGTTCTTGGTAATCTTTAAATGGTTTTCTTAAATGATAGTATTCTAAACCTGCTTCAAATAATTGATGTAGTATTTCAATTTCGTTTTCTACATCTTTTTCTGGAGCAATAAGTACTATCATATTCGTTTAATTTAGTTGCTATTAATTTGGCGTAAAAATAACCTAATTTAATCTTGAAATAGCAGATTTATCTTATCGTTTACTGCCTGTTATCACAGTTACTATTTTTCGGGTTAGGGATTGCAGTGGTATCCTTTTGCTTTTTGTTCGAGTGAATTTATGTAGTAAAACGAAATAAATTTATATCGAGAACTCGCAAAAGATATAAAGGAAAGCCCGACTACGCCTTTTTTCAAGGCGTAGGAACCTCCTTCTTCTTCTTCATTTTCCTTCCTCTTCTTCTTACTTTTATTTTATAAATATACCTCTGATCCTTTTTCTTTAAATTCTTTCGATTTTTCTTCCATTCCTTTTGCAATCACTTCATTGTCTACAATATCATTTACGGCTGCAAAATCGCGAACTTCTTGTGAAATTTTCATAGAACAAAATTTTGGACCACACATAGAACAAAAATGTGCAATTTTTGCTCCGGCTGCAGGTAAAGTTTCATCGTGATACTCACGAGCACGCTCTGGATCTAAACCTAAATTGAACTGATCTTCCCAACGAAACTCGAAACGTGCCATGCTCAACGCATTATCTCTGTGCTGAGAACCTGGATGCCCTTTTGCTAAATCTGCCGCATGTGCTGCTAATTTATAGGTTACAACTCCCACTCTAACATCTTCTTTATTTGGCAATCCTAAATGTTCTTTTGGCGTTACGTAACACAACATTGCGCAACCATACCAACCAATCATTGCCGCTCCGATACCTGAAGTTATATGATCGTAACCTGGCGCAATATCAGTAGTTAAAGGACCTAAAGTATAAAAAGGAGCTTCGTCGCAAAGTTCTATTTGCTTCTCCATATTTTCTTTAATCATGTGCATTGGTACATGCCCTGGGCCTTCGATAAAACATTGAACTTCATGCTTACGAGCAATCTGTGTTAACTCTCCCAACGTTTCTAACTCAGCAAATTGTGCTTCATCATTTGCATCAGCAACCGAACCTGGTCGTAATCCGTCTCCTAAAGAAAAAGCAACATCGTATTGTTTTAAAATCTCGCAAATATCTTCGAAATGCGTGTATAAAAAACTTTCTTTGTGATGCGCTAAACACCATTTTGCCATAATTGATCCACCACGAGAAACGATACCTGTAACACGTTTTGCCGTCATTGGCACATAACGCAATAAAACACCGGCGTGAATGGTAAAATAATCTACACCTTGTTCTGCTTGTTCAATTAAAGTATCACGGAAAATCTCCCACGTTAAATCTTCTGCAACTCCGTTTACTTTTTCTAATGCTTGATAAATTGGCACAGTTCCTACTGGCACAGGCGAGTTACGAACAATCCATTCTCGTGTTTCATGAATATTTTCTCCGGTAGATAAATCCATAATATTATCTGCTCCCCAACGGCAAGCCCAAACTGCTTTTTCTACTTCTTCTTCAATAGATGATGTAACAGCAGAGTTACCAATATTTGCGTTTATTTTCACTAAGAAGTTACGCCCTAAAATCATAGGTTCTGCTTCTGGGTGATTTATATTTGATGGAATAATTGCACGACCTCTCGCAACCTCTGACCGCACAAATTCTGGTGTAATTTTATCAGGAATATTAGCGCCAAAATGCTCGCCTTTATGTTGTTTTCTGATCTCTGTCATTTCATCTATTCGTTGATTTTCGCGAATAGCGATATATTCCATCTCAGGAGTAATCATTCCTTTTTTAGCGTAGTGTAATTGTGTTACATTTTTTCCTTTTTTAGCACGTAATGGTTTTTTTACTAACTTGAAACGCATATGATCTAAACTAGCGTCGTTTAAACGCTCGTTACAATAATCCGAAGAAAAAGATGTTAATTGCTCAACATCACCTCGATCTTTAATCCATGATTCACGAATTCTTTCAATTCCTGCGTGTACGTCAATTTCTTTCGCAGGATCGGTGTATGGCCCTGAAGTATCATAAACGGTTACCGATTCGTTTGGCGTTTTCTTTTTAGTCATAGAATCTACCGTATCACTTAAGGTAATTTCACGCATGGCAACTTTAATTTGTGGGTGAATTTTACCGGTTACATAAATTTTTTGTGAATTCGGAAACGGATTTCTTGTAATTCCGTTTTGCTTTGGTGCAGTGTCTTTATTCTTCATAAGATAATTAATACGTTAGGTTTTAAAACAAAATCATCCTCCTTGGGTAGATTTTATTATTAAAATATCATCATTATTTTGAAGTAACTTTAAAGACCAATCAGCTTTTTTTATCACGGTACTATTTATAGCAATAGCAATACCATTCGTTTGAATTTTTAAATATTCAACGAGTTCTTGTAATGTTAAGGTTTCTAAAAACTGGTGGTTTTCTTGGTTTACTTTTATAGTAATCATATTTATAAAATATTACTGTAAACCAAATGGTAGTATTTCGATATGGTATCGAACATAACTTTTTCCTACGCTGGTATTAACCAAATCAGGTTCTAAGGATGTTTCTCAAACTAATTTAATAGCTACTCCTAAAGTTTACAAAACAAATGTATTGTTATTTTTTAGAAAACGTATATTTTAAAATTATTTTTTGCGCTCTTTCTTTAATTCCCTTTCGCTTATACCTAAAAAACAAACGATTAAGGAATCTTTTAAAATACCACTACTTCTTTCTTATAACTTTGACTTATCTGATAAAACACATAATGTGGAGCAGAAACCACTAAAAAAACGACTTTTTCTATAAAATAAATTATATAGAAGGCGGTAACCGAAAAGCCTTATGAGTAGGTAAACTAATCAAATTAATTATGAATACTGAAACTTTAACAAAAAAAGAAACATTTGTAGGGGGATGGACTGCTTACCATGCATTAACGAGTGAAGACCGTAAAGTATTTGATGAAGCTTTAAAGGGGTTTGTAGGTGTAAACTACACTCCTAATCAAGTATCAACACAAGTTGTAGCTGGAGTAAATTATCGTTTTAAATGTACAGCTTCAATACCGCCTTCTGAGGTTATTTGGGAAGCTATTGTTGAAATTTATCAACCTTTAGATGGTAAAGCTCACATTACTGGTATTACTAGGTTATAAAACCAACAAAGCCTGTCTTTTGTAATTAAAAGACAGGCTTTGTTTTATAAAAATTTATTTTTATAACTTCTGAATTTCTTTTGTTACTTCTTCAAGGACTTTAAATGCCGTTTCTGCCATTTTATTTCCTTTTAAATCTAGTAATGGGTTTACTTCTACAAACTCTACACAAACTACTTTTTTACTAGCTAATAAACCATTAATTATTTCAACGATTTCTTCGTCATCAAAACCTTTTGGAACTGGTGTACCTGTACCGTATGAAATCATATCACAATCCATAGAATCAACATCAAAAGACACATAAATTATGTCGCAATCAGTTAGTTTTTCTAAAGCTTCGTTTACACAAACTTCTAATCCGCGATAGCGAACTTCGGCTACCATATAGTTTTTAATACCGTATTTTTCTATTTGCTTTTCTTCCGGCTCTTCAGTATCTCTAACTCCAAAAAACACAATATCTTCAGGTAAAACTTTTTGACCTGGCATTCCGATATTTTTCATTCTATCCCACAGGTCGGCAGTTTCTCTACTTACATCGTTAATCTGGCAATCTAAGTTATCATCTGAAATCGCTGCTCCTAATGGCATTCCATGAATATTTCCTGATGGAGATGTATAAGGTGTGTGTAAGTCTCCATGAGCATCAATCCAAACTACTCCAACTCTTTTATTAGGGTTCGCTGCCTTAACTCCGCTTATAGTTCCTAAAGCAGAAGAGTGATCTCCTGAAAGAACTATTGGGAATTTACCTTCTTGTAAATTTACTTTTACATGGTTACTTAATCTTTTACATTGATTAAAAACACTACTTATTTGCTTACCAAACGAATTGTTTTTTTTGTTGTAAACCGATTCATTTTCTGTAATTACATCTTCAGATTCAAAACGATTAAAAAAATCGTTATTTTGATTAATAGCGGCAATTTCAATAGCATCTACTCCCATATCAGATCCGCGTGTTCCGGCACCAATATCTGATCTGTTTTTGATAATTTTTATTTCTTTCATCATCAATTATATTTAATAAAAAAATGCCATCTAAATATTAAATGGCATTTTTTGTTGATTTATCTTTTATTTACGTCTACAAAACTCCTAAGGTTTTCACCTACATAAATTTGACGAGGACGACCAATTGGTTCTTTATTTTCTCTCATTTCTTTCCATTGAGCAATCCAACCTGGTAAACGGCCTAAAGCAAACATTACTGTAAACATCTCTACAGGAATTCCCATTGCACGGTAAATAATACCAGAATAGAAATCTACATTTGGATATAATTTTCTATCTACAAAATAAGGATCGTTTAATGCTTCTTGCTCTAATCCTTTAGCGATTTCTAAAATAGGATCGTTAATTCCTAAATCTGCTAATACTTCATCAGCTGCTACTTTAATAATAGTTGCTCTTGGATCAAAGTTTTTATAAACACGGTGTCCGAATCCCATTAAACGGAAAGGATCGTTTTTATCTTTTGCTTTTGCCATGTACTTTTTTGTATCACCACCATCTTCTTTAATAGCTTCAAGCATTTCTAATACTGCTTGGTTTGCACCACCATGTAATGGCCCCCAAAGTGCAGAAATTCCTGCAGAAAGAGATGCGAATAAACCTGCATGAGAAGAACCTACAATTCTTACTGTTGATGTTGAACAGTTTTGTTCGTGATCAGCATGTAAGATTAATAATTTATCTAATGCATTTTTTATAATTGGGTTTATGGTATACTCTTCATTAGGCTGTTCAAACATCATTTTCATAATATTCTCTACATATCCTAATTTTTTAGAACCATAGTTTAATGGTAATCCTTGTTTTTTACGCATTGCCCAAGCAACTAATACAGGGAACTTTGCTAAAATTTTAACAATGGCTCTGTACATATCATCTTCCGATTCAACATTTACTGAAGACGGATTAAATGCTACTAATGCGCTTGTTAATGATGATAAAACTCCCATTGGATGGGCGTTCTTAGGAAAGGCTTCGATGATTTTTTTAATATCTTCATCTACAATTGCTTTTTCTCTAATATCGTTATGGAACTTTTCTAATTTATCTTTAGATGGTAATTCTCCAAAAATTAATAAATAAGCTACTTCTAAAAAATCTGCTTTTTCAGCTAATTCTTCAATAGCATATCCTCTATACCTTAAAATTCCTTCTTCACCATTTAAAAATGTAATAGCACTTTGACAAGAACCTGTATTCTTATATCCTGGATCAATAGTAATTACACCATCGGTTGCACCTCTTAACGTTTTAATGTCAATCGCTTTTTCTTTTTCTGTTCCTTCTATTATAGGGAACTCATACGTCTTATCACCAATTTGTAGTTTTGCTATATCTGCCATTTATATCTTGAATTTTATGATTGAACTGAGTTGCGAAGATACCATTTTTTGTAGTATTTTAAAAATAGGTTTTGATAGATTTTTAATATCAGAAAATAGAAATATTTTATTATAAATCACTTAAAAAACAAAACCTCATAAACATATATTTATGAGGTTTTCTGGATTATAAATTTAATTAAAAATTGTTTTATATAAGCTTAAACACGCTTTAAATTAACATTCTAAAGTATTGATAACTAAAACAATGTAATTCTTAAATAAATTCAGAATGACGCTCTAATAATTAAACTATGCTTCAATAAAGATCCTTTAAAAAATAGTTTAGTTTTTAATCTGATTTTTATCCATTTTTTTCATAATTTTTTCCAATCCTTTTATAATTATACTCCCTGCACTTTTTGTTAAAGCCAAATTATCATAGTTTTCTGGAACAAAGACATTACCTACAACTGATTGAGAATACATTTCTTCTAGTAAATTTAAATCGTAAATAGTTACTGTTACCTCTCCTCTATTTTCAGAAGAAGACATCACATTTCCTTGTCCTAAAATTCCAACTTCATCAGAAATAACAGTTGCATTAATCTTTATAAAATAATCAAATCCGGTTCCGTTTTTAATATCTTTTAAAACAGCTTTACTAAGATTCGTGGTTATATTAGCTGGTATTAAAATTCCTCTAGTAACATCAGCAACAGAAAACCGATTTCCTAATAGCTCAGTAAATTTATCGTTCGCTATATTCGTTAAACTTTCTTTTATACTTTTTGGAGCATCAATAGTATGCAACAACCATTTACCTTTTTTGAAATCTAAACGCGAATTTACATTCCCTGAATGTGTGTACTTTGTAGAGTGACACGATGTAAAGGTTATAACTATTAATAAGGCAAGTATCTTTTTCATAGTATATTTTTATTATTTTCTGTAAAAGTAAAAACCTTGCCATCTAAATAACAAGGTTTTAATATTTATAATAGTAAGTCTTAAATTATTTTATTTTAAAGGCTTTTTCTTGCGGATAATACGCAACACCATCTAATTGCTCTTCAATACGCAATAATTGATTGTATTTTGCCATACGATCTGAACGAGAAGCCGAACCTGTTTTTATTTGACCACAATTTAATGCTACTGCTAAATCTGCAATTGTATAATCTTCTGTTTCACCAGACCTGTGGCTCATAACAGATGTATAACCTGCATTGTGTGCCATATTAACTGCTGCAATAGTTTCGGTTAAAGTTCCTATTTGGTTTACTTTAATTAAAATTGAATTTGCAATTCCGTTTTCAATTCCTCTAGATAAACGCTCTACATTCGTTACAAATAAATCGTCACCAACTAATTGCACTTTATCTCCACAAATTTCAGTTAAATATTTCCAACCTTCCCAATCGTTTTCATCCATTCCGTCTTCAATAGAAATAATCGGATATTTAGCTGCTAACTCCGCTAAATAATCAGCTTGCTCTTTACTAGAACGTACTTTACCTTTTTCGCCTTCAAACTTTGTGTAATCGTATTTACCATCAACAAAAAATTCAGCAGCAGCACAATCTAAAGCAATCATTACTTCTTCTCCGAATTTATAACCTGCATTTTTAGTTGCTAAGGCAATTGTTTCAATCGCATCTTCTGTACCGTTTAAAGTTGGTGCGAAACCTCCTTCATCTCCAACGGCTGTTGATAAATTACGATCGTGTAAAACTTTTTTAAGATTATGGAAAATTTCAGAACCAATTTGCATTGCTTCTGTAAAATTTTTAGCTTTTACTGGCATTACCATAAATTCTTGGAATGCGATAGGTGCATCAGAATGTGAGCCTCCGTTAATGATATTCATCATCGGAACTGGTAACGTATTTGCTGATACTCCGCCAACATACCTATACAAAGGTAAACCTAGCTCGTTAGCTGCTGCTTTTGCTGCTGCTAAAGAAACACCTAAAATAGCGTTGGCTCCTAAAACGGATTTGTTTGGTGTACCGTCTAAATCGATCATTATTTGATCAATCATATTTTGTTCAAAAACAGAAACACCTAATAATTCTTGTGCTATTAAAGTATTTACGTTCTTAACCGCGTTTAACACGCCTTTACCCATATAATCTTTACCGCCATCACGTAATTCTACAGCTTCATGCTCACCTGTAGAAGCTCCTGAAGGAACTGCTGCTCTTCCCATAACTCCATTTTCTGTAGTTACATCTACCTCTACAGTTGGATTACCTCTTGAATCGAATATTTGACGTGCGTGAATGTTGATTATAATACTCATAGTTCTTTATTTTTAATATAGAAACCCGTGAATTTAAGTTCACGGGGATACTAATTTATATAGTTGCTAATTTACTAATTGTGGTTGATTTTGGTATATTAATCAATAATTAATTACGCTTCAACTTTTGCTTTTTTGATGTTTTCTATAAACTCATCAAATAAATATTCTGCATCGTGTGGCCCAGGACTTGCTTCTGGGTGATACTGAACAGAAAATACATTTTTAGATTTCATTCTGATTCCTGCTACCGTATGGTCGTTTAAGTGTACATGAGAAATTTCAACATCTGGATGTGCTTCTGTCTCTTCACGATTGATAGCAAATCCATGGTTCTGAGAAGTAATTTCACCTTTCCCTGTAATTAAATTCTTAACAGGATGGTTTATTCCTCTATGACCATTATGCATTTTGTAAGTAGAAATTCCGTTTGCCAATGCAATAACTTGGTGTCCTAAACAGATACCAAATAATGGTAAATTTCTTTTAATAATTTCTTTTGCGGTGTTTTGCGCATCAACTAAAGGTTCTGGATCTCCAGGGCCATTTGATATAAAATAACCATCAGGATTAAAATCACTCATATCCTCGAAAGTAGCATTGTAAGGATATACCTTTATGTAGGCTCCTCTTTTTACTAAGTTTCTTAATATATTCTTTTTAATACCTATATCTAAGGCAGATACTTTAATTGGCGCATTTTCATCTCCTATAAAATAAGGTTCTTTAGTTGATACTTTAGATGCTAATTCTAAGCCTTCCATATTTGGAGTCGCTGCCAATTGTTTTTTAAGAGCTTCAATATTATCAATTTCAGTAGATATAATAGCATTCATTGCTCCGTTATCTCTAATATAAGCAACCAAAGCGCGCGTATCTACATCTGAGATTGCGACCAGGTTATGCTCTTTAAACCAGTCTAATAAATTTCCGTCAGAATCTACACGAGAGTATGTAAAACTAAAATTACGACAAATTAAGCCTGATATTTTAATGCCTTCAGATTCTACTTCCTTTTTATTTACTCCATAATTACCAATATGAGCATTGGTAGTTACCATAAGCTGACCAAAGTAAGAAGGATCTGTAAATACTTCTTGATAACCAGTCATACCTGTATTAAAACAAATTTCTCCAGTTGATGTTCCTTCTATTCCAATAGACTTACCGTAGAAAATGGTTCCGTCTGCTAAAAGAACTAATGCTTTTTTACGCTGTTGATATTTCATTTAGTGTGTGTTGTGTAGTTTGTTTGCAAAAATATATAAAAAAAGGGATAAACATTGAATGTTTATCCCTTTGATGTAAATTATATTGAGTTATAATAATTAATAATTTTAATTAAATCTTTTTCTTTTTTAATTTTTAACTTATTACTCTTTATAAACTCTTTTAGTTTATTCTTTTTATTTCCTAAATACTTAAAAAGTCTATTTTTTCTAAGTTTAAAATATTCTAAATTTCGATTGTTTTTTTCAATATAATATTTAGTCTCTTGGACATATTTATCATTCGTGATTTTTTTTTGAAGCATTGGGTTAAATGAACCTTTCCTAAAATAAACTGAGTAACCTTTATATATTTTAACTCCTCCAGTTGTTTTAAGTTCTTCCAAAAACACATTCTTATCAAAACCTTGATCCTTAATATTTTTTTTTATAAAACCTTTATTATTAATAACAACTCTTTTTACAGTATGATTATTAAACGTAAATATTGAATCACTTATTTTATCACTATAATTGACATCAATACTATTGTCTTTTATATTTAAATTTATTTTAGATATTTTATAACCTTTATCATCTATAGAATAAACAACTCCCTTATTACTCCATCCTTCAAATAAATATATACTACAATCTACATTATTTGTTTTACCTCTATTTTTAATCCATTCACCGTTTTTAAAACTTAATAAATTATTAGAATTACTTAGTCCATTTGAACTCGTTGGAAGGTTAAACGATCTCCCTGCTTTACTTTGACCTTGAAGGCTAACGCAAATTAGTATTGAGAAAATACTTATTATTATTTTTTCTTTAATATTTTAGCTATATTGAATAAAAAAACCATACCATTTACATAACAAAAAAAGGTTAAATATTTAATATTTAACCTTTTTTTTTATGTAAATTATATTGAATTATAATAATTTAAAAGTCTTATAAATTCAGATTCTTTTTTCATTTTCATTTTATTTGTCTTTATAAAATCTTTTAATTTATTTTTTTTGTTTCCTAAATACTTGAAAATTAGCTTCTTTTTAAGTTTAATATATTCTAAATTTAAATTGTTTTTTTCAATATAATATTTAATATTTTGAACATACTTATCATTAGTTATTTTTTTTTGAGTCATTGGATTAAAAGAACCTTTTTTGAAAGAAACTGAGTAACTTTTATATAATTTAATTTCTCCTCTCGTTTTTAGTTCTTCTAAAAAAATATTTTTATCAAAATCTTCATTCTTAATCGTTTTTTTAACAAAATTCTTATTATTAATAACTACTCTCTTTACTGTATGATTATTAAATGAGAATATTGAATCATTTGTTTTATCACTATAATTAACATCAATGCTATTGTCTTTTATATTTAAATTTATATTAGATAACTTATACCCTTTATCTTCTATAGAATAAACAACTCCTTTATTACTCCAACCATCAAATAAATATATACTCCCTTCAATATTACTAGCTGTTTTAATATTTAAATCTTTAAAGATAAAAGTACTACTTTTATTATTCAACCCATTAAACACACTCATTTCACCCTGACTGTAAACGTTAACATAAATTAACACCAACAATACAATAATTATTTTCTTCATACTTTTTTTATTTTTAATAAAATTAATACTTTTTTATATAAAAAAAGTTAAATAACACTTAATATTTTATTTAAAAACTTCTGTTAATTTTAGAATAACAAAATGACACAAATACAACATAGTATTACTTTCAATTTGGCAAGTAATAATTCGTTTTAAATAAAAAAAGGGATAAACATAAATGTCTATCCCTTTGATATAAATTATAAAAATTTTCATTTTTATTCCTCTTCTTGTGAAGTTTGAGTTTCAACTGCTGCATCAGTAGTTTTTGCTCCACCACGACGGCTACGACGAGTGTTCTTCTTAGCTTTGTTTCCTTTCGGATTGTATAATTCGTTGTAATCAACTAATTCTACCATTGCCATAGGAGCATTATCTCCCTGACGGTTTCCTAATTTGATAATACGAACATAACCTCCTGGTCTGTCAGCTATTTTAACAGAGATTTCCTTAAATAATTCCGTTACTGCATCTTTACTACGTAAATAGCTAAATACTGTACGACGATTATGAGTAGTATCTGTTTTAGACTTAGTAATTATAGGTTCGATAAACGTACGAAAAGCTTTCGCTTTAGCAACTGTAGTGTTTATACGCTTGTGTTCTATTAAAGAACAACCCATATTTGCTAACATCGCCTTTCTATGCGCTGTTTGTCTTCCTAAATGATTAAATTTCTTTCCGTGTCTCATGACATTTGGTTTTGGCTTTCATCTTGCTACAACCCTTTTTGAGGAGCAAAATATGAAAGGTTAATCTCTATCTAATTTGTATTTGCTTAAGTCCATTCCGAAATTAAGGTTTTTGTTTGCCACTAACTCATCTAATTCAGTTAATGATTTCTTACCAAAGTTTCTAAATTTCATTAAATCACTTTTGTTGAATGATACTAAATCTCCTAAAGTATCAACTTCTGCAGCTTTTAAACAGTTTAAAGCACGAACTGATAAATCCATATCAACTAATTTCGTTTTTAATAACTGACGCATATGTAATGACTCCTCATCATATGTTTCAGTCTGAGCAATTTCATCTGCCTCTAAAGTGATACGCTCATCAGAGAATAACATAAAGTGGTGGATTAAAATTTTAGCTGCTTCAGTTAAGGCATCTTTTGGGTTGATAGAACCGTCTGTATCGATATCGAAAACTAATTTTTCATAATCGGTCTTTTGTTCTACACGAAAATTTTCAACAGCATACTTTACATTCTTTATAGGAGTGTAAATAGAATCTGTAAAAATTGTTCCTAAAGGTGCACCTGCTCTTTTATTTTCTTCTGCTGGTACAAAACCTCTACCCTTTTCGATAGTGATTTCAGCATTAAAACTTACTGATTTATCTAAGTTACAAATTACTAAATCTGGATTTAATACTTGAAAACCTGAGGTAAATTTCTGTAAATCTCCTGCAGTCAATTGTTCTTGACCTGATACTGATATAGATACTGTTTCTCTATCAGTTTCTTCAATTTGTTTCTTAAAACGAACTTGCTTTAAGTTTAAGATGATTTCTGTTACATCTTCTACAACTCCTTGAATTGTTGAGAACTCATGATGAACACCGTCAACACGTAATGATGTAATTGCAAACCCTTCTAATGAAGATAATAATACTCTTCTTAATGCGTTACCAATTGTTAATCCAAAACCTGGTTCAAGAGGTCTAAATTCAAATCTACCTGTAAAATCAGTAGATTCAACCATTATTACTTTATCTGGTTTCTGAAAATTTAAAATTGCCATTGTATCTTCTTTTTAATTGTTATTTAGTTGCGCGGTTTATTAGTTCGAAGATGTACATATAAACCCTTTGGCTAAATACCAATATGAATAATTTATTATTTAGAATATAATTCTACGATTAACTGCTCCTTAATGTTTTCAGGAATTTGTAATCTCTCTGGTGCTTTAATAAAAGTTCCAGATTTTAAATCAGAGTTCCAGCTTAACCATTCAAAAACGTTACTGTTTGATGCTAAAGCATCTTCAATAGCGATTAATGATTTAGATTTTTCTCTTACTGCAACAACATCACCAGCTTGTACACTATAAGAAGGAATATTTAATATTTCTCCATTTACTGTAATATGACGGTGAGATACTAATTGACGTGCTCCACTACGAGAGTTAGCAATACCTAATCTGTATACTACATTGTCTAAACGCGATTCACATAATTGTAATAAAACCTCACCAGTAACACCTCCAGCAGCTTGAGCGCTTTTGAATAAGTTACGGAATTGACGCTCTAAAATACCATACATGTATTTCGCTTTTTGCTTCTCCATTAACTGAGTCGCATATTCAGATTTTTTACCTCTTCTTCTTGCATTTCCATGCTGTCCTGGAGGATAGTTTCTCTTTTCGAAGTTTTTATCATCTCCGAAAATTGCCTCGCCAAACTTACGAGCAATTTTAGTTTTTGGTCCTGTATATCTTGCCATTTCTTATTGTTTTAGCAGGGGTTATGAATTAAGGCTTAATCCTTCGATAACCTGATTCCTACTTTAGTTAAAAATATTCTTTTTTTTTGCGCGCACAAAAGTACACAAAATAAAAATATAAGTTGAAAATTAATTCAACTTATACTCTTCTTCTTTTAGGAGGACGACATCCGTTATGAGGAATAGGAGTAACATCAATAATTTCAGTTACTTCGATTCCAGCATTGTGGATAGATCTGATTGCAGATTCTCTACCGTTCCCAGGTCCTTTAACATACACCTTTACTTTACGTAAACCTGCTTCTTTTGCTACGTTAGCACAATCTTCTGCTGCTAATTGAGCTGCATACGGAGTGTTCTTTTTAGAACCTCTGAAACCCATTTTACCTGCAGATGACCAAGAAATAACGTCACCTTTTTTGTTTGTTAAAGAAATAATAATGTTGTTGAATGATGCAGTAACGTGAGCTTCACC
This sequence comes from Tenacibaculum sp. M1.3A, assembly GCF_057732375.1. Lineage (NCBI taxonomy): Bacteria > Pseudomonadati > Bacteroidota > Flavobacteriia > Flavobacteriales > Flavobacteriaceae > Tenacibaculum > Tenacibaculum sp. M1.3A. The sequence continues at coordinate 130,343 of NZ_JBYJEF010000005.1, read as the reverse complement.
TACTGATTCTATTACAACTTTACGTTTTTTTGTTATTTTAGACTTTGCCATGATTATTATAGTTTTAGTAATTTAGTTTTCTAACCTTGTAGTTTTGTTACTACTATTAGATCTTTATTACTTATCTAACTTATTTTTTCTTGTTAGCTACAGTTTTTCTCTTACCTTTTCTAGTACGAGAGTTATTCTTAGTTCTTTGACCTCTTAAAGGAAGACCTAATCTGTGACGAATACCTCTTTGGCATCCGATGTCCATTAAACGCTTAATGCTTAATTGAACTTCTGAACGTAATTCACCTTCAATAGTAAATGTTCCTGCTTGCTCACGAATCGCTGCAATTTGATCATCAGTCCAATCTTGAACCTTGATACTCTCGTCTACCTTTGCAGTTGCTAAAATTTCTTTAGATCTGCTGTTTCCTATACCAAAGATGTAAGTTAAAGCGATAACACCTCTTTTATTCTTTGGAATATCAATACCTGCTATTCTTGCCATTACCCTTGTCTTTGTTTAAATCTAGGATTCTTTTTGTTAATTACATATAATCTGCCCTTTCTACGTACAATCTTGCACTCGGCGCTTCTTTTCTTTAATGATGCTCTTACTTTCATCAGTGTGTTTTTTTAGTATCTGTAAGTAATTCTTGCCTTTGATAAATCATACGGACTCATTTCTAATTTCACCTTATCTCCTGGTAATAATTTGATATAATGCATACGCATTTTACCTGAAATGTGTGCCGTTACAACATGGCCGTTCTCTAATTCTACACGAAACATTGCATTAGATAATGCTTCTGTAATTGTTCCGTCTTGCTGAATTGCTGATTGCTTAGCCATATTATTTTAATGATTTTCTGTTACTGTTACCTGATTTCATTAAACCATCATAACGACTGTTTAATAAATACGAGTTAATTTGCTGTATGGTATCTATTGCTACACCAACCATAATAATTAATGATGTACCTCCAAAAAACATTGCCCAGTTTTGAGTAACCCCAAACTTTACAATAATTGCAGGTAAAATAGATAAAGCTGCTAAAAATAAAGAACCTGGAAATGTTATTTTAGATAACACAGAGTCTAAATAGTTTGCAGTTTCTTCTCCTGGCTTATAACCTGGAACAAAACCATTACTTCTTTTTAAATCTTCAGCCATTTTGTTTGTAGGGATCGTAATCGCCGTATAAAAATAACTAAAAATGATTATCAAAAGAGCAAATATAAGGTTATACTGCCATCCGAAATTATCAGTTAAACTGTTTAATGCTGGAAATTTTTGACCTAGAGCTACTGGTAAAAACATAATAGCTTGTGCAAAAATAATTGGCATTACACCAGACGCATTCAATTTTAATGGAATGTACTGGCGAGCACCGTCAACATCTTTAATGTCTGTAACGGCTGTACGACGTGCGTATTGAACTGCTACTTTACGTACTGCTGTAACTAATAAAACGGTTAACAAAATCACTACAAACCAAACTATTAATTCGATTAGAATCATCATAATACCTCCTGCTCCTGCTGTTTGCTTAGAAACTAATTCTTGAATGAATGCAGCTGGAAAGTTAGCGATAATACCTACAGTAATTAATAATGAAATTCCATTACCAACTCCTTTTTCTGTAATACGCTCACCTAACCACATTGCAAAAATTGTTCCTGCAGATAATAGGATTATTGATGACACCCAAAATGTAGCTCCTGTTACTAAAAATGCTTCAGGTCCTAATCCCATTTGGTTTTGAATAATACCAATATAGGTTGGTGCTTGAAACAATGTAATAGCAATTGTTAGCCATCTTGTTATTTGTGTAATCTTCTTACGTCCACTTTCTCCATCTTTTTGTAACTTCTGTAAATAAGGTACCGCGATACCCATTAACTGTACTACAATCGATGCAGAAATATAAGGCATTATACCTAGTGCCATTACTGACGCTCTAGCAAATGCCCCTCCTGTAAATGCGTTTAATAAACCTAAAAGTCCACTAGAAGTACTGTCTTGTAAAGCTGATAACTGTGTAGGGTCAATTCCAGGTAATGGAACTGCCGCCATAAAACGGTAAACAGCGATTAAACCTAAGGTTAAAAGTAATTTCTCTTTTAACTCTTCTATCTTCCAAATGTCTTTTAACGTATTTATAAAATTCATCATTTACAATTTTCTTATAATGTAACTACTTCACCTCCTGCAGCTTCAATAGCCGCTTTTGCTGTTGCAGTAAATTTATGTACAGTTATGTTTAATTTAGCTTTTAACTCACCACCACCTAGTATTTTTACTAAATCGTTTTTACGAGCTAAACGGTTTTCTACTAAAACCTCTAAAGTAACTGTATCTGTAATTTTTCCGTTCTCTACTAATCCCTGTAACTTATCTAAATTAACACCAACATACTCTTTACGATTAATGTTTGTGAAACCAAATTTAGGTACACGTCTTTGAAGTGGCATTTGCCCTCCTTCAAATCCTATTTTACGAGAATAACCAGAACGAGATTTCTGACCGTTATGACCTCTTGTAGAGGTACCTCCATGCCCAGATCCTTCTCCACGAGCGATTCTTTTACCGCTCTTAGTAGATCCTACTGCAGGTTTTAAGTTGTGTAAACTCATCTTATATTGTCTTATTTAATTTCTTCTACAGAAACTAAGTGTGAAACTGTTTTTACCATACCTAAAATTGATGCTGTTGCATTGTGTTCTACAGTATGATTCATCTTACGTAAACCTAAAGCCGCTAAGGTTAATTTTTGACTTTTAAGGCGACCGATTTTACTTCTTACTTGTGTAACTTTAATTTTACTCATCGTCTTAAATTTTAACCGTTAAAAACTTTCTCTAAAGAAATTCCTCTTTGCTTAGCAATTGCTGCCGCGCTACGTAATTGTAATAAAGCATCAAAAGTTGCCTTTACTACGTTATGAGGATTTGATGATCCTTGAGATTTTGATAATACGTCTTTAATACCAACAGACTCCAATACTGAACGTACTGCTCCACCGGCGATAACTCCCGTACCATGAGAGGCTGGCTTGATAAAAACTTTCGCTCCACCAAATTTACCTTTCTGTTCGTGAGGCAAAGTACCATCTAAAAGAGGAATACGTACTAAACTTTTCTTTGCATCTTCAATTGCTTTTGCAATTGCCGAAGCAACATCTTTAGATTTCCCTAACCCATGACCTACAACTCCGTTACCATCACCAACTACTACGATTGCAGAGAAACCAAATGCTCTACCACCTTTTGTTACTTTGGTTACACGTTGTACACCTACTAACTTATCTACAAGCTCTAATCCGCTTGGTTTTACTCTTTCTACGTTTTTATATCCTAACATAATATAATTTCTTAAAATTTTAAACCAGCTTCTCTAGCAGCTTCTGCTAATACCTTAACTCTACCGTGGTATAAAAACCCATTTCTATCAAAAGAAATAGCTTCAAAACCTTTTGCAGCAGCCTTTTCAGCAATTGCTTTACCTACTGCAGTTGCAGCTTCTGATTTAGAACCAGATGTAATTTCTTTATCTCTTGATGATGCAGATGCTAATGTTACACCGGCAACGTCATCAATTAATTGAGCATAGATTTCTTTGTTACTTCTAAAAACTGATAACCTAGGTTTAGCAGCTGTTCCTGTAACGACTTTTCTAATTCTATACTTAATTCGTTGTCTTCTTTCAAGCTTTGATAATGCCATAATAATATCTCTTATTTATTATGCAGATTTACCTGCTTTTCTTCTTAATATTTCACCTACAAACTTAATTCCTTTTCCTTTATATGGCTCTGGAGCACGGAAAGAACGAATTTTAGCTGCTACTTGACCAACTAATTGTTTGTCAAATGAAGATAATTTAATGATTGGGTTTTTACCTTTATCAGATACTGTTTCAACCTTTACTTCAGGAGCTAAGTTTAAAACAATGTTATGAGAAAAACCTAAAGCTAAGTCTAATTTTTGCCCTTGGTTAGATGCTCTATAACCAACACCTACTAATTCTAATTCCTTAGTATAACCATTAGAAACACCTTCAATCATGTTACTGATTAAAGAACGATATAAACCGTGTGCTGCTCTATGATCTTTACTATCTGATGTTCTTTTAACTGTTAAAACACCATCTTCAATTTCTACAGTAATGTCAGATTTTAACTCTTGAGTTAATTCTCCTAATTTACCTTTTACTGTAACCACATTTCCGTCTACTTTAACTTCAACACCTTGTGGTAATGCGATTGGATTTTTTCCTATTCTACTCATTGTACAAAGTGATTAATAAACGTAACATAATACTTCTCCACCAACGTTTTCTAGTTTTGCTTTTTTGTTTGTCATTACACCTCTAGATGTAGAAACAATAGCAATACCTAAACCGTTTAATACTCTTGGCATCTCTTTCGAGCCAACGTACTTACGTAAACCTGGTGTTGAAATTCTTTGAATTTTTCTGATTACTGATTCTTTCGTATCACGATCATACTTTAAAGCTATCTTGATTGTTCCCTGAACTTTATCGTCATTGAACTGGTAGCTTAAAACATAACCTTGATCGAACAAAATTTTCGTCATTTCCTTCTTCAATTTTGAAGCAGGAATCTCGACTACTCGGTGATTTGCTGCAATAGCATTTCTAACTCGAGTAAGAAAATCCGCGATTGGATCTGTATACATAATTAATTAAATTTCGGTTTTGGTATTCAATAAACCCTATTCCCACTATGAAAACTCGTGATTATTAAACCTGAAACCAGTTAATATTTATTTTTTGTTTTAAGGATAAGATATCGTAAGCATTATACAGTTATTCAGTATTTACTTACAAGACTCAACATACCCTGTAAAAACAGTGTGCAAATATACATAAACTTTTTAAAAATCAACCATTTAAAGCCTTATCATTTTGAGTCTTAAATTATTGCCTTAAATATGTTGTATTAGAGCTTACAAAAACTGTATAAATTACTTTAATAAAACAAAAAAAACGTACACCTTTTATAGTTGTACGCTTTTTTTTATGAAAAAGTGCTGTTTACCAGCTTGCTTTTTTAACACCTGGAATTAATCCTTGGTTAGCCATTTCACGAAAAGTAACACGTGAAACACCGAACTGACGCATATATCCTTTAGGACGACCTGTTAATTTACAACGATTGTGCATTCTAACTGGTGATGCATTCTTTGGCAATTTCTGTAAACCTTCGTAGTCTCCAGCTTCTTTTAAAGCTTTTCTCTTCTCAGCATACTTTGCTACCACTTTAGCTCTTTTGCGCTCACGCGCTTTCATTGATTCTTTAGCCATGTCTTAGTTCTTTTTAAATGGTAAACCTAATTCAGTTAATAATGATTTAGCTTCTTTATCAGTATTTGCAGATGTTACAAAAGTAATATCCATTCCACTAATCTTTTTTACTTGATCAATATTAATTTCAGGGTAGATGATTTGTTCAGTAATTCCTAAATTGTAATTACCTCTACCATCAAAACCATTAGCTTTGATTCCGTTAAAATCTCTTACACGTGGTAAAGAAGCGGTAACTAATCTATCTAAAAATTCGTACATTTTAACTCCTCTTAACGTAACTTTAGCGCCAATTGGCATTCCCTTACGTAATTTAAAGTTAGCAACATCTTTTTTAGATATAGTTGAAACTGCTTTTTGACCTGTAATTGTACTTAACTCGTCAATAGCGTATTCTATTAATTTCTTATCTGCTATAGCTTCACCAACACCTTTATTTACAACAATCTTCTGTAATTTAGGTACTTGCATTACATTACTATAACCGAATTCTTCAGTAAGAGCTTTTATAACTCTGCTCTTGTACTCCTCTTTTAATCTTGGTACGTAACTCATTGTTATATTGCTTTATCTGATTTTTTTGAAAATCTAATTTTCTTATCTCCTTCTACTTTGTAACCAACTTTTACAGCTTCACCATTTTCTACTAAAGCTAAGTTTGATATATGTAAAGAAGCTTCTTTTTTCACAATTCCTCCTTGAGGATTAGCAGCGCTTGGTTTAGTGTGTTTAGACACCATGTTAACACCCTCTACTAAAACTCTATCTTTATCTCTAAAGATTTGTAAAACTTTTCCTTCCGATCCTTTGTGATCTCCTGCTAATACTTTAACAGTATCTCCTGATTTGATTTTGAACTTCTTCATCTTAATGTCGATTTAAAGCACTTCAGGTGCTAATGATACTATCTTCATAAATTGCTTATCACGTAATTCACGGGCAACAGGACCAAATACACGAGTTCCTCTCATTTCCTCTGTAGGATTTAAAAGTACACAAGCATTATCATCAAATCTGATGTATGATCCGTCTTTACGTCTAATTTCCTTTTTAGTACGAACAACAACTGCGCGAGATACTTGACCTTTTTTTACACTTCCGTTTGGAGATGTAGACTTTACAGTTACTACAATTTTATCTCCAACGCTAGCATAACGCTTTCTTGTTCCTCCTAAAACTCTTATCACTAAAACTTCTTTTGCTCCAGTGTTATCTGCGACTCTTAATCTTGATTCTGTCTGTAACATATTATTTAGCTCTTTCTAAGATTTCTACTAATCTCCAACGCTTAGATTTACTCATAGGACGTGTTTCCATTATCCTAACTGTATCTCCTTCGTTGCAGTCGTTATTCTCGTCATGTGCAACGTACTTTTTCGTCTTTAATACGAATTTACCATACATTGGGTGTTTGGTTCTTTTTACCTCATTAACAACAATAGATTTCTCCATTTTGCTACTAGATACTACACCTATTCTCTCTTTTCTAAGATTTCTTTTTTCCATCTTTAAAACTGACTAGAATTATTGTAATTCTCTTTTAGTTAACTCCGTAGCAATTCTTGCTACAGTTTTTCTTAAGCTTTTAATCTGCATTGGGTTTTCCAATGGAGTTATGGCGTGAGCCATCTTAAGATCCGTATAATTTTTCTTTAACGTCACAAACCTTCCTTGTAAGTCAGTTGTGGTTAATTCTTTAATTGCTGATTGTTTCATTGTATATAGAATTAAGCGTTAAAATCAAAATCTCTTGCAATAACAAACTTCGTTTTTACTGGAAGTTTTTGTGCAGCTAAACGTAAAGCTTCTTTTGCTACATTCATTGGCACTCCACCAATTTCAAACAAAATTCTACCTGGTTTAATAACTGACACAAAATGGTCAGGAGCACCCTTACCTTTACCCATACGTACTTCTAATGGCTTCTTGGTAATAGGCTTGTCTGGAAATATCTTAATCCAAAGCTGTCCTTCTCTCTTCATGTGACGAGTTGCCGCAATACGAGCTGCTTCTATTTGACGAGAGGTAAGTAAATTCTGATCTAATGATTTGATACCAAACGTTCCGTTAGAAAGTTGAGCACCTCTACCAGAGTTACCTTTCATATTTCCTTTCGCCTTCTGTACCTTACGGTATTTTACTCTTTTTGGCTGTAACATTTTTAATTTCTAATTTTAAAAATTATTTTCTTCTGCGAGGTTGTTGACGTTTGTTTCCACCACCTTTACTAACACCACCTTTTTGTTTAGATAATCCTACTAATGGAGATAATTCACGTTTTCCATAAACCTCACCTTTCATGATCCATACCTTAATACCTAATCTTCCGTATTGTGTATGTGCCTCAACAAGTGCATAATCAATGTCTGCTCTAAAAGTAGAAAGAGGAATTCTTCCTTCTTTATAATGCTCAGAACGTGCCATTTCTGCTCCATTTAAACGACCAGAAATTTGGACTTTAATCCCCTCTGAATTCATTCTCATTGCTGCAGTAATAGCCATTTTAGTAGCACGCTTGTAAGAAATTCTATTTTCAATTTGACGAGCAATACTAGCTGCTACTAATTTAGCATCTAATTCTGGACGCTTAATCTCAAAAATATTAATTTGAACTTCTTTTCCTGTAATTTTCTTAAGCTCTTCTTTTAACTTGTCTACCTCTTGACCTCCTTTACCAATAATGATACCTGGACGTGCAGTAGTGATAGTAACGGTTACAAGTTTAAGCGTACGCTCAATAATTACTCTTGATACACTTGCTTTAAATAAACGAGCATTAATATACTCTCTTATTTTAAAATCTTCAGCTAATTTATCTCCGTAGTCATTTCCACCATACCAGTTAGATTCCCATCCTCTGATAATTCCTAAACGATTTCCTATTGGATTTGTTTTTTGTCCCATATCTACTTTGATTAATTACTTTTATTTTTAGCTCCTAACTCTAAAGTAACGTGATTAGAACGCTTACGAATTCTGTGTGCACGCCCTTGTGGAGCTGGTCTTAATCTCTTTAACATACCTGCGCTATCTACACAAATAGATTTAACGAATAATCCAGCATCTTCGATACTAGCATCTTCATTCTTAGCTTGCCAGTTTGCTATTGCAGACATTAACAATTTCTCTAAGTTTCTTGATGCTTCTTTTGGACTAAACTTTAAGATTTGTAAAGCTTTTTCAACCTCTACTCCTCTTACTAAATCTGCTACCAAACGCATTTTTCTTGGTGATGTAGGACAATTAGTTATTTTAGCAAAAGCTTTAGACTTTCTTGCTTCTTTTAACTGTGTTGCCATGTTATGTTTACGACTTCCCATAATTTCCTACTATTTTTTACCTTTATTTTTTGCACCAGCGTGCCCTCTAAAAGAACGTGTTGGTGAAAATTCGCCTAATTTATGACCTACCATGTTTTCAGTAACGTAAACTGGTACAAACTGACGTCCGTTATGAACAGCAATTGTTTGCCCAACGAAATCTGGAGTAATCATACTTGCTCTTGACCAAGTTTTGATAACTGACTTACTCTCAGTTTCAACGTTAGTTAACACTTTTTTCTCTAACTTATAGTGAACGAAAGGTCCTTTTTTTAATGATCTTGCCATGGTTTATTTCTTTCTACGTTCTATAATATACTTATTACTAGCTTTAGTTTTAGATCTAGTCTTAAACCCTTTAGCTGGAATACCGTTTCTTGATCTTGGATGTCCTCCTGAAGAACGTCCTTCACCACCACCCATTGGGTGATCAACAGGATTCATACGTACAGCGTTAACTCTTGGTCTTCTACCTAACCATCTAGATCTACCTGCTTTACCAGAAACTAGTAATTGGTGATCTGAATTAGATACAACCCCGATAGTTGCCATACAAGTTAACAAGATTAATCTTGTTTCACCTGAAGGTAACTTAACTGTTGCGTACTTACCATCTCTTGCCATTAATTGAGCAAATGAACCTGCAGAACGAGCCATAACAGCTCCTTGACCTGGGTGCAACTCAATACAAGAAATAGTTGTTCCTAAAGGAATTTCGCTTAAGTATAAACCATTTCCAACTTCTGGAGCTAATCCTTTACCTGAAACGATTACTTGACCTACTTTTAAACCGTTTTGTGCAATTACATAACGCTTTTCACCATCAGCATAACTAAGTAAAGCAATAAATGCAGTACGATTTGGATCGTACTCTATAGTTTTTACTGTTGCAGGGATACCTTGTTTATTTCTTTTGAAATCAATAATACGGTATTTTTGTTTATGACCACCACCAATGTTACGTGTTGTCATTCTACCCTGGTTGTTTCGACCTCCAGATCGTTTTTTCGGAGCAAGTAAACTTTTCTCCGGCTTATCAGTTGTTATGGTGTCGAACCCATTTACAACTCTAAAACGCTGACCTGGTGTTATTGGTTTTAATTTTCTAACTGACATTCTGTCTTTTCTTAAAGATTGTTATAAAAATCAATAGCTTCTCCTTCAGCCAACTGAACGATTGCCTTTTTGTATCCACTAGTTATCCCTGTTACTAAACCTTTTTTAGTGTGTTTAGTATTTCTTTTAATAGGATAATTCATAGTCTTAACAGACTTAATTGCAACACCATAAGTTGCTTCAACAGCTCCTTTGATTTCCAATTTATTAGCCTTACTGTTCACAACAAATGCATAGCGATTAAATACTTCGCTATCTTTTGTTGCTTTTTCCGTTATAATAGGTTTAATTAAAATACTCATATCTTTCCCTATTTACTTAAGTTAATTTGAATTCCTTCTAAAGAGCTTTCAGAAATAATTACTTTATTAGCATTTAAAACACTGTAAGTATTAACTCCTGTAGCATTTACTACTTTAGATCCTTTTATGTTACGAGATGATAAGTAAACATTATCACTTTCGTCACCTAATACAAATAAAGATTTTTTTGTATCTAATTCTAAAGCTTTTAAAACATTGATAAACTCTTTAGTTTTTGGAGTTTCAAAATTGAAATCTTCAATTATTACTAAATTGCTTCCCTTTGCTTGAATACTTAAAGCTGACCTACGTGCTAAACGCTTTAAGTTCTTATTCAACTTAAAAGAATAACTTCTTGGTCTTGGTCCAAACATACGTCCACCACCTCTGAAAACTCCAGATTTGATCGAACCCGCACGTGCAGTACCTGTTCCTTTTTGTTTCTTAATCTTTCTTGTACTACCAGCGATCTCTGCTCTTTCTTTAGACTTATGAGTTCCTTGTCTTTGATTAGCCAAGTACTGCTTTACATCTAAATAAATTGCGTGATCGTTCGGTTCAATACCAAATACCTCGTTAGAAAGTTCAACTTTTCTACCGGTATCTTTTCCTGTAATATCTAAAACTGCTACTTTCATTATTTTTCGATAGTTACAAAAGTATTCTTGTGACCAGGAATTGCTCCTTTAACTACGATAAGATTCTTATCAGCAACCACTTTTAATACTTTTAAATTTTGAACTTTTACTTTGTCTCCACCCATACGACCTGCCATGCGCATTCCTTTGAATACTCTTGCAGGATATGATGCAGCACCAATCGAACCAGGAGCTCTTAAACGGTTATGCTGACCGTGAGTTGCTTGACCAACACCGGCAAATCCATGACGTTTAACAACACCTTGAAAACCTTTACCTTTAGAAACTCCAGAAACATCTACGAATTCTCCTTCAGTAAAGTGCTCAACAGTAATTGAATCACCTAATTTATACTCTCCGTCAAATCCTTGAAATTCAATGACTTTTTTCTTAGCAGATGTACCAGCTTTTTTAAAGTGTCCATCTAAAGCTTTATTAGAGCTTTTTGCTTTTTTGTCATCGAAACCAAGTTGTAACGCACTATAGCCGTCTACCTCTTCGGTTCTGACTTGGGTAACCACGCATGGCCCTGCTTCGATTACAGTACAAGGAATGTTTTTCCCGTTCTCATCGAATAAGCTGGTCATACCTACTTTTCTACCTATTAACCCAGACATATTTGTTAATTTTAAGACGATAGATTTTATTTATCCAGCGCGTCTATTAATAAAAAATTTTTGAAACAAATGTTTCAGATTCCTTAAAATTTTACATAAAAAAAGAGCGAAAAACATCTTCACCCTGAATTTGTTTTTACCGTTTTTCCATCGCGAAACCCTCAGGACATGTTAAATACTGAATAAATCAGCATTATTACACCACGGAACGTTAATTCCGGTGCGCAAAAGTATAAAAAACTTTCGGTTTAAAAAAATTAAACCGAAAGTTAGTTATTTACTTATACTTTAATCTCAACTTCAACTCCACTTGGTAACTCAAGTTTCATTAAAGCATCAATAGTTTTCGAAGAAGAACTATAGATGTCTAATAATCTTTTGTAAGCAGATAATTGAAATTGCTCTCTAGATTTTTTGTTTACGTGTGGTGAACGTAATACAGTAAAAATCTTTTTATTTGTTGGTAAAGGAATTGGTCCGTTTACTACAGCTCCAGTAGCCTTTACTGTCTTTACGATTTTTTCAGCAGATTTATCAACTAAGTTGTAATCGTAAGATTTTAATTTAATTCTAATTTTTTGGCTCATCTTAATATCTTATTAACCTTTAGATTTTGCAATTACATCTTCAGAAACATTTGAAGGAGTTTCAGCATAGTGATCAAATTCCATAGTAGAAGTAGCTCTACCAGAAGACATTGTTCTTAAAGCTGTTACATATCCGAACATTTCAGATAATGGAACTAATGCTTTTACAACTTTAGATCCGGCACGATCGCTCATGTCGTTAACTTGACCTCTTCTTCTGTTTAAATCTCCTACGATATCTCCCATGTTTTCTTCAGGAGTTAACACTTCAACTTTCATTAATGGCTCCATAATTCTGGCTTTAGCAGCTTTAGCAGCAGCTTTATACCCCATTTTTGCAGCTAACTCGAAAGATAATGCATCAGAATCCACAGGGTGGAAAGATCCATCTCTTAAAGTTACTTTCATTGAATCCATTTCGTATCCAGCTAAAGGACCGTTCTTCATAGCTTCTTTGAATCCTTTCTCTACAGAAGGAACAAATTCTTTAGGAACGTTACCACCTTTAATTACTGACTCGAATTGTAAACCTTGAACACCTTCATCAGCAGGCTCCATAGTAAATGCTATATCAGCAAATTTACCACGACCACCAGATTGCTTTTTGAAAACTTCTCTATGTTCAGCAGAAGCAGTAATTGCCTCCTTATACTCTACTTGTGGCTGACCTTCGTTCACTTCTACTTTGAATTCACGCTTTAAACGATCAACAATAATATCTAAGTGTAACTCACCCATTCCAGAAATAATAGTCTGTCCTGAAGCTTCATCTGTTCTTACAGTAAACGTAGGATCTTCTTCTGCTAGTTTAGCTAAAGCCATTCCTAATTTATCAACATCTGCTTTAGTTTTAGGCTCAACCGCAATACCAATTACTGGGTCTGGGAAGTCCATAGATTCTAAAACAATAGGATGCTTTTCATCAGATAAAGTATCTCCTGTTTTAATAGATTTAAAACCTACTGCTGCACCGATATCTCCTGCCTCAATGAAAGGGATAGCGTTTTGCTTGTTAGCGTGCATTTGGTAGATACGAGAAATACGTTCTTTTTTACCTGAACGGTTATTTAAAACATAAGAACCTGCATCTAAACGACCAGAATATGTTCTAAAGAATGCTAAACGACCTACGAAAGGATCGGTAGCAATTTTAAATGCTAAAGCAGCGAAAGGCTCCTTTACATCTGGCTTACGAGAAATCTCTTCACCATTATCAGGATTTGTACCAACGATTGCTTCCTTATCCATTGGAGAAGGTAAATAACGACAAACAGCATCTAATAAGAACTGAACACCTTTATTTTTAAACGCTGATCCACAGATCATAGGAATGATAGACATATCCATTACTGCAGCACGAAGCGCGGCATGCACTTCTTCTTCAGTAATTGAATTTTCATCTTCCATATATTTCTCTAAAAGATTCTCATCATAAGCGGCAACCTCTTCAATAAGTTTACCTCTTAACTCAGCAGCTTCTTCTTTTAATTCTTCTGGAATATCTATAATATCGAAAGTAGCTCCTTGTGTTTCATCATGCCATACAATAGCACGGTTCTTCACTAAATCTACAATACCTTTAAACTCATCTTCATCACCAATGTTCATAACAATTGGCACTGCGTTTGACTTTAACATGTCCTTAACTTGCTGACATACTGCCATAAAGTTAGATCCTTGACGGTCCATTTTGTTAACAAAACCGATACGTGGTACTTTATAATTATCAGCAAGTCTCCAGTTAGTTTCAGATTGAGGCTCAACACCATCAACTGCACTAAATAAGAAAACTAATCCATCAAGTACTCTTAATGAACGGTTTACTTCAACTGTAAAATCAACGTGACCTGGAGTATCAATAATATTAAAGTGATATCCTTTTGTTTCATCTGTAGCTTCACCATTATTTAATGGGAACTTCCATTCACAAGTAGTAGCTGCAGAAGTAATTGTAATACCTCTTTCTTGCTCTTGCTCCATCCAGTCCATAGTTGCGGCACCATCATGTACCTCACCTATCTTGTGACTAACACCTGTATAATACAATACACGTTCTGTCGTAGTGGTTTTACCGGCATCAATATGCGCAGCAATTCCAATATTTCTAGTAAATTTTAAATCTCTAGCCATTTCTTAGAATCTAAAGTGTGAGAATGCTTTGTTAGCTTCAGCCATCTTATGAGTGTCTGTACGCTTTTTAACAGCAGCTCCTTCTTCTTTAGCCGCAGCTAAGATTTCAGCAGCTAAACGCTGTGCCATTGTTTTCTCATTACGCTTACGCGTGTAAGTTATCATCCATTTAATAGCCATAGACACTTTACGGTCTGGGCGGATTTGCATTGGTATCTGGAATGTTGCTCCACCTACACGACGAGAACGAACCTCTACATGTGGCATCACATTTGACAAACCATCTTTCCAAATTTCTAAGGCTGATTTTTCTTCGTCAGTCTTTTTTTCGTTTACGATATCCATTGCATCGTAAAATACTTTAAAAGCTACAGATTTTTTACCATCCCACATTAAGTTGTTTACAAAACGTGTTACTAATTGGTCGTTAAACCTTGGATCTGGTAAAAGAACCCTTTTTTTCGCTTTTCTTTTTCTCATGTCTTTACATTAAAAAAGTTAATTGATTGTTTTTACTTCTTTGGGCGTTTTGCACCGTACTTAGACCTACGTTGGGTTCTACCCTCAACTCCTGCAGTATCTAATGCACCACGTACTACGTGATACTTAACTCCTGGCAAATCTTTTACCCTTCCACCTCTAACTAATACTATCGAGTGCTCTTGCAAGTTGTGCCCTTCTCCTGGAATATACGCGTTAATTTCGTTACCATTTGTTAATCTTACCCTTGCAACCTTTCTCATTGCTGAGTTAGGTTTCTTAGGTGTAGTGGTATACACACGCGTACAAACTCCACGTCTCTGAGGACAAGCTTGTAAAGCAGCCGATTTACTCTTCTTAGTTATTTTGGTTCTTCCTTTACGAACTAATTGTTGAATAGTTGGCATACTATTATTACTTGTTTTTAATTTGTACTAAAAATTACTCTCTTTAAAAGAGTGTGCAAATGTACAATTATTTTCTAATTATTCAAATATCAATGAGTTATTTTAAAAAAAACAATATCTAAATAATTAAACTCATATTAAACGAGTTGTTACTACTCTAGACAACAAACATAAAAACCACTCTAATAATTAGAATCTAAAGATATCACAAAATACAATTAATTTAAGAGTGTAATTTAAAATTAATAGTCACCTAGCTAAAACCCACAAGCTCAATAAAAAAATCTATTAAACCAAAAAAAACTTACCTAGAGACAATCCAAAAACAACACTTTTACGCAACATAATTAACCTATTAAAAACTCCAAATTTATTACGTAATAACTGCCCAATATATCCTTGATGAGAAGCAAAAATTTAATTTATTTAAACCAATCTTTAGAATAAGTAAAGCCATTTTTTTTTAAAAAACCAATTACAAAACAACACCTAATACTTATATTATTACAACCTTCGTTCATAATAAATATGAACTCATTCCAAAACAGTAAATTCTCTAAACCAACAAGGAAACATAATAAAACCTCATCAATAAAAACCTATGACAAGCTATAAAACAACTTTCCAAATTATAATTACTAAAAAAGTATAAAAAAACAAAACTATAAAAGATATGCATACCAGTTAAACCTCCAAAAATCTAATAAATAAAATATAGATAATATTTTTTTATTATTAACCAATAAATAAATTTAAGATTAACAATTAACGCATAAATTAAAAACCCATCTATTACTTTATTATCACCTCAAAAGGCAACTCATTGTCAAATATTAAGTTTTTTTTATTTTTTTATGTTAAAAAAGTTGTTGATTTAATATAAAATTAAGAATTTAGCCATTAATTAATTCAAATAATTATACAATGAAAACAAAGTTTAATGGAATTTTAACGCTATTGCTAGCGTTGGTCGTGCAAATTTCGTTTGCACAAGACAAAACAATTTCAGGTACAGTTACTGACGAGTCAGGACCTCTTCCTGGGGTTACTATTTTAAAAAAGGGTACCACTCAAGGTGCAGAAACTGATTTTGACGGAAAATACTCTATTAAAGCTAAAGCTGGAGATGTTTTAGTATTTAGTTTTGTGGGTATGAAAACGGAATCAAAAACTGTTGGTGCTTTAAACACAATCAATTTATCAATGTCTAATGATAACATATTAGATGAAGTAGTAGTTACTGCCCTTGGAATTAAAAGAGCGGAAAAAGCTTTAGGTTATTCTACGCAAAGTGTAGATGCTAAAGAGTTAACAACTGTTCGTGATGCGAATATAGTGAACTCTTTAAGTGGTAAAATTGCAGGTGTTAATGTAACCTCTTCTTCTGGTGCTGTTGGTGCTCAATCTAGAATTGTAATTAGAGGTATCTCTACTATTAGTGGTAGTGCTCAACCTTTAATTGTAGTTGATGGTATTGTTATGGACAACGGTTCTTATACTTCAGGTGGAAATGGAGGTGGAAATGGTACTCCTAATGGATTAGCTGATTTAAATCAAGATGACATTGAATCTATAAACGTTCTTAAAGGTGGGGCGGCGACTTCATTATATGGAATGAGAGGTTCTAATGGTGTACTTGTTGTTACTACAAAAAAAGGTAAAAAATCAGATAAATTAGGAATAGAGATATCAAGTAGTATTACTTTTGAAAACCCTTTTATTTTACCTGATTACCAAAACTCATACGGGCAAGGTAACTCTTCTCAATTCTTTGAGTATGTTGACGGTGTTACTGGAGATGGTGGTGTAGATGAAAGTTGGGGACCTGCTTTAGATGCTGGTTTAGAATTTATTCAATGGAATTCTAACGGGCAACCAGCTCCTTGGGTATCTAAACCTAACAACGTAAAAGATTTTTACGAAACAGGTTTAACGACAAACAACAACATTTCTTTTTCTAAAGGTGGTGATGGTTATACTGCTAGATTATCTTTAGGTTTAACAGATCAGGATGGTATTATTTATAATACTGATTTAACAAAATATAACTTTAGTACAAATGCTAACTTTGATTTATCAGACAAATGGACTGCTGGATATAGTGTAAACTATGTAAAAACAGAAAGTGACAACTTACCTTCTGTTGGTTATGGTGATGCAAATAATCAAGTAGCTCAATTGGTATGGTCTGCAAGAAATGTAGATATCAATGCTTTAAAAGATTGGAGAAATATACCAACAGGTTTTGCTTCTGGTGCAGATGTTGCTACTCCTATTAACTGGAATTTAGCATACAACAATAACCCTTTTTGGGCATTAGATACTAACACTAACTCTTTTGATAGAGATAGAATTTTAGGTAATATTACTTTAGGTTATAAGATTAATGATAATTTCAGTATATCAGGTCAAACTGGTATCGATTACTTTTCTTCTTTAGATACTAAACGTCGTGCTTTTGGTACTTATACAAATGTTAGAGGTTTTTACTCAGAAACTCAACGTACTAGATATGAAATCAATACTCAACTTTTATTAAACTATAATACAAGTATTGGTGAAGATTTTGATATTACTGCTAGTATTGGTAATAATATGATGACAAATAACTATCATAGATTGTATTTAGAAGCTCCAGAACTTCAAACTCCTGGTCTTTTTAATATTTCAAATGTTAAAGATGGAGTGAATCCTGTTTTAGCTCAACAGCAAACTAACAGAAAGATTAATAGTGTTTTTGGTTTTATTAACTTAGCTTATAAAGATTACTTATTTTTAGATATTACAGGAAGAAATGACTGGGCATCTGTATTACCTACCGATAATAATAGTTTTTTCTACCCAAGTGTAACAGGTACTGCTATTCTTAGTGATATTTTTGATATAAAAGGTCGTACAGTATCTTATTTAAAATTAAGAGGTGGTTGGTCTAAAGTAGGTAGTGCAGGTCCACTAGCGCCATATTCTATTGAACCTACATTTGCATTTGCTGATAAATGGGGAACTACGCCTGCCGGAATTTACCCAGGTACTTTATGGAACCCAAATATTAAAAATGAAGATACTCAAGAAAAAGAAATTGGTTTAGAGGCTCGTTTATTTAAAAGTAGATTACGTTTAGATTTAACTTATTACGATAAATTAACTTCTGATGTAATTATGCTTAAAGATATTGACCCTGCAAGTGGTAATACTGGGTATTGGGATAACGCAGCTGACATTTCTAACAAAGGAATCGAATTAGCATTATCTGCTGATATTATTAGATCTGAAGATTTTAATTTAGCAATGAACATAAACTTTGCTAAAAATAAAAATGAAGCTAGTAGAATTGATGATGATAACGAAACTAACAACGGACAAGTTGTTCTTGGTGGATTATGGAATGTTGACATTGTAGCTAAAGAAGGTGAAGCTGTTGGTTCTATAGTTGGTCCTGGATTTTTAAGAAATGATGAAGGTTCTATTATTTATAGTAACGGTCTTCCTCAAAGAGATGCTACAGCTAAAGTTTTAGGAAACATTAACCCTGATTGGACAGGAGGATTAGGTTTAAACATGACTTATAAAAACTTTTCATTAAGTACATTATTTGATGTTAAAATGGGAGGTGAAGTTTATTCTCAAACAAATACTTGGGGTAAATTAGCAGGTGTATTAGAAGAAACAATACAAGGTCGTGAGACTGGTGTTGTTGGAGAAGGAGTTATGTCTGATGGAGCTGGTGGTTATGTACCAAACAATGTAGTTACTACGGCACAGAGCTTTTATTCGACTACTTATTCTCAAAACATAGCAGAATCATCTGTATATGATGCTTCATTTGTTAAATGGAGACAATTAGCAATTACTTACTCGCTACCTAGTAAATTACTTTCAAGCACTGGTATAGATCAGGTTTCAATAGGAGCGACTGTTAGAAATTTAGCTATTTTGTATAAAAAAGTACCACACATTGATCCAGAAACAGGATTTAGTAGTGCTACTGGTCAACAAGGTTTAGAATACGCTCAAATTCCTTCTACTAGAAGTTTCGGTTTTAACCTTAATGTTAAATTTTAAAAAATTAAATAATGAAATTAAATAAAATAATATTATCAGTATTAGTTATAGCACAAGTATTTGTTATGACTAGTTGTGATGAGGGGTTTGAAGAACTTAACAAAGACCCTAACAACCCTACTTCACTTCCTGCTGACTTGTTGTTAGCAAGTACATTGTACAATACGGCTAATCAAACCCAAAGTCCTTTTTTAGCTGGTGAAGCTGGTTCTTGTTGGGTACAGCACTTAGGTAAACCTGTATATAACACAAATGAATTATACGTTCCTAGACAAGCTTCTATTGAAACGTTATGGACAATTTTATATTCAAGAGTTTTAAAAGATGCTGATGTAATGCAAAATCTTGCTGCTGTAGAAGGTAATTCAGATCTTCAAGGTGTTGCTTTAGTTATTAAAGCAAATGCTTTTCATATTTTAACTGACGCATATGGAGATATTCCAATGTTAGAAGCCTTAAAAGGTGATCAAGGAAATACAACTCCTGTATATGATGACAGTGAAACTGTAGTATATCCTGAAATAATTAGAATGTTAGATCAAGCCATGTCTTTATTAGATGGTTCAGGAGTAATCAATCCTTCTCAAGATTTAATGTATGCTGGTGATTCTGGTATGTGGAAAAAGTATGCAGCTTCTTTAAAATTTAAAGTTTTAATGCGTGCTTCTGCTTCAGGAACTACCGCTTTAGGTAATATTTCATCTCAGTTACAAGCACTTGTTTCTTCTGGAAACTTATTTGCTAGTAATAGTGAGGAAGCTAAATTAACATACCTTGCAGCTGACCCTAGTGCTAATCCATATTTCGAATCTTTAGTTGATGGAGGTAGAACTACAGAATGGTGTTTAGGAGAAGAATTAGTAACTTATATGACTAATACTGGTGATACTAGATTACCTGTATATGCGCAAGAAGTTGGTGGTGATGGTTCTGGTAACGGTTATGTAGGTAAACCTGCAGGTATTCAAGACATTGGTAACTCTGTATTTGGAGATTCTAACAACGTTTCTTTAATTGGTACTAAGTATTTAGAAGCAACTCAACCAGGTTACTTCTTAACTTATGCTCAACTTAAATTATTAATGGCTGAAGCTTCTGCTAAAGGTTATATTGGTGCTGTATCTGATGCAGGTACTCACTTAAATGAAGCTATTGCTGCATCTTGTCTTAACAACGGTGTTGCTCCATTTACAATTACTTATAGTGGTGGTGCTGCTGGTTTAGATCAAATTGCAGGACAAGTATGGGTATCATTATACATGCAAGGATTTGAAGCATTTGCTGAATGGAACAGAACTAAGTTTCCGAACTTACCTTTAGCTATAGATGCTCAAGAATCATCTATCCCATCAAGATATAATTACCCATTATCTCAACAATCTGTTAATGGTTTAAATTATACAGATGCTGTATCTAATCAAGGTGCAGATAAGTTAACTACATCATTATGGTGGCAGAATTAATTTTTAAAAATAAAAAACACTTAAAATGAAAAAAATAATATATATATTCTTAGCTATGGTTAGTTTTGTAACCATAACATCATGTGATACTGATGCAGATACTGTAGCAGAAGTTAAAGATGAAGCTGGTTTTTTAATTAACTTTTCTGCAACATCTGGTACCTCTATATTAGGTTCTCCTGAAGCAGGGGTTGATTTAGCCGATGCTACTGTTACTATATCTACAGCTTATTTAAACATGACTATTTCTAAAGTATCTGGTAGTACAGAAGGTTTAGAAAAAATAGAAATTGTAAAATCATACAATGGTGGTGAAGAAATTGCAGTAGGTGAATCTACTACACTTCCTTTTAACTTAGTTGTTGATAACTTAACAAAAATTTTAAGTGGTACAGGAGTAACTCCTACCGCTTTAAGAATTGGAGATAAAGTAACTTTTAGAGCTAAAATTACTCAAAAAGATGGTGATGTTTATTATTACAACGCTAGTATGGGTGATTTTAATGTAGTGGTAAATTGTTCAGCAGATTTAACAGGAACGTATTTAGTTACTAACAGTTCTTGCGCACCTTCTTTTACAACTACTATATCAAAAAATGCTGATGGTACTTGGCTTATAGGAAGTGCTGATGGTGGTTGGTTACACCAATGTACTGGTAACTCTACTTTACTAAACTCTGGAAGCATTTCTGTTGTTTGTGGAGATGTATTACCTACAGGTAACTTAGATTTTGGTTCTGATGGTGGTACATACGATATTGGTGATATAACAGGCGGATCATGGGATGCTAATGCAGGTGTACTTACTATGACTCACCTTCAAACACTTTGGTCTACTAGAGATGGTACTTGGACATCTACTTATACAAGACAATAATAAAATTAATAGATAATTAAATAATGGATTTATGTCGAATGATGCAGATGGTTCTCAAGCAATTCTTGCAGAACTTGAAGTTAAAGACGGTTATATGTATACTGTAACTCCTAAATAAATTTATTCTTTTAAATATTTAAAACCACCTCTAACGAGGTGGTTTTTTTATACAATAAATTCTAGTACATTTGCAGCATGGAAGAAAACACTACTATTTTTGGTATTAGAGCAATTATTGAAGCTATTGAAAGTGATGCATCAATTAACAAAGTATATTTACAAAAAGGACTTAGAGGCGAGTTATTTTTTGAATTAGATAAGTTATTAAGAAAAAACAAAGTATCAACTAGTGTTGTTCCTACAGAAAAACTTGATAGATTATCTAAGCACAGTAATCATCAAGGAGCTGTTGCTAAAATTTCTCCTGTAGATTTTCATGATTTAGAAACATTAATTGAAACTACTTTAGAGTCTGATAAAATGCCTTTATTCTTATTGTTAGATCAGGTATCTGATGTACGTAATTTTGGTGCTATTATAAGAACTGCTGAATGTACGGGTGTTAACGGAATTATCATTCAAAAAAGTGGTAGTGCTCCTGTAAATGCAGAAACTATAAAAACATCAGCTGGTGCAGCTTTTAAAATTCCTATTTGTAAAGTAGATCATATTAAAGATGCTATGTTTCAATTACAAGCGGCAGATATAAAAATGGTTGCTGCTAGCGAAAAAACAGAAGATTCTGTTTTTGATGTTGATTTAAATCAACCTATAGCAATTGTAATGGGTTCTGAGCACAAAGGTGTAAGTACTTCTGTTTTAAAAATGGTAGATTACAAAGCCAAATTGCCTTTACTTGGTGAAATTGAATCTTTAAATGTTTCAGTTGCCTGTGGCGTATTTTTGTATGAAACACTAAGACAAAGACAATAATATAAATAAAAAACCTGCTTTAAAGCAGGTTTTTTTTATTCTTCTTCTTTATAAAAATATTTATAATCTATTTCTGGTAGTATAGTTAATTCAACCTCTTCATTAATTTCAGGTGGCATATAATTACCTTCTTCATCAAACATATCGTCAAAATCAGTTTTAGAAAACTGATGTTTTTCTTTTACGACGCCAATCTTTCTATAAAAAACAGCTAAAATAAAGCCAGATATCAACCCAGAAAGGTGTCCTTCCCAAGACATACCTTCTTTAATTGGTAATACATACCAAATCATACTTCCGTAGAGAAAAATTATAATTAACGAAACAGCTACCAATCGATAATGTTTTATTATTATTCCACTAAAAAAAACAAAACTGAATAATAAGTATACAATACCACTCGCGCCAATATGGTAGGAACTAGAGGCTATAATCCAAGTTAAAAAACCTGTTAATAAAGCTCCTAAAGTTAAAACTTTTAGTGCTACCTTATTATAAAAATAAAAAAGGCAAATAGAAAGCACAAATAAAGGAGCCGAATTATTAAAAAGGTGACTCGTATCACTATGTATAAATGGAGACACTAAAACGCCTCTTAAACCATAAACTTTTCTGGGTGCTACACCATATTTATTAAAATTTAATCCAAAAGTAATTTCTACCCAATAAATAAACCATATTAGGAAAACAAAAATAAACGGAATAAGAAAAACGCTGTTCGAAAATTTTAATTGAGTATCTGTTTTCATCAGTATGAAAATAACAAAAATAAATCCAAACAACTATTTCGGAACATCTGTCATAAATCTTTTATATTTTTACATCATGAATGAACCTTTGGCAGAAAGAATACGTCCACAAAAATTATCAGATTATATTAGTCAACAACACTTGGTTGGCGAAAGCGGAATTTTAACAAATCATATTAAACAAGGTATCATTCCTTCTTTAATTCTTTGGGGACCTCCTGGTATCGGAAAAACAACTTTGGCTAATATTATTGCTAATGAATCCGGCCGTCCTTTTTATACTCTAAGTGCAATAAGTTCGGGCGTAAAAGATGTTAGAGAGGTAATAGAGAAAGCAAAGAAAAGCGGTGGATTGTTTACTCATAAAAATCCTATTTTATTTATTGATGAAATTCATCGTTTTAGTAAATCTCAACAAGATTCACTCTTAGCTGCGGTAGAAAAAGGATGGGTTACCCTGGTCGGCGCCACAACTGAAAACCCTAGTTTTGAAGTCATACCTGCCCTACTCTCTCGTTGCCAAGTATATATTTTAAATTCTTTTGATAAAAATGATTTAATAGCTCTTTTAAACAGAGCTATGAAAGAAGACAACCTTGTATCACAAAAAAAGATAACTTTAAAAGAAACTGATGCCTTATTACAAGTATCAGGTGGAGATGCTCGTAAATTATTAAACATTTTTGAATTATTAGTAGCGGCTGATGAGGAGATTGAAATTACTAATGAATTAGTTTTATCTAAAATTCAGAAAAACACCGTTCGTTATGATAAAACTGGCGAGCAACATTACGATATTGTTTCAGCTTTTATAAAATCGATAAGAGGTAGCGATCCTAACGGTGCTGTGTATTGGTTGGCTAGAATGATTGAAGGTGGTGAAGATGTAAAATTTATTGCTCGTAGGCTTCTTATTGCAGCTTCAGAAGATATTGGTAATGCAAACCCTACTGCTTTTATAATGGCTAATAACACGTTTCAGGCTGTGTCAGTAATTGGTTATCCTGAATCGAGAATTATACTTAGTCAATGCGCTATTTACTTAGCTAATTCTGCAAAAAGTAATGCATCTTATATGGCTATTGGCGAAGCTCAGAACTTAGTAAGAACAACAGGAGATTTATCAATTCCGTTGCACTTAAGAAATGCTCCTACAAAACTAATGAAAGATTTAGATTATGGTAAAGATTACCAATACTCACATAATTATGCTGGTAACTTTGTGAATCAAGAATTTTTACCTGACGAAATAAAAAACACAAAGCTATATGAGCCAGGTAATAATGCTCGAGAAAATCAGTTTAGAGAATTATTAAAACAACGCTGGAAGGATAAATATAATTATTAAAAAAGAGCGCTAAAATAGCGCCCTTTTTTAATGTAAATTTAAATAGAAATTAAAACTTAACTTCGTATTTCTCTATAACTTTTATACTTTCTTTATAATATTCTGCAATCCAAATACCATTATTTTTGTATAAAACTCCGTTTTTACCCTTCAGTATATAAACATCTTTAACATTTGTTTTTAATATTTGAAAAATAACTTCTGGTTTTGTATTTACTAATTGAAATCCGCTAGGAATTGATTGTGCATATAAACTTATTGCTTTTGTTTCATTAACATCGTTCTCTACATCTATTTTAGACTCTATAACCTTAATATTATTGATATTAGTATCTACAATAGGTTCGTGAATTTTTACACTTTTAAGAGGAACATAATTATACTTTAAAGTCTGAACTGATTTGAAAGCTTTACGAATTGCTTCATGATAAGCTTTTTTATATTCTTTCTGTTTACTTTTTCCAAGAGAAGAAATAAATACAACATTATTGAAACAATCCTGCAACTCAAGAATTGTTTTGGTTGAAAACATACTTGATTCATCCTTAATAACTACTGTTAAAGCCAAACATCTATCTTTAGCTAAATCTATTGGTAATTTTTCATCTGATAAAACAGCTCTGAAACCATATTTATTAAATAAAAACTTAGTTAATGAACTTGTTTGATATTGATCATCTTTTGTAACAAAATCAAATTTCTTAGGCACAATTATATACTTATAATTGTTAATGTTTTTTTGAGCAAAGATTGATGCTGATAGCATCAAAAAAATAAAAAGTAATTTATTCATGTTTATTGTAATTTATAAATATTGTTTTAATTGTATTAGTGATTGAATACTTATCACTCCAGCCTTTGGCTTTATTTCATTTGTAAAATGAATTGCTAACATACCACAATTTAAAGCACCTAAAATATCTGCTTCATAACTATCACCAATCATTATAGCATCTTCTGCTGTTGCTTTTGCTTTCATTAAAGCAAACTCAAAAACTTTAGGATTTGGCTTTTTAACACCCACACTTTCCGAGGTAATAACTTCTTTAAAATATGTATTTATTCCTGCTTTTTGCATCTTTAAACTTTGAATTTCTTCGAAACCATTCGTTATTATATGCAATTCATATTTTTGTTTTAAATACTCTAAAACCTCAACTGTTCCTTCAAATAAATGATTATAATTAGGTAAGTATTTAATATAGTCTTCAGAAATTGTAGTAATTAAATCGTCTGATATTTTATAGTTTAAAGCATCAAAAGTTTCTTTTAACCGGCCGTATCTTAAAGTTGTTTTCGATACTTTTTCTTCTCTATATAATTTCCAATACTTTAAATTAATCGGTAAGTAGATGTTTAAAAAATCATCTACATTTATTTTAATGCTCTGCTCTTCTATAATTTGTTTAAAGGTTAGTTTTGAGTTTTTATCAAAATCCCAAAGTGTGTGATCTAAATCAAAAAAAATGTGTTTTATATTCATCCTAGTATACTATTCTAAAAGGTTTTAATTAATTTCTAACTATTTTAAGCATCGAACTATATACGCGTCTCCAACCTTTCCATCGTTGATAATTACTTAAGCTTTCATTGTGAAAAATGGTAATAAAAAGTCCGTTTACTGCTTTTACTTCGTTTTTAAGGTCTCTAATTTTACCTAATGATTGTTTCGGCGTCAACTTCAAGTAATCATTTAAAGTTGTATCAATTAAAGCAAACGGAAATACTTTTAAAGGAGTTTGAATTTCAAATTCTAGATCATAAAAATAAAAAGGAGTACAGGTTCCTGCTCTAAAACCGGTATGACTTGCATATCCCATCGAATAATCTTCCTCTATCTCAAAATCGATTAAATTCTGATATGTTTCAGGTAAAGATAATCGTAAATAATGCTGTCGTGAGCGACGTATTGGCATATTAATAATATTTTCTAACCGTTCTTTTTCTTTCTTTAACATATCACTATTATTCATAGTATAATAAGAAGGATGCAAACCTACTCGAGCATAATCTACCGTGTCTTTTATTAAAAGTTTAAATTTTCTTTTTGATGCTGAAACATTGGTATCAAAAGTAGTATAATCGCCTATTAAAAAGAAAAAAATAGTTCGAACTTCATATATGTTTTTTAATTCTATTATTGCTTTAAAAGTATTAAAAGGATCTCTTTTTATATTAAACAAAACCGCGAGGCGATCCCAAATTGTAAATATTTTAAATTGAGATACATCTTTTAAAAAGCCTCCTACAATTCGTACAAAGCTTTTGTACTTATACGCAAAAGCATTGTCTACATCAATAGTTGAAATGTATTGGTATTTTCTGGTTGGATGCTCATAATCGGGGAACTTAATTTTTAAAATTTCTAAAAATTTATATGCCCAAATATCTACTACAGGCTTCTCTAAAAAACCATGTTTAAAAGCAATGCTTTGTTTTGCTGTAAATCGTCCGTGTTCATCTTTTACTTGTGGTAAATACTCTTCATATCTAGACACTAAATAAAAGCTTGCCGCAAAAATATCAAAAGGTATTTCTGATTGCTCATCTGTTGGGAAAAAGCAAGGAATATCATCCCATTTTTTAAAAATTATTTCAAAATCTTTAACTCCTTGTTGAAACAATAATTCGTTACTTTTTACAAAAAATTCTTTTCCTAAAGCTACATTTGTATATGAAAATTTAGGCCCATTGTACGCTACAAACTCTTCTACTTTACCTGTAAAATTAATAGGAATTTGTAATATACGTGTAAAAATATGTTTAAAAACATACCGAACACGAGGCGTAATTTTATGGGTATAAATAAGTATCATAGTCTTAAAAATATGTGCAAACGACTATAGTATACCTTCGTCTGCAAAGCTAAAATACGTTTTTTCAGTAATTATTAAATGGTCTAAGAGTTTTATATCTAAAGTAGCACCTGCTTCTTTAATTTTATTGGTAAGTTCGATATCTGATTTACTAGGACTTAGTTTTCCTGACGGATGATTATGAGACACAATAATACCAACTGCAGATAATTTTAATGCCTTTTGATATAATAACCTTAAATCTACCAAAGTTGCCGTAAAACCTCCTTTACTTAATTGATGTTTTGCCAATACTTTATTTGAATTATTTAAATACAACACCCAAAACTCTTCATGTTCTAAATCGCCTAAAAACGGTTGTAATATAGTAGCGGCATCTAAAGAACTTTTTATTTTTAACACCGTATTACTTTCTTTAAACTGTCTTCTTTTTCCGAACTCTAAGGCTGTTATTATTGAAATTGCCTTTGCCTCCCCTATTCCTTTAAATTCAATTAACTCTTCTATAGACAATTTTGCTAAAGCGTTTAAATCATGATTTACGGAAGCTAATATTTTTTGAGACAACGCAACAGCACTCTCTTCTCTATTACCTGAGCCTATTAAAATAGCAACCAACTCTGCATCCGACAAAACCGACTTGCCTTTTAGCATTAATTTTTCACGAGGCCTATCATCTAAAGCCCAAGATTTAATTGATATCTTTTTCATCTATTACAGTATCAGAATTCTACATAAATATAATCCATTTTTTGCACAACCCAAAGAAGCACAGTATCTTTGCCCCCTATCATTTTTCAAACGTACTTATGAAAATTATAATAGCCGGAGCAGGAAGCGTAGGTTTTCACTTGGCTAAACTCCTTTCTTACGAATCTCAAGATACTTTCGTGATTGATTTTGACGGCGAAAAGCTGAATTATATCAATAACCATTTAGATGTAATTACCAAAAAAGGAGATGCAACTTCTATTAAATTATTAAAAGAAATTGGTATTGATTCTGCCGATTTATTATTGGCCGTTACCGAAAGTCAAAACACCAATTTTGCCATATCTGTTATTGGTAAGGCATTAGGTGTAAAAAAGACAATTGCGAGAATAAACAATCCAGAGTTTTTAAAAAATGACAGTATAAATTTTAAAGATTTCGGAGTAGATTTCATGATTTCTCCCGAAGCTTTAGCTGCTGAAGAAATAAAACTACTTCTAAACCAATCTTCTTTTAACGATACTGTTGCCTTTGAAAATGGTGTTTTTAATATCATGGGAACTGCTCTTGGTTATAAATCAAAAATATTAGATTTAACAGTTAAAGAAGCTAAAGAAAAATTTAGTTTAGTCGATTTTATTACCATAGCAATAAAGCGTGAAGGAATAGCACAAACTATTATTCCTCGTGGTGATACTACTTATAAAATGAACGATCAAGTTTATTTTTCAGTACCAAATTATAGTATCTCAAAACTATATCCTATTATTGGTAAAGAACATATTAATATTAAAAATGTTATGATTCTTGGTGGTAGTAGTATTGGTAGAAAAACGGCGAGAAGTCTTTGTAAAGATAATTTTAAAGTAAAGTTAATAGAGCGTAGAAAAGAAAAGGCTTTAAGTCTTGCTGAAGATTTAATGGATACGTTGGTTGTTCATGGTGATGGTAGAAACATAGAACTTTTAGAAGGTGAAAACATTCGAGAAATGGATGCTTTTGTTGCCGTTACTGGAGATTCTGAAACCAATATTATGTCTTGTTTAGTTGCAAAATCTAAAGGTGTTAAAAAAACGGTCGCTTTAGTTGAGAATATGGATTATATAAACATATCGCAAACTATTGGCATAGATACGCTTATCAACAAAAAATTAATTGCTGCTAGTAGCATTTTTCGTCATATCCGTAAAGGAGATATCTTAGCTTTAGCCAACTTACATAATATTGATGCTGAAGTTTTTGAATTTGAAGTACCTCCTAATGCTAAAGTAACCGAAAAACCAATTAAAGATTTACGCTTCCCTAGAGAAGCAGTTTTTGGAGGTGTAATTAGAGACGGTAAACCTCACATGTCTTTTGGAGATTTTCAATTACAAGGAGGAGATAAAGCTATCGTTTTTTGTTTACCAGAGGCTATATCAGCTGTAGAAGATTTATTTAAATAATGGAGAATCTAAATCTAAAATTAATTTACCGTTTCTTAGGTATAACCGCTATTCTTAACGGTTTATTTATGTGGCTTTCATTACCTTTTAGTTTTTATTATGATGAAACTTCTAAATGGGGTATTTTAAATGCAGGTGTAATTACTATTGCAACAGGTTTAGTCCTCTACTTCTTTAACAAACCCGATAATAAAAAAATTCAAAAAAAAGAAGGGTATCTTATAGTTACCTTTGGATGGCTTACGCTGTCTATTACAGGCATGCTACCTTATTTATTGTCTGGCAGTATTCCTAGTATTACAAATGCTTTTTTTGAAACAATATCTGGCTATTCAACAACTGGTTCATCTATCTTAACAGATATAGAATCTATGCCTAAAGGAATTCTTTTTTGGCGTAGTGCTACACATTGGATTGGTGGTATGGGAATTATTGTACTTACCATTGCAATATTGCCTTTATTAGGTATTGGTGGAATGCAATTATTTATGGCGGAAGCTCCAGGACCTTCGGCAGATAAATTACACCCACGTATTACAGACACTGCTAAGCGATTATGGCAAATATATGTACTACTTACTATTGTTGAACTCTTACTTTTAAAAGTAGCAGGAATGAATTGGTTTGATGCCATTAACCATGCCATGGCAACGGTTAGTACTGGCGGATTCTCAACTAAAAACGCAAGTGTTGCTCACTGGAATGGTTCTCCTTTAATTCAATATATCATTATATTTTTCATGTTTATAGCAGGTACCAATTTTGTACTAACTTATTTTGCTTTAAAAGGAAAATTCAGAAAAGTAATTCAGAGTGAAGAGTTTAAATATTATTTATTTGGTACATTAACCATATCTGCAATTATTGCGGTTATGATTATTTTTTATCAAGACCCAGCTTTACAAACTTCTATCGATCACCCAATGGTTTTCGGAAAAGTAGAAAGTGCTGTTAGACATGCGTTATTTTCTGTAATTTCGGTTGTAACTACAACCGGATTTGTAACTGCCGATTTTACAATGTGGAGCTTTTTTGTAACAGCAATGTTTTTCTCGTTATTCTTCTTAGGTGGATCAGCAGGATCTACTTCTGGTGGTGTAAAAATTGTTCGACATATTGTAATGCTTAAAAATAGCTTTTTAGAATTTAAAAAATCATTACATCCTAATGCTATTATCCCTGTTCGTTATGATGGTAAAGCCGTAAAACAAACCATTGTATTTAACATACTTTCGTTCTTTGTTGTGTACATGCTTATTTTTATATCAGGTACGGTAATATTAGCTTTTTTTGGTTTAGATTTTTATTCTGCCTTAGGTGCATGTGCATCATCTTTAGGTAATATAGGACCTGCAATAGGAAGTGTAAGCCCCGTAGATAATTTTAATCATTTATCTATCGGAGCAAAATGGTTCTGCTCTTTCCTAATGTTAATTGGTCGTTTAGAGCTTTTTACAGTATTAATACTACTAACTCCATTCTTCTGGCGTAAAAGTTAAATTCACATACTAGTATTTTTCTTTTAAAATATTTTCTTCCAAGAAAACATTTCTTTCTATACCTTTTATCTTATTCTTTATGCCTTTAATTTATACGCTTAAAGAACTTCTTACCATTTTCCCTAGCTCTATTCCTAAATTTGAGTATAGAAGACACGTACACTCCATATTCTTTTTTACTTTAAGAATAGAGAAATTTACACCAATGTCTTTATAGAAAACAAATATTAACAAACTAAATTTTACACATTATGAAACTAAAAATTAAATTTCTAGGGCTACTATTTATTTGCTTACTTTCAACTACAACAAGTAATGCACAAGAAGTAATGCTAGGTGAAGTTAAAATATTTGCTGGGAATTTTGCCCCTAGAGGATGGGCTTTTTGTGATGGACAACTGTTATCTATCTCTCAAAATGATGCTTTATTTTCTCTATTAGGAACTACTTATGGTGGTGATGGAAGAACAACTTTTGGTCTACCAGATTTACGTGGTAGAGTTGCTATAGGACCTAGAACAGGACCTGGTCTATCTACTTATAGATGGGGGC
Organism: Tenacibaculum sp. M1.3A; assembly: GCF_057732375.1. Taxonomy (NCBI): domain Bacteria; kingdom Pseudomonadati; phylum Bacteroidota; class Flavobacteriia; order Flavobacteriales; family Flavobacteriaceae; genus Tenacibaculum; species Tenacibaculum sp. M1.3A. Next base: position 98,974 of record NZ_JBYJEF010000005.1, on the reverse strand, counting down.
AGAAAGGAGGACGAGAAACAACTATTTTAAATACAACTCAGTTACCTTCGCACAATCATCTTGTTATTATTAATAACAATGGTACTGTAAGTATTCCTGTAAATGCTGAAGCTGGAAATGAAGATGAAGCAAATCCTGGTGCAGGGGTATTAGCTAATACAGGCGGAGATAATTTTTCATCTGAAGCAACAGCAGCAGCAAAATATTCTGGAAGCCCAATACCTATTCAAGGTATTACTGCTAGCACAACAAACACGGGAGCTAATCAACCTATAGAAAACAGACAACCCTATTTAGCTATCAATTATATTATTGCTACTCAAGGTATCTATCCTAGTAGAAATTAATAATCAAACTTTATTAAGTTATGAAATTAAAAACTAAATATATCGTACTTTTCTTAATTTGTCTTTTGTTTGCTATTAAAAGTAATGCTCAAGAAGGGTTAACTGGAGAGATTAAATTATTCGCAGGAAATTTTGCTCCTAGAGGATGGGCTTTTTGTGATGGGCAAATAATGTCTATCTCACAAAATACTGCCTTATTTTCAATTATAGGAACCATATACGGTGGAGACGGAAGAACTACTTATGCATTACCTGATTTAAGAGGTAGAGCTCCTATTGGTCCTAGAACAGGATCAGGTTTATCAAACTATAGACAAGGAACAAAAGGAGGAAAAGAATTAAACATTCTAAATTCAATACAACTACCTTCTCACAATCACAATGTTATTATTAATAATAATGGTACCGTAAGTATCCCTGTGAATACTGAGGCAGGAAATGAAGATGAACTAAATCCTGGTGCAGGAGTATTAGCGAATACAGGAAAAGATAATTTTTCATCTGAAGCAACAGCAGTAACGCAATATTCTGGAAGCCCAATAGCTATTCAAGGTATTACCGCTAGTACAACCAATACAGGATCGAATCTCTCTATTGATAATAGCCAACCATATTTAGCTTCAAACTATATTATATGTCTTTTTGGTACCTATCCTAGTAGGCAATAAATTATTTATGCTACAAATTAAATTTCAATAAAGTTCCTAATTATTTTTAGAGAACTTTATTGAAATTACTTATATTTACCTAAAAACCAGACAGATGAGAAAAAAAACTACTCTAACAATAATAAAGATATTTAGTCTTTGTTTATTGTTTTTAACCGTAAATACCATACATGCTCAGCAAGGAGACAATGGTACAATTGATGTTCCTGGCGATATTGCTATAATTGCTTTTAACAAAGTTTCCCCACCAACATCAAAATCAGATTATGCCTTTTTACTATTGGATGATTGTACTAATGGTACTACCATTGTTTTTGATGACGATGAATGGACAGGAAGTGCTTTTGATTCGCCTATAGGAGAGGGTGCTAATACTTGGATAAATGATACGGGTAGTACAATACCAAAAGGAACCGTTATTCAAATAAGTAGTGGAAATGATCTACCAACAGCATCTATAGGTTCTGTTACTGAATCAGATTCAGGTTTTAATTTAGCCGCTGGAGATCAAATATATGCCTATTTTGGCACAAGAGCTGCTCCAACTACATTTTTAGCGTTTTATGGAGAACTAGCACCTACTAATGGAGAAATAGCTGTTTTGGCAGGAACTGGTCTTGTAGCGGGTAGTACTGCTGTATCATCTAGTAATTTAGGCTATTATTCTGGATCTACAGTATGTAACGGAAGTACAGCTGATTGCTTAAACGCAATTAGCAATCCTCCAGCAGGATGGACAACGGGTGAGTTTAATTTCCCAACAGGGGTTCCTTCTACTTTTACAGGTAGTACTTTTGCAGCACCCAATACTGCCCCAGTAATAGCAGGTACTTCAGCAGGTCAAGCAGTAAATGATAATGCTACAGTATCACCTTTTTCTGCAATAACAACTACTGATGCTGATGGAGATAATTTATCTGCAACTATTACTTTAGATGTTAATGCAAAAGGTGTTTTGTCTGGAACAGGTTTAACTGGTGCAGGGCCTTATGCTATTTCTAGTACAACTCCTGCTGATTTACAAGCAAAATTAAGAGCTTTATCTTATAACCCTACAGACAACAGAACGAGTACTTCAGAAACTACAACATTTACTTTAGTTATAGATGACGGTAAAGATACTGATACTGACAATCTAACTACAGTTGTATCTAATGCTGTAGCTCCAACAGTTAGTAATGTAACTGTACCATCTAATGCTACCTACGTAGCTGGACAAAATTTAGATTTCACTGTTAACTTTAACGAAAACATAACTGTAGTTACTACAGGCGGAAATCCTCAAATAACAATTACGGTTGGCGCCATTGTTCGCCAAGCTACTTATATAAGTGGTAGCGGGTCTAGTGCTTTATTATTTAGATATACCGTGCAAAATGGTGATTTAGATACAGATGGGATTACTGTTGGTACTTTAGCTACCAATGGTGGAACTTTAGCTGATTCAGGTAATGCTAATGCTAACACAACCTTAAATAGTATTGGGGCAACTACTAATGTTTTAGTAGATGCTGCTGGACCAACGGTGACAAATGTTTCAATACCTAATTCTCCTGCTAATGTTGACGATGCTATAACGGTAATAATAGTTACAGATGAATCAGGATTAACTTTAAATACAGGACAAGTAAATGGTGTAAATGTAACTGGCTTTACAAATATTGCTGGTAATACATATAGTGCTACATATACCGTAGCTGAAGGAAATACTGATAGAGCTGCTGGTGATAATATACCTGTAAACTTTATACTAACAGATGCTTTAGGCAATAATAGTGCTGCTTTTACAACAGCTATCAGTCAAGCTTCTGATCCTATTGATGCTAATAGTCCTTCAGTAATTAGTACTTCTATTCCTGATACTTCAGCTAAAGTTGGTGACGCTATTACCGTAAGCCTTACCGCTAGTGAAGCTGGATTGAGTTTAAATACTGGTCAAGTAAATGGTGTAAATGTAACTGGATTTTCTGACGATGGTGGTGGTAGTTATTCTGCTACTTATACCGTAGCTGAAGGAAATACTGACAGAGCAGCAGGTGATAATATTCCTGTTAACTTTATATTAAGTGATGCGGCTGGAAATAATAGTGCTTCTTTTACAACAGCTATCAGCCAAGCTTCTGATCCTATTGATGCTAATACACCTACCGTTTCTAGTGTTACTGTACCCGCTAATGCTACTTATATAGCTGGACAAAATTTAGATTTCACAGTTAACTTTAATGAAAACATAACTGTTGTTACTGCGGGAGGAACGCCACAAATTGCTATTACTATTGGTGCTACTGTTCGTCAAGCTAATTATATCGCTGGTAGCGGATCTAGTGCCGTTTTATTTAGATATACAGTGCAAAATGGTGACTTAGACACCGATGGTATTGCTGTTGGTGCTTTAGCTACCAATGGTGGAACTTTAAGAGATAATGCTAACAACAATGCTAACATAACCTTAAATAGTGTTGGTTCCACTGCAAATGTTTTTGTAGGTAATCCTACCCTAACATGGACAGGTATTACAAATAATGATTGGAATACAGCTAGTAACTGGAATACAAATTCTGTTCCTACTAGTACTGCTAATGTAACTATTCCCTCAGGATTAACTAATTACCCGACAATTTCTTCGGCTGTAACTGTAAATTCTATAAATATCGCTTCTGCTGCTTCATTAATTGCTAATGCTACAGTAACAGCACCGGTAACATACAAAAGAAACTTACCTACTACTAATTGGTATTTGGTAGCCGCACCTGTTAATGGTGAAACGCAACAAGACGTTATTGCAAACCATACTTTTGCAACCGGAACAGGAAGTAATATTGGTCTTGGATCATACTTAAACAATGCTGGGCCTAGCTGGATGTATTCTACCAATGCTTCTACTGGAGCTATTCCTTCAGGAGTTGGAATCTCTATGAAGTTAGCAGCACCTGGTGATGTATCTATCACAGGTAGTATAAACACATCTAATGTTAGCTTTCCTGTTAACCAAGGAACTAGAGATAACTTTAACTTATTAGGTAATCCATATACTGCTTATATAAATTCAGCTACTTTTACTAGTACAAATACAGCAACCCTTACTGAAGAAACAATTTGGCTATGGAATGGTACACAATATGTAACATACAATGCAGTAAGCCCAATTAATTTAGCTCCTGGACAAGGTTTTTTTGTAGAAGCAAGTGGTTCTGGAAACGTTACTTATTCAACAGCTAATCAGAGTCATCAAAATAGTGATACTTTTATGAGACAAGCTCCAAAAACTTCTTTTGAGTTATTCGTTGAAAATGATGGAAATAAAAAATCTACTAAAGTATTTTATGTGGCTAACAAAACTACAGGTTTTGACAACGGATATGATTCTAAAATGTTTAGTGGAGTAAAAGAAGATTTTAGTATATATACTGAGTTGTTAGAAAATAACCAAGGAAAAAAACTAGCTATTCAAACCTTACCAAATACTAATTTAGAAACATTGGTAATACCTGTTGGAGTTACTATTGAAGCTGGAAAGGAATTAACATTTTCTGTTAGTTCTAAAAATCTTCCTGATGGAATGGAGGTATATTTAGAAGATAGGAAGGCAAAGACATTTACGAATCTTTCTCATAATACTTATAAAGTAATTATAAAAAACACTACTAAATCAACTGGTCAGTTTTATATTCATATTAGTTCTAAAAAATTAGAAAATATACCTACCAAACAAGAGTTACAAAATGTAAGCATTTATAGATCTACGAATAATACCTTAACTGTTGCTGGTTTACAAACTGATAACGCATCGTTAAACATTTACTCTATTTTGGGTAAAAAAATAATTAGTACACAGTTTAAATCTACAGGAACTCATGTAATTCAATTACCGGAAATATCTAAGGGAGTTTACATTGTAGAATTAAAATCAGATTTAGGTAAAATTAGTAAGAAAATTATTTTAGAATAATATATAGCATCATGAAAAAACAGATTAAAAAAAACAGTGAAGACATCTCTAGAAAAGAGGCTCTAAGAAAAATAGGTGGTTATGGTAAGTATGCAGCTTTAACTGCTTTAGGAACTTATCTTATTTTAAGTCCACAAAAAGCACAAGCGCAAAGCCCTGGATCTCCTGGATCTCCAGGAGATGGCTTTTAATATCTTTTTTATTTTTTTAACAATAAAACCCCGATTGTTTCGGGGTTTTATTATTTTTATAACCTATGATTTTACAACGAACATTAGAGAATAAAACTATCTTATGGCTTCAAAACAGCAACCAATACTTAATAATAGAACCTATTGTTGCTGAAATTATTTCTCTTTTAAACAATCAAGTTACTAAAGAAGAAATCATAACTGTTTTATCTGATGAAAGCAGCACCAAAAACCATAAATTATCTGTTATTATAGATGATATTTCTAAATTATTAACTTCACCGTCAAAAGAAAAACCTAATAATTATTTAGTTAAAAAACCTCAACTATTTCAATATCAATCTTATTATAAAATTAATGACATCGTTATTCATGTTCACTATTCTACCGAGTATGAACGATTTTTAGTACATCCAAAATTTGCCCACTTAGAGACTAGTAAACCTGAAGGTAAAACACATTCATTTCATGTATATAGTAACGACCAACATATTTCTTTTTCTATAAATAACGAAGTTATAGAAACTTGGTTATTAAAAGATGTTCACTTTTTTCAGGGGAAATTCTCAATGAAAATAGTAGAATACATGCATCAAAAAACAGAAGATAAGTGGCTTGGTGTTTTTCATGCATCTGCAATTAGCAACGGTACATCTTCAATGCTTTTTTTAGGCGATTCTGGCAATGGTAAAAGCACTTCTTTAGCACTACTGCAAGCAAACGGCTTTACTTGCTTAGCAGACGATTTTGTTCCTATTGCTGCTAAAAACAACCATATATATAGTTTTCCTTCTGCTATTTCAATTAAAAAAAATAGCTTACAAACACTATTACCAATATACCCTGAATTAAAAAATTCTGCTGAATATCATTTTAAAAGATTAAATAAAATTGTCCGCTACATTTTGCCTAACAACAATGATTATAAGCAAAACTTACCATGCAAGGCTTTGGTTTTTATTAAATATAAAAAAGATAGTGATATAACTATTTCTAAAATTTCTAACCTAAATGCTTTAGAACAATTAGTACCAGATTCATGGCTTTCACCTAAGATAGAAAATGCAAGTATTTTTTTAGATTGGTTTTTAAAAATTCCTTGCTATCAACTTACTTATTCTGATAATACGAAAATGATAAATACAGTTACTAAAATTTTTAATGATGACTTATAAAGAAACATTATTATTTGTTGGTAAATGCCTTACAATTACACATGAAAAACACAATCGTGAATTAGTTGAACAATTACTAAAAATAGGAAATGTAAATTGGGATAATGTGGTAAAATTAAGCACATCTCATTATGTTTTTCCTGCCTTATATTGTAATCTAAAACGGGCTGATTTTCTACATTACTTACCTAATGATTTAGTTGCTTATATGCAGCATATAACAGATTTAAACCGCACTAGAAATTCTGAAATTATAGCGGAAGCCAAAGAAATAAATGAGTTACTTCATAAAACCAATATCACTCCTATATTTTTAAAAGGAACAGGAAACTTACTTGATAACCTATACGAAGATATTGCAGAGCGCATGGTTGGGGATATTGATTTTTTGGTTAAAAAGATGAAGTGTGATATTGCGTTTAAAATTCTTCAAGAAAATGGTTACAATAATAAAGTTTCAGAACTTTTTAATGACCATAGACATTTACCAAGAATAACGCACCCTAAAAAAATTTCAGCTGTTGAAATTCACAAAGAAATGTTGCGCAAAGGAAAATCAGAATTCTTTAATTATAAAACAGTAAAAAAATCGTTAAAAAACATTAATAATATAACTGTTTTATCTTTAAAAAATCAGATTAAATTAACTATTTTTTCTAAACTCATTAATGACAATAGCTATGAGTTAAAGACTATAAATTTAAGAGCTGCTTACGATGTTTTTTTATTAGGAAATAAGTTACAATTAAAAACTAATATTGAAGACACATACTTATCTAAAGAATTAATTGCTGGTTTAGAATTATATAATTATATAATTCCTTTTTCGAAAAACATTAAATTTAAATCAACTATACAAAGTAAATTATATTTAAAAAAATACTTAAAAACCCTAAACAACAGCAGTCAAAATAAGGCTAGAATTACGTTTATTAAACACTATATACTTTATAAAGCTAGAATAGTCATAATCCTTAAAGCTTTATATAAAAAATCTTATTTTACATTTATCTTTTCTAAAATAACAGATTATAACTGGTATAAGAGAAAAATTGGCTTTTAAACCAACCTTTTAACTTCCTCAAAATCTAAGCCTCCATAATTACCAGAACTCATTAGTAATAAGGCGATGTTTTCTAAGTTCTGATTGAATAAAAATTCTTTAAACTCAGCAGGATTCGTATAGATGATTAAATCATCACGTTTAAAAGCATCCGAAATTTGTTGTTTTGTAACTTCTTCTAATTGTTTAATTTTTACTGCGTGTGGTGAATAAAACACCACTGCTTTGTCCGCTTTATCTAAAGCACCTTTATATTCTGCTAAAAACTCAGCATTTAAACTAGAGTATGTATGCAACTCTAAACACGCTAATACTGTTCTTTCTGAATATTGTTTTTTTACAGCTGTAGTTGTTGCCGCTACTTTACTCGGGCTGTGTGCAAAATCTTTAAAAACTACTGATGTTTTACTTTCTGCAATTTTCTCTAATCGCTTACTTGCTCCTTTAAAACTAGCAATTGCTTCATAAAAATCATCCTCATCAATTCCCATGTGTTGGCAAATCCACTTTGCCCCTGCCAAATTTTGTAAATTATGATCTCCAAAAATTTCTAAAGGTAAATCTCCGTCAGGAGTATCTAAATACGTAATTCCGTTATCAATAAAACAAGTAGGTGTTTTGTATGGATATTTTTTTATCGGATGGTTCGAATTCTCTACAACCTCTTTTAAAATAGTATCCTCTTCATTGTATACCATTATTCCGCCATTAGTAAGCGAATCTGTAAATATTTTAAACTGCGCTACATAATTATCAAACGTAGGAAATACATTAATATGATCCCAAGCAATTCCTGTTAACAATGCAATATTTGGCTTGTATAAATGAAACTTCGGACGCATATCTATCGGAGAACTTAAATACTCATCTCCCTCTAAAACAATAAATTCATTTTCTTCAGTTAAATGCACCATGGTATCAAAGCCCTCTAACTGTGCTCCTACCATATAATCAACTTCTCTTTCATGATAATTCAACACATGCAAAATCATTGAAGTAATGGTGGTTTTTCCATGAGAACCACCAATTACTACGCGTGTTTTATCTTTAGATTGCTCGTATAAAAACTCCGGATACGAATATATTTTAACACCTAACTCCTGTGCTTTTAGCAACTCAACATTATCTTTCTTGGCATGCATTCCTAAAATTATAGCATCTAAATCAGTATTGATTTTTTCTGGAAACCAACCAAACTCTTCTGGTAATAATCCGCGTTTTGCTAAACGAGATTTAGAAGGGTCGTGAATTGTATCATCGCTTCCTGTAATTTGGTATCCTTTTTCGTGTAAGGCAATTGCTAAATTGTGCATTGCACTTCCTCCGATCGCTATAAAATGTACTATCATCTAAATCTACTAAATTTTCAGTAAAGATAACGAAGTATAACAGCATAGAAAAAAGACAGATCATCGTTTTTAAAAATTAGTACTTTTTATCTTCCTAATTTGTTGATTTTTATGTTGCTTTGTCTTTTAAAAACAGCTATAAATAATTGCTCTTATGCAAAAGAAGATTTTTTTTTATTTACTTTTACTTTTACTCCCTTTTAACAATCTTTTTTCTCAATGTGCAGGTGCAGATAGTTCTGTTGTTATTTGTAATAAAGAATCTGACGCCAACTATCAAACATATAATCTTTTTAATCAATTAGGAGGTACTCCATCAATAGGAGGAAAATGGTCTGGTAATCCTATTAATAATTTTGCTTTAAATACTACTACTGGTGAAGTAAATTTATGGGCTATTAATCGATTTGGTGAACATCAATTTACATATACCAATACAGCTTGTGGAGAAAGTGCAACTATAACTGTTTTTTTAGGTGGGTATCCTGGAGAAGATAATATAGATGGCGGTGCAAATGCTTGTAGTGATAATCCTAATGTTAATTTATATACCTTTTTAGACAATGATTTAACCAATTTAAATGCAGACATAAATGGAACTTGGCAAGGTCTTTTTGTAACTAATGAATTTTTTAATGCTGAACAAGCAGGGCCAGGAACTTATACTTTTACATATACAATAGACGCAGTAGAAACCTGCACCTCTGAAATTGCAACTGTAGTATTAGAAGTACACAGAGCTGCAGAACCTGGTGATGCTACAGATATTATTATTTGTGAAACAGATGATCTTTCAGATTTTAAAACTATTAATTTATTTGATTATCTTATAGGTGAAGATTCTGATGGTATATGGAGTGATCTTAATGGTACTAATCAAATTACAAGTATTACCGATTCTGTAATCGATATTGAAGATTTATATAAAATGAATGGCCCAGGTAATTATAGTTTTCAATATAATGTTTTTCGTAAGCATGGTGTCTGTAACGATGAAAATTCTATCGTTACTGTTCGTATTCCTAATATTACAGCAGAATTTAATGTGCGAAATATATGTAGAGGAAACCCATTAAATATAACTATTGATTATGTAAGCACAGATGAGATTCCTTTCACTCATAATTTAGAATATGAAATTAGAAATGTAATTACAGATGATTTAGTATATACTGGAAATGTAAATGATATCAATGTAAAACCTACTTCAATGGTAGTTCCTACAAATAAACCTATGTATGCTTTTAATTTTACGATTAATCCAAACCCTATATTAACTCCAGGAGAATATTATATAACAGTTAAAAATATCAGTGATGTAAAAGGTTTAATATGTAATACTCTTAGTATAGCAGATGCTAAATTTGTGATGAATGACATAGCTTATTCAATAAATAAAAAATGTTTTGATGGTTCTGATGCTATTTTAAATATTACTAATTTCTTTGACATTAGTGGAAATTTATCTAATGATACTATAGACATAAACTACACGGTTCAAGATCTTACGAACGGAGGTAGTATTCAAATAGAAAATCAACCTATAACTTTCACGAATGGTGCTGCTGAATTACCTGTTGATATTTCTTCATTTCCTAAAGACACAAAAGATTACAATATTCAAATTACTAGCCCAGAAAATACTGGTTTAGATTGCGCAAATACTAATTTTGAAGCTTCTTTAATTCCAGAAGACATTACACTAGATGTTATTATCGATAATTCATGTGACGCTTCTAAGGTTGAAGCAGTTATTAATGCACCTACTCTTGGTGATGGTAATTACACCATCACTTACCAAGTTAAAAATATTGTTGGCTCAGCTATATTAATTGATAATTCATTTACCACTACAAATATAACCTCTAACTTAAATGTAAATATTTCTACATTAGTTGAAGGTACTTATGAAATAATTTTAAAAAGTATTCAAAACGATACAAGCCCTTGTAGAGCTCAATTTGAATTTGAAGTAAAAAAAATGTTCTCAATAGGTGGCATACCAAACACTCCTGTTTTAAATGCTACTCAAACCTTTTGCTTATCTGATTTTCAACCTAATCAACCTACTTTAGCAGATATTATAGTTACTGAGGGTGATAATTTAACATGGTACGAAGACATAACAACTACTGCCGTTTTGCCTTTAACGACTCCTTTAGTAGATGGTTTAACTTATTTTGTAACTGCTAGCGACCCTATAAATAGTTGTGAAAGTTCAAGTAGAGCTATTGTTACTGTAAGATTAATTGCTACTTCAATTATAACATCTAGTAACACGAATCCTACTTTTTGTAATATTACCCCAATTACTTTAGCTAGTTTTAATGCTACAGTTAATTCAGGAAATTTAGTTTGGTATGATGCTGCAACCGGAGGAAACATACTCCCTTTAACTACATTAATTGAAGATGGAAAAAGTTATTTTGCCGTTGAAAGTATTGAGGGCTGTGAGCATAATATTCGTCTTGAATTTAAAGCAACTATTATTACTCCTCCAAACCTAATTGTAAATCCGAATCAAACTTTTTGTTTATCTGATTTTCAACCTAATCAACCTACCATTGCAGATATTGTAATAGATGAAGGAACAAACTTAACTTGGTACATAGATACAACTTCTACCACTCCTTTAAATACCAATACTGTTTTGGTCGATGGAACAAATTATTATGTAACAACTAACGACCTTACAAATACTTGTGAAAGCATAAGAGCTATCGTTACCACAAAAGTAATAGCAACTTCTATGGTAACCTCAAGTAATACCAATCCTATCTTTTGTAATTTAACCAACCTAACTTTAGTTGATTTTGATGCAACAGTTAGTTCGGGAGATATAGTGTGGTATGATGTTGCTGATTTAGGAACTGTTTTACCTTTAAATACTCCCATTCAAAATGCAACTAGTTATTTCGCTGTAGAAAACATTGAAGGTTGTGAGCATCATATTCGACTTGAATTTAGGGCTACTCTTGTTAATCCTCCAAAGCCAGAATATACTGGTAATACATCATTCTGTAAATTAGATAATTTAACCTTATTTGATTTAGAAACAGACATAACTCTTATCAGTACTTTTGATTTACTATGGTTTGACGCTTTAACAGAAGGAAATGAATTAAGTAATGGAGATTTAATAGAAGAAAACACTACTTATTATGCGGCTTATGTAGATGATACTACAGGCTGCGAAGGAGATAGAACTGCTATTTCTTTCAACCTATCTGAATGTGATCCAAATAATTTCGACTTTTTTATTCCTGATGGTTTCTCTCCTAATAATGACGATACTAATGATCTATATTTCATTCCGAATATAGAATATTTTTATCCTAATTATGAATATGAAATTTTTAATAGATATGGTCAATCTATATTTAGAGGAAATATTAGTAAATCTAAATGGAACGGAAAAAACTCTTCTGGAAGTGAAGCAACTAGCGGTGTCTATTTTTATATTCTTAGATATAATAAAGATGATTTAAAACCTAAACAAGGTAGAATTTATCTAAGTAAATAATTAAAATTCATGAAAAAAGTATTATTCTTAATCTATATAAGTACAGTTTTTACTGTATTAGGGCAACAAGATCCTCAATATACACAATATATGTACAATCAAAATATTGTAAACCCAGCTTATACTACTAACAATTTAGGGATTATAAACTTTGGTGCAATACACAGAACACAATGGTCATCTGCTGTAGGAGCTCCTAAAACTTACAACTTTTTTGTGCACGCTCCTTTAAGTAATAAAATTGAAGTTGGAATTTCGTTAGTTAATGATAATATTGGTGACGGTGTGCTAAAAGAAAATAACATTTATACAGACTTTGCTTATATTTTAAAGTTAGCTGAAGGTCATAAATTGTCTTTAGGTTTAAAGGCAGGTATTACCAACTTTACAACCAATTTTACTAATTTTAGATTTCCTGATGAAGATATTACTACTGGTTTTATACCAAATGATTTAGCTTTTGAAAATCAGAATAAAACATTACCAAATTTTGGTACTGGTTTATTTTATTTTACAGACACTTATTATTTAGGAGTTGCAATACCCAACCTTTTACGTTCTAAACATTTCGAAGAACGAAACGGATTAAATAGTATTGGAGGAGAAGAAATTCATTTATTTGTAAACGGTGGATATGTTTTTAAACTTAATAATTTTATAAAACTAAAGCCTTCATTTATGATGAAAACAGTAAAAGGCTCTCCTATTACCTTAGATACCTCTTTAAATATATTGTTTAATAATCGACTTGAAGGTGGATTATCATATCGTTTTAATGACTCTTTTAGTGCAATGTTTAATGTAAAAGCTTTCGATTCAATAAGAATTGGATATGCGTTTGATTATACAACGTCTAATTTAAGTGACTTTAACTCAGGCACACATGAAGTAATGCTTTTATTTGACTTTGATACCTTAGGTTTAAAAAAGGGATACGATAAATCTCCAAGATTCTTCTAAAAAACGAATTATGAAAAAAGTTACCATCGTATTATTTACACTGTTTACCATTTTTACAATAAAAGCTCAAAATCAACATTTAAAAAGAGCCAATAAATATTTTGAAAGAACCTTTTATGCAGAGGCAATTCCTTTATATGAAAAGGCAATAAATGAAAACAAAGATTTTGAAACGACAAAAAAACTAGCAGACTCCTATTATTATCTAAATAAGATGAAAAAAGCTTCTGTTAACTATAAGTATGTCTTTAAAAATTACAGAAAACTTATAGACGAAACATATTACATAAAATATGCCAACACACTTAAAGCATTAGGAGAATATAATAACGCTAACAATTTACTGCGTAATTACTACGAGAAAAGAAACGGAAAGAAACTATCTAACTTATTAAAAGAAATTCAATATTTAGAAAACATTCAAGCTATTGGACAACGTTTCGTTATTAAAAATTTAGGTATCAATACATCAGAATCAGAATTTGGTGCTATACAAAAAGGCAACACCATTTTTTTTGCTGCTCCTAGAAAGAAAACCTCAGGAAAACATTTTGGTTGGAATGGTCAGAATTATTTAGATATATACAAAACTAATATTAATAAAATATATTTAGGCGATAGCGTAGCTTTACCTTTTTCGACTAAAATTAATTCTAAGCTACATGAATCGAATATTATTTTTACCAAGGACGGAAAAACAGCCTACTTTACGAGAAATAATTTAGTAAAAGGAAAAAGAAAAACTGGTAAAAAGAAAATAACTCATGTTCAATTATATAAAGCCGAATTATTAAATGAAGAATGGCAAAACATTAACGCTCTTCCTTTTAATTCTGATGATTATTCTACAGAACACCCAGCATTAAGTACAGATGAAAAAACATTATATTTTGCTTCTGATATGCCAAACGGATTTGGATCTTTTGATTTATATTCTGTAGCAATTAATAATGATGGTAGTTTTGATACACCAAAAAACTTAGGAGGAACTGTTAATACAGAAAAAAGAGAGCAATTTCCGTTTATAAGTTCAGACAATAAATTATATTTTTCTTCAGATGGTCATCCAAATTTTGGTTCTTTAGATGTTTTTGTATGTAAAATCATGAAAAATAGTTTTTCGAAACCAGATAATATTGGTTTTCCTGTAAACTCTGGTTACGATGATTTTTCTTTCAATATAAACTCCGACACAAAAGAAGGCTTTTTTGCTTCCAATAGAATTGGAGGAAAAGGAAATGATGACATTTATAAAGTCATAGAAGAGAAACCCTTAATTATAGAAAATTGCAAGCAATTTATTTCAGGTATAATTACTGATATTGATACGAAGAAACCCTTATCTAATTCACTAATTTTAATAAAAGCAAGTAATACCGAATTTAAAAAAGCATATACAGATATTAATGGCGCTTTTCGTTTTACTGCTATTTGCGAAACCTCATATACAATTATAGCTTCTAAAAAAGGATATCTAAAAAAAGAAAAAATTGTTATTACAACTAAAGAAAGAAATAAAGACAATGATGCGTCTTTAGCTTTAAAATCAATTACTGAAATTGAAAAGGAAAACAGAATTGCTATTCTAGTAAATGCAAAAAAAGAACAAGAATTAAAAATTGCATCCGACAATAAACTAAAGCTACAAAAAAAAGCTAAAATTGAGCAAATTATTGCTGAAGAAAAAAGCATAGAAAAAGATAACGATAGAATTGTAGTTAAAACCGCAGATATAAACTTTGATTATAATCTTTGGTATTTACGCCGAGATACTAAGGTAATTATTTATAAAGTTATTACTCTGATGAAAAAGTACCCCGATATGATTATAGAGATAGGTACACATTCAGATATAAGAGGTAAAGATAATTACAATTTAAAATTATCACAAAAGCGAGCAACCTCTACAAGAATGTATTTCATGGAAAAAGGTATTGAACCTGATCGTATTTTTGCTATTGGTTACGGAGAAACAAAACCGATTGTAAAATGTAAAACTGAAGACTCATGCACAGAAGAACAGCATGAGTTAAATAGAAGATGTGAATTTATAATCAAAAAAATATATTAATTTAATAAGAACGAGCCAGTTGGCTCGTTCTTTGTTTTATAGACAATCTAAATAATTAAAACAAAACTGTTACATTATTAATTATCTTTATAGCTAAACTCAGTCAAAAAGCAATTTTACCACTTAAAACTAGTTGTTTACTAATTATTGATTGCTTTTAATATTAATTTACGAGTGCTTTGAAGGCATCAAAACATACGTTATGAAAAAAATTACGATACTATTATTAATGATCATACTTTTCTCTACCACATTAAAAGCCCAAGAAAATTATCAAAGTCATTGGGAAGAGGTACATAAATTTGAAAAAGAGAACCTACCAAAATCTGCCTTAAAAATTGTAAATATTATTTACGCTAAAGCGGAATCTGCAAAGAATTCGCCACAAATTATTAAAGCATTATTTTATAAAAGTAAGTTTTCGTTAACTTTAGAAGAAGACGCACAATTAAAAATAATCAATCAATTTAAAGATCAGATTGATAAAAGTAGTTTTCCTACAAAAAACGTATTAGAAAATGTTTTAGCTAATTTATATTGGCAATACTTTAATCAAAACAGATGGAATTTTTATCAACGTACCAAAACATCAGAAAAAATTGATGAAAATGATTTTAGAACTTGGGATTTAGATACACTGTTTGCCGAAATTCACAGCTACTATCAGAAATCATTAACTAACGGATTGTTATTACAACAAACTGATGTTTCTGAATTTAGTGAGATTTTACATATCGCTAAAGGTTCTAAAGAATATCGACCTACATTATTCGATTTCTTAGCACACAATGCACTAAAATTTTATAAAACATCTGAAACAAATATTACAAAACCTGCGTATCAATTTAAAATTGACAATCCTAAATTGATAAATGATGCTCTTAACTTTTCTACTATAAACTTTACTTCAAAAGATACTGTTTCACTTCAACTAAATGCGTTGAAAATTTATCAAGAACTCATAAATTTTCATTTAAAAAGCAACAATTTAAAAGCTTTAGCTACGGTAGATTTAGAACGATTAAATTTTGTGAATCAACATGCTACTTTTAAGGATAAAGAACTGTTGTTTTTACAAACATTAAAATCAACTGAAAACAACTATAAAAAACAAGAAATAGCGGGATTATATAGTTATAAAATTGCTGAAATTTACAAACAACAAGCAAACAATTACAAAGCCACCAAGAAAGAGGCTTTACGCTTTAAAAATAAAGAAGCGCTTGCCATTTGTAATCGTGTAATTACACTGTTTCCTAAAAGTGATGGCGCAAAAAAATGTGAAGCTTTAAAACAGCAAATAAAAACGAAAACACTTTCGCTTTTATCCGAGAAATTCAGCCCTATAAATACTGCTTCTCGTTTATTAATAACCTACAATAATATTGATCATTTATACTTTACAACATACAAAATCAGTAGAAATCAAGTTGAAAAACTAAATAATATTTATAAGGAAGAAGAGCGCATCAATTTTATAAAAAAGCTAACCACAGCAACATCGTGGAATACTAAGTTAAGAAACAAATCTGATTATTTATCGCACTCAACCGAGGTTATCGTTCCAAAACTTACACAAGGAAATTATTTAATTGTTGCCCATGAAAACGAGATTTTAAATACGACTGACTTGTTTGCTACAGCTAATATTCAGGTAAGTAATTTGGCTTTAATTGAAAGTGCAGATAACAATATAAAAACATATCAAGTAGTTGATAGAAATACAGGTAAACCAATTAAAAATGCTCAATTATTATTAAAAAACAAAGAACACAGAAATACGAAAAGTATCAATGAAAAATTAATTACTGATAAAAATGGCTTTGCAACTTATAAAAGTAACCAGACGTTTTACAACGTATATATAACTGTTAGCACCGATAATGACAGTGCGGTTTTTGGCAATTACTATTTATACAAACATCAAAAACCTACTTTAAATACACAGAATGAGAGCATCAAAATAAAACCGTTTATTTTTACTGATAGAAGTATTTATCGACCAGGACAAACAGTTTATTTTAAAACTATTTTCATTCAAAAAAAGAAGGATAAATCTACTCCTTTCACAAATGAATATGTTGAAATTACTTTAAATGATGTAAACGGACAAGAAGTTAAAAAGCTAGATTTAAAATTAAATGAATTCGGATCTGCTTCAGGAGAAATCGTATTACCTAATAACGGTTTAACTGGCGAATATTCTTTTGACATTGATGAAAGTGATAAAAAAGAAAGTACTTTTTACGATACTGTCGATTTCGACTTTGAAAGAGATGATTACATTACTACTATTTCGGTAGAAGAATACAAGCGACCGAAATTTGAAACCGATTTTAAATCAGTTACCGAAACTTTTAAACTGAATGATAGCATTACCGTAAACGGATTTGCCAAAGCTTTTTCTGGAGCAAATATAACCAATGCTAAAGTTGTATATCGTGTTCATAGAAAAGTACAATATCCTAATTGGTGGTATTGGCGCAGACCAAATTCATCGCCCGAAGCACAAGAAATTATACACGGAGAAAGCATTACCAATGCTGCAGGTAATTTTGCTATCAAATTTAAAGCACTTCCTGATGAGAGTATTTCAAAAGAAGGTTTGCCTATTTTTAATTATGAAATTACGGCTGATGTTACCGATATTAATGGTGAAACAAGAAGCGCTACTACAATCGTAAAAGTAGGTTATCATGCATTAACGGCTTCTTTACAAATAAATCCAATTGTTAATAAAGAAGATAAGCAACATCAAATAAAAATTTACACTAAAAACTTAAATAACGAGTTTGTGGCTGCTAACGGAACCGTAAAAATTTACAAGTTGCAAGCTCCTAAAAATCCGTTACGAAAAAGGCCTTGGAGCGCTCCTGATTATCAAGATATTTCAGAACATGAGTTTAGAAAATTATTTCCACATGATGCTTATACCAAGGAAGAACAAAATGAAACTTCTTGGAACAAAGGGAAATTGGTTTTTGAGAAAGAATTTGATACTAAAAAATCGAAAGAACTTATTTTTAAAAACATTAAAAGTTGGACTTCAGGTAAATATATTGCCGTTTTAACTACGCAAGATAAATTTAAACAGCAAGTAACCGACAAAGCTCATTTTACCATTATTAGTACCCGTGATAAAAAAATTGCTGACAATAATTTATTTTTTATAAGCACCGATAAAACTAATTATTCGGTAAACGATATGGTTTGTTTAGAACTTGCTTCTGCATCAAAAGATATTACCGTGATTGTGATGGTTGAAAAAAATCACAAAACTATAGATACACACTTAATTCATTTAAATGATAACGTAAAATCTATCGAAATTCCTGTAAAAAAAGAAGATATTGGCGGCTTTGCTGTTAAATACTACTTTGTAAATTATAATTCTTTTAGTAGTGGAGTTCTTGCTGTTTCGGTTCCTAAAAAAGATGAACTTATTACTATTGAAACCACTACTTTTAGAGATAAGTTACAACCGGGCGTACAAGAAAAATGGAGTTTCACCATTAAAAATGATCAAAAAAACAAAGTAACTGCCGAAGTTTTGGCAAGTATGTACGATGCTTCTTTAGATGAGTTTAAACCGCATAATTGGCAATTTAATCCTATAACAACCTCTAGTTATTATTCGTACGGAAATACCGCTAACGCACAACATAGTTTTGGGTACGAGAATTTTAGAATTTATAACCGAAGTTACTCGAATAACAATTATCAAAATCAACAATATAATCAATTAAATTGGTTTGGGTTTAGTTTTGGTAATAATTATAGACGAACCTTATTTAATAGAAAAAATAAAAACGGAGTTCCACCTCCATCTGCTCCTGAAAGAATAGAAATCGTTGAAGATGAAATGGAAGTTGAAGAAACTGTTATGGCATTTACCGAAGGTGATTCTTTAGAGGAAGTTGTAGTAACTGATTTAGATAATAAAAATCAAATAAAAGAAAAACAAGAAAAAACATCCTTAAAAGGAATTCAAATTCGTAAAAACTTACAAGAAACAGCTTTCTTTTATCCGCATTTAACAACCGATAAAAACGGAGATATTACCTTTAGTTTTACTACTCCCGAAGCGTTAACCAAATGGAAATTACAATTATTAGCACATACTAAAGAAGCACAATCGGCTATAAAAACGCTAACAACGGTAACTCAAAAAGAGTTGATGGTTATACCAAATGCTCCGCGATTTTTAAGAGAAGGCGATAAAATAACATTGAGTGCTAAAATTTCGAATCTGTCAAATAAAAACCTGCAAGGGATATCTCAATTAATTTTAACGGATGCTATTACAGGTAAAGAGATTAATCTATTAGAAAACGTAGCAAAAAATCAATCTTTTAAAGTTGATACAAACGGAAATACAAATGTTTCTTGGAATTTAACCATTCCAGAAACTGTACAAGCCGTTCAATATAAAATTATAGCCAAAGCTGGCGATTTTTCTGACGGAGAACAAAATGTTTTACCGGTTTTATCTAATCGAATGTTAGTTACTGAAACACTGCCAATGTGGGTACATTCTAATCAAACAAAAACATTTACGTTAGCTAAACTAAAAAACAACACTTCAACAAGTTTAAAACATCACAAACTAACGTTAGAAGTTACTTCTAATCCGGCTTGGTATGCTGTACAAGCGTTACCATATTTAATGGAGTATCCGTACGAATGTAGCGAACAAACTTTTGCTCGTTATTACGCAAATATATTGGCGAGTCATATTGCAAATTCAAACCCAAGAATTCAGGAAGTTTTTAAACAATGGAAATCTTCGGATGCTTTAATAAGTAATTTAGAAAAAAATCAGGAATTAAAATCATTGATTATTCAAGAAACTCCTTGGCTGCGAGATGCTCAATCTGAAAGCGAACAAAAAAAACGTATTGCTTTATTATTCGATTTGAATAAGATGAAGAACGAGCAACAAAAAAACATCAATAAGCTTAAAAATATGCAAATGAGCACTGGTGGTTTCCCTTGGTTTAAAGGAAGTGATTACGCCAATGCATATATTACGCAACATATTGTTAGTGGTTTTGGTCATTTAAAAAAATTAGGTGTTAAAAATTTAGATGCTTCAACTACTAAAATGCTTCAGAAAGCTATTCTCTTTTTAGATAAAGAAATAGAAGAACAATACACTAATTTATTAAAGCAAGCCAATAAGATAAAAGAAACAAAAGGCGTTGTTAAATATGAAGAATATCTAAGTAAAAATCATTTAAGTTATTTTACGATTCAGTATTTATACATGCGTAGTTTTTATCCTGAAATTACATTTTCAAACACAACTAAAAGCGCAATTACATATTATAAAAATCAAACTGCTGCTTATTGGAATACTTATAAATTATATGCCAAAGGTCAGATTGCTTTAATTCAATTTAGAGAAGGGAATAAAACTATTTCATCTAAAATTCTTAAATCATTAAAAGAAAATAGTATTACTTCTGATGAATTAGGTATGTACTGGAAAACAAACGTTGCAGGATATTATAATTACGAAGCACCTATTGAAACACAATCTTTATTAATAGAAGCTTTTTCTGAAATTGAAAATGATACTAAAACTATTGATAACTTAAAAATTTGGTTATTAAAAAACAAGCAAACCAATCGTTGGCAAACAACCAAAGCAACCACAGAAGCTGTTTACGCCTTGTTATTACAAGGAAGTGATTGGCTTTCAATTACTGATATGATTGCTATTAAAATCGGAAATCAAAAAATTGACCCTGCTAAACTAGAAAGCGTAAAGATTGAAGCCGGAGCAGGTTATTTTAAAACCTCATGGAATGAAAATGAAATAAAACCAACTATGGCAGAAGTAACCATTTCTAAAAAAGGAAAAGGAATTGCTTGGGGAGGATTGTATTGGCAATATTTTGAAGATTTAGACAAAATTACAAGTACTGAAACTCCACTAAAATTAAAGAAAAAACTATTTAAAAAGATAAATACAGGTACAGGTAAAGAACTTATTGAAATTACTGATAAAACGGTTTTAAAAGTTGGTGATTTAATTACCGTAAGAATTGAGCTTCGCTCTGATAGAGATATGGAGTTTATCCACATGAAAGATATGAGAGCATCTGGTGTAGAACCAATAAATGTGCTTTCGCAATACAAATGGCAAGATGGCTTAGGTTATTATCAAGCAACAAAAGATGCTGCAACAAATTTCTTTTTTGATCGTTTACCTAAAGGGGTTTATATTTTCGAATATGATGTGCGCGTAAATAACACAGGGAACTTTAGTAACGGAATTACAACAATACAAAGTATGTATGCGCCTGAATTTAGTAGCCATTCAAAAGGAAAACGTTTAGTTATTCAGTAACTTTGCCCCCAACTTATAATAAACTACTTTTAACAATAATTAAAACTTAAAATTATGAAAAAAACATTTTTTATTATCGCCTTATTATTTATCGGTGTGTTTTCTGCAAATGCTCAAGACATTTCTAAGAATGCTATTGGTGTTCGTTTTGGAGGAAATAATGGTTTTGGAGGTGAGATTTCTTACCAAAGAGCTCTAGGAAGCAACAATAGATTAGAAATTGATTTAGGTTTAAGAAAAGGTGACGCTTTTAAAGCTACAGGATTATACCAATGGGTATGGGCTTTAGAAAATCAGTTTAATTGGTATGCTGGTTTTGGTGGTGGAATTGCTTCTGCAAATAGTAATAGTGCTATTTTCGGAGCTGGTGTTATTGGTATTGAATATAACTTTGATATTCCTTTAATGATTTCTTTAGATTTTAGACCAGAAGTAGGTTTTAGTGATTATTACGACGGTTTTCAGTCTGATTTCGGATTAGGTATACGTTACCAATTTTAATCAACTTTTTAATACATAAAAAAACCTCCTTAATTGGAGGTTTTTCTGTTTACAATACTATTTTTTAGGCGGATAATTTATTAATATTTTTTCAATGGTTTTTTTATAATGAATTAATCTTTCTTCTGGCGTTGTTCGTTCTTTTATTGCGCCGTTTGATATTCCTTGCCACAACAATTCATCGTTTTCGCTCTTTACAAAATCAATAATTAATTTTTGATTTATTTTTTTGTTTCCAATAGGTATTCCGCCTGAGATTCCAAAACCTACATTTCGTCCACCTCCCATACCAATACCAATGGTACTTCTATCAATTTTTTCACTTTCTTTTGATAAAATATTTATGTACATATCTGGATCTTCGGATAACTTCATCCCTTTTTGCTGTAATCCGCTGGTTAATTCGTTCGTAATTCTCTTAACATCTAATTCATTTAAACCCTCACCAGCATCTTCAAAAAAATTAAATGTTTTATATACTTTAAAATCAGTTTTACTATCATAATCATATACTACATTGGTAGAAGAACATCCAACGATAAAGATTAAAAAAAGATATTTTAATTGTCTCATAATATTACTATTTCAATAATCAGGTTTTTATAAAAATACAAAAAACCTCGAATATTCGAGGTTTTTCTTAGGTAAGTTAGTTGATTTTTTTATTGAACAGCTTTTAAGGCATCAATATTTCCGTATCCGTATTCTGAATGTTTATTTGGATAAAAATCTGCTGATTCTTTCATTTTTTGTAATACTTGTTCACGAGACCAAGATGGATTTTTAGACCATACCAAAGATGCGATTCCTGCTGTTGTTGCTGTCGCAACTGATGAACCACCAATGTAATTAGCTTGTCCGTCATAATAACTTAATACTGGTATTTTATTATCTGTACCGTTAGTTCTTTGCATTTGAATAGTAAAATCGATTTTAGAACCTGTATGGCAAACATCACATTTATCATACTCACCTTCTTTAACTCCGGTAACTGCTACTGTTTCTGACATACTTGCCGGAAAAATAACACCATACCAAGTTGTAAATGACGTTGAAGTACCACCAGCTGCTAAAATCATTTTTCCTTTACTATGTGCATATTTAATTGCATCAGAAACGTTACCTATATTAAAAGGAGACCCTATAGACATTGAAATTACTTTTACATCACTTCTGTTAGCCAAGGCAGTTAAAGCCTCTACAACACCTCTTTTTTCGTGATAATCGTTAATAATAACATTCTCTACAGCTCTATATGTTACTAAATTTGAGTTGTATGCTACACCTACTGGTAAATTATCATTATTTCTTGGTGCTGTTGCTACAGCTGCCATTTTAGTTCCATGCCCACATTTATCGTTAACACCATCATAACTATTAGACCATGCCCACCAAGAATCTACAAATGTTCCATACTTTTGAACTGTTCTCCCTGAAGAATCTCCATCATTAAAATATTGATTCATCCATTTTTGTTGAGGCGACAAACCTGAATCGATAATAGCAACCGTTACTCCTGCACCTGTACTATAATTCCATGCAGCAGGAATATTATGCGCATCAAAAGACCAAGGCACTCTTGCTCCTGGCGATACTGTACGGTAATCATTGGTACTTAATGTTGTACTTCCATATCCACAACCTGAACCGCCTTCTGATCGAGCTTGGTTATCTGAATCTAAGAAATTATATCCACCAGGCTCTACGTAGCGTACTCTACTATCTTTTAATAAAGTTTCGATAGTTTCTTTATTTGTTACTCTAATATCAATAACATTAATAATCTCATCAACATGTAATTCACTAGCTCCTTTTGCAGATGTTTTTTCTAAGCTATGAACAAGTTGAATTAAATCATTTTTAATATTATTTGTTTCTGAGCTTCTTGCAAATTGATTTTTTGAATTCCCATAACCGATGGTTAAAATATTCTCACCATGTTTTACAGCACTCCAAATTGTATGAGCGCTTTGTGTTGTCCAATTAAAATCGCCAGTAGTTTGCAGTGAGGTATTAATAATTGAATTAATTTCTTTTTTTGAAAGCAGTTCATTTTGCTCTTCTTGCATCTCTAATGTTTCGTTGTTAGAACAAGAAAACATTGCTAAAACAATAGCCAAACTTAATATTCTTTTTTTCATCTTAATTTGAAGGGTTTAGATTAAATCGTTGCGAATATAATAAAATTTTAATAATATTTTAACACAAAACACAACTATAAGGGTATTAAATAGGGTTTTTATAATTTTTAGTTTTTCGTAAAATAAGAAAAGAGCCTTTAAAATAGGCTCTTTTCTTATTTTATTTGGTTAAAAATTATTTTTCAAGAACTACTCTTGTAGGGGTATCTTTACCATTTATAATACTTTCTGTTCCTTTTGCTACAGCTTGTATAGTTTGTGTAATTACCGTAATATTTAAAGTTTCTGCTTCATCAGAAACTTTATGATAATCTTTATCTACATCAATTGGTGTGGTAGAAAACGTATGTGAAGGCACTCCTAAACGAGCCAAAGAAGCATTGTCTGATCTAAAAAATAGATTGAATTTCTTGTATGGATCTGGAAATAATTGGTATCCTGTACCTACTAAGTTTTTCTGAATAATCTTACCAAAATCAGAGCGTTCAAAACCTGTTAACCAAGCTGTGTTTGGTCCAAAACTTGGTGTTTTCCCTATCATTTCTAAATTAATTCCTGCTACAAATTTACTCGCATCAATTCCTTTACCAAAATGTGTAGAACCTATTAAACCCATTTCTTCTGCTGTAAAAGCAACAAAAATGATTGTTCTTTCGTTTTGTCCTTTATTTTTAAAATATTTTGCCAAGGCTAAAACTCCTGTTACACCTGATGCATCATCATTTGCTCCATTAAAAATTAAATCTCCCTCTCCTGTTTTTTTTGTTCCTAAATGATCATAATGTGCAGAAACGACCACATATTCATTCTTTTTACTCTTTCCTTCTAAAACTCCAATTACGTTGAACATTTTAATTCCTTTATATTCAAAGCTCTGACGAAAAGTTGGTAGTGAATTGTATTTTTTTAATCCGATTTTTCCGAATTCATTCTCTATATATTTTGCTGCTTTTTCAATACCTTCTGTACCTGGTTTTCTACCTGCCATTTCATCAGAAGCCAATGTATATAAATGCTTTTTAACAAGAGATGAATCAATATTAATTACACTTTTTTCAGTTTTTGATGAAATTACTGATTTAGTATCTGTTGATTTTTTACTATCATTTTGTACTGTTTTACATGATAACATAGATAATGTTACCAATGTAGACATATATATTATTTTTCTCATCTGATTATTTAATTCTATTTGTTATTTAATTTGAAAGGCTAAATATAGCCTATTTAATTTTTGAGCCCTTTCAGGTCTAAAATAAATAATTTATAGGCACAATCTTTGATAAATAAAGTTGTTATAACATTACCTATGAAACAACTTTATTTTCTTTTTCTCTTAACCTTTTCGTCATTATCTGCTCAATATTTCCCTTCTGTTGATGACAAAATAAGAACGTATCCTAAAATAATTACAGCAGATAAATTAGCAAATAAAATTACTGCTGATTTTAATTCTGATCAAGAAAAAGTGAGAGCTATATTTTCGTGGCTAGCATTTAACATTCGGTATGATTTAGAAGAGTTTTATAATCCTAGTCAAAAAAAAATTGGCTTTAGATACAGAACTGAAGATGAAAAACAAGCCAAAATTAAAGCTATAAAAGAAACTATTGTAAATAAAACACTTTCTAGTAGAAGTGCAGTTTGCGAAGGTTATGCGCAAACATTTAGCAAGATTTGTTCTCTTTTAAATATTGAAAATGAAGTTATAAAAGGGCATGTAAGAAACTCCTCTAGCGATATCGGCAAAGTTAACAACCGTACAAATCATGCTTGGAATGCTGTAAAGCTAAATAACAAATGGATCTATATTGATGCTACTTGGGCAGCAGGATCGGTGACTTACGGAAAATGGCAACGCAATTTTAATAATTATTACTACAACATACCGAAAGAAAAATATTTCTTCACTCACTTTCCTGAAGATGTACTATGGCAACTACGTGTAAAACGAATGAGCTTAAAAGAGTATTTTAATCAACCTATATATTCTTCTTACTTTCTTAAAAACGAATATGAAATAGTTACACCAACGTCAGGTATCGTATATCGAAAACCTAATGAACCTGTTAGTTTCACACTTAAAAATGTAAAACTCAATAAATCTATTTATTGCGGTTTTAGAAATTCTAAATACGCTAAAAAGCCTAAAGTTACCTTTAATAAAAACACAGCAACTATTAGTATTATACCTCCAGCTAACAGTAACGAAATTTATTTAATTATTGATAAAGAAGTCGTGTTAGAGTACTTGTTAAAATAATTCACAATAACCTTCTATTATAAGCCTCTAATAAAACACAAACTAATATTTCTTCATTAATATCTTCTACTCGGTAATACCGAAGAGATTTTACTACTTTTCTTTTCTCTGACACTAAAAATTTATTGTGTTTTTTAAGATTTGTTTTAGCATAAAACCCCACATCAACAAATCCTTTTTTAGTTGCATTAAAATAACACAAAGGCTTATTTTTAAAATAATAAAAAGGAAGTTTCCATTTATATAACAACTCTGTTTCAGTGAAATTTACCTCAATTAAAACCTGAAGATGTAATAAAATTGACCGAAATGGTTCTTCTTGTTTTAATATATATTGCTCAGCTGGTTTCATGCTATAAAAATAAATTAAATATTTTACTTGCCAATGAAATATAAAAACCATTACTTTGTATTTCAAAGTTCTTTAGAAATGAATTCACAAGATTATTTAAAAGACATATCAGAAATTAAAAACTTAATGAATAAATCATCTCGGTTTATTTCTTTAAGTGGTCTTTCTGGCATTATGGCTGGTATATACGCACTTATTGGTGCTGCTTTTGCTTATTGGTTGGTAAACAATTATTCGTGTGGTAAATTATTATTAGACGGCTGGGTTTTTAGAGTTGCTTTATTAGATTTACTCTTAGTATTAATTGCAAGTGTTGGAACTGCTGTTTTTTTAACCACCAAAAAGGCAAAAAAAAATAAGGTTAAAATCTGGGATGCAACAACAAAACGTTTATTAGTAAGCTTTGTTATGCCTTTAATTACTGGTGGTATTTATATAATCATTATTTTAAGTCAAGGTCGTTATGGACAAACTGGTGGATTAATGTTGCTTTTTTATGGATTAGCATTGATAAATGCCTCTAAACACACCTACGGAGACATTAAATACTTAGGCTATACAGAAATAATATTAGGATTACTATCATCGTACTTTATTGGCTACGGATTTTGGTTTTGGATTGCTGGTTTTGGACTTATGCATATTGCTTATGGTACTTTAATGTATTTTAAATACGATAAAAAATAATTTTGAAAAATATTATTTTACATATTAACAAAGCTTTTGACCATAGAATACGGCTCGGTATCATGTCTATTCTTATGGTAAACGAATATGCTGAATTTACCACTTTAAAAGAATTATTGGGTGCTACAGATGGTAATTTAGCTAGCCACACCAAAGCTTTAGAAAAAGTTGAATTTATTAGAATAGAAAAACAATTTATTGGACGAAAACCTAATACGCGATATTATGCAACTGATACAGGTAAACAAGAATTTAAGAAACACATAGAAGCTCTAGAAAAGCTCATTAAAAATAAATAATATTTTTTTACATATCAACTTTGAAATTCAAAGTTCTTTTAAATAATAAAAACAAGAGTTATGGAAACATCAAACAAACAAAACGGAAAATTTGGAAAATGGGTTAAAACGTCAATCACTGCCAGAATGCTTATGGTTGGTTTTTTAATATTGATTTTATTAATTCCGCTATCATTCATAGAAAGTTTAATTTATGAACGCATGAATCGCCAACAAGAAGTTGTTCAAGAAATAAATAAAAAATGGGGAAAAGAAGTACTTTTATATGGTCCCATTTTAAAGATTCCTTACAAAACATATCATAAAAAATCGATTGTAAATCAAAAAACAAAAGAAGTACAAACCGAAATGGCTGAAGAGATAAAATATGGATATTTTTTTCCTAAAACATTAGACATCAATTCAACCATAAATCCCGAAGAAAAGAAACGAGGTATTTATAAAACGGCGGTTTACAAAAGCAACATCAATATTACAGGAAGCTTTACACAGCCCGATTTTAGTGAAATGGATATAAAAGAAGAAGCTATTTTATGGGATAAAGCACGACTGATTATAGAAACATCAAACTTAAAAGGAGTTAATAGTTTAGTTGCCATTAAACTACATAAAAACACATATTCTTTTACTTCAAAATATAAAAACAGAAATTCTGACAGAAATTATAATAACACTGTTAATTTACATAAACTTGAAAGTAAATTTATAAAAAAAGAAGATGTTCCATCTATAAATGATGTTGATTTTAGCTTAAATGTAACGGTAAATGGTAGCAAACAAATTCGATTTATCCCTATCGGAAAAGAGACCAATGTGACGATAAACTCTAATTGGAAAACTGCAAATTTCTTAGGCGAATACTTACCTTATAATTCTGATAAAATTTCTGAAGAAGGTTTTGATGCTAAATGGAAGATATTAGATATTAACAGGCCTTTTCCACAACAATCATTTAATGGTATTCCGAATTTAAAAAAGTATGCTTTTGGTGTGAATTTTATGATTCCGGTTGATGAATACCAAAAAAGTGAGCGCTCAACAAAATATGGTTTTTTAGTGATTGGATTAACATTTTTAGTTTTCTTTTTGATTCAAACAATGAGTAAAATTTCAATTCATCCATTTCAATATTTAATGATTGGGGTTGCCTTAACAATGTTTTATGCCTTGCTTATTTCAATATCTGAGCATAGTAGTTTCTTAAAGGCC
This sequence comes from Tenacibaculum sp. M1.3A, assembly GCF_057732375.1. Lineage (NCBI taxonomy): Bacteria > Pseudomonadati > Bacteroidota > Flavobacteriia > Flavobacteriales > Flavobacteriaceae > Tenacibaculum > Tenacibaculum sp. M1.3A. The sequence goes on along the minus strand of NZ_JBYJEF010000005.1, from coordinate 69,871 downwards.
TATATAATTGCAGGCATTGCTGTTATTGGCTTGATATCACTTTATTCAAAATCTATTTTAAAAGAAATAAAATTTCCGTTTTTTATAGCGCTCTCTTTAACTGCATTATATGCTTTTATCTTTATAATAATTCAATTAGAAAATTATGCTTTATTAGTAGGAAGCGTTGGTTTATTTACAATTTTAGCATCAGTAATGTATGCTTCTAGAAAAATTGATTGGCAAAACGGATAACTCATTTTCTTTAATTTAAAGAGTAAAACTTCTATAAGAAAGAGGTTTTACTCTTTAAAAACTATACCTATGAAATTCAATTTAAAAAGTTTTAAAATCTTTATATTATTATTTTTAACAGAAGTTATTATTGCGCAAACATCAGGTTTTATCCGTCATACTGTTGGCGATTTCCTAGTCGTAATTTTACTTTATTTTTTAGTGAAATCATTTTTTGATATTTCATCTAAAAAGTTGGCGTTATCAATTTTAGTCTTCTCTTTTACGATTGAAATACTGCAAAACTTTAATTTAGTAAAAACACTTGGCTTAGAACATAATAAAATAGCAAGTATTATTATAGGGAATACCTTTAGCTATGGTGATTTGACAGCTTATGCTTTAGGAATAATAACGGTATTAATTATTGAGAAAAAAGTGATAACTAGAAAATTAAAAATTTGCTTTTATCTTTTTAAGAATATCTTCTAAACCGTTTAACTGTAATTCATAAACCAATCCCATCATTTTACCCAACTTACCTTCAGGAAAACCTTTGTTTTTGTACCACACTAAATAATACTCAGGAATATCTACTAAATAAACTCCTTTATACTTACCAAAAGGCATTCGCATTTTTGCAGTATCTATTAAAAATTGTTGATCTGGTATCATTTAATATTATTAAAAATATATTGATGAAAATTTAATTATCAATCTTAAAACCTGGTTTTACATATCCTTTAGGCACGTTTTCTGGCGGAACAGTTAATACGTTTCCATCTCTAACAGCATTGTAATGCGGGGATAATATTTCGATACCTGCTTTGTGTAACTCTTTTTTAATACTTTCATGTAAATAAGAATATATTACAGCTGCTTTTTCTGGGTTTTTGGTATGACAATTAATTTCATAATTGATATAAAAATCATCTAAACTTTTCACTAACACAAAAGGCACAGGCTTCTCTAAAATCATAGAAGTATTTTTTGCTCCTTCAACTAAAGCCTTTATCACCTCTCCACTAGACACATCGTAACCAATAGTTACAGAAGTATGCAAAATAACCCCAACTTCTTCTGTGGCATTTTTACTAAAATTGATGATATGATTCCCTAAAATTGATGAATTAGGAATCGTAACATCAATATTTTTAATTGTTTTAACTCTTGTAACCAGTAAACTTCTTTCGGTAACATCACCAATAGTTGTTCCTATTTCTACACGATCACCAACTTTAAAAGGACGCATATAAGTAATTACAATACCTGCCACGATATTAGATATTGCCGCTGTTGAACCTAGCGAAAATAATACTCCAAAAAAGATAGAAACACCTTTAAATCCGTCAGACTGAGAACCTGGTATGTAAGGCCAACAAATTATTACTGCAAAAGCAATTATAACCACTCTTAATAAATTAAACGTAGGTTTGGCCCAATCAGCATGAAAACCATCTAATGTTACAGCCTCTCGTTCTAATTCACTCGTTAAGTACTTTAAAAACTTTAAAAGATATTTAGTTACATAAAAAATTACAATTATAAAGAACAAGCCTGGTATAAAATCTAAAACTCCTTCTATTATAAAGTAAACAGGCTTTAGTATATATTCAAAAACTTTTTTTGCAGACGCTTCTGTTTCTGGTATAAAACTAAAAACAAGCGGTAAATAAAATATTAAGAACAAAATACTTATTGCATATCTTAAGGTTTTTGTTACAAATTTTAAGATATGTTTTTCTCTTCTTGGCGTTATAAACTTAAAGAAATTAACTAATTCTATTTTTCGAAAAAAGAAATTCCGATCTAGCTTATCTAATTTAGATTGAAACCAATTGAAGAGTTTTTTTAGTAAATAAAAAAATAGAAAAAATCCTAAAATAGACACTCCAAAATATGTATAGCTTAAAATCATGTTATTAAAAATATATTTTAAAATGAAATTATTTTTTTGGTAATGATGTAATTTCAAAAGCAGCAGAACCTACTTCAATTTTCCCGTTAGAGTCTTTTATTGCTGATAATATTTTATCGAATAAAATAGATTTAGTACCTCTTCTAGATTTATAATCGACCACATATCTTAAGGTAAAAGTAATCCAGTTCTCATCAAAAGCCATTGAGACCATAGGCTCTAAACGTGCATTTTCAACATTATAAGTTCCAATCATTTTGTCCCATGAAACTTGTGATGTTTTTGCAAAATCACCTACTTCAGTTTCTAAAATATTTATAAAAACTTCTTTTGCATATTTATAATCTCCTTCGGTTTTTATTGGAATGGTGATTTCATCCCACAAAAAAGGAAAATCACCTGAATAGTTATAAACAGGCTCTTTAAAAACAAAACTATTAGCTACTCTGACCATTTTACCATTGTATAAATCGCCATTTACCCAATCACCTATTTCCATTAAAGTAGTTCTTAACAAACCAATATCTATAACATCTCCTTTTGTACCACCTAATTTTACCCTATCACCTACCTTATAAAAATTACTTGTAAAAACAGTTACATAACCTGCAATACTAACAATTACTTCTTGTAAAGCAAATGCAATACCTGCTCCAGCAACTCCTAATGCAGTTCCTATTCCTGATAGTTTTGCATTAAAAATATAAGAAATACCAAAGACAAATAGAACATAGCCTAAAAAATTAATCATTTTTTTAAACCTATATTTCGAACTATTGTCTTTCGCTATTTTAAACGTAGCTTTCTGTAAAACTTTTACAACAGTATACACGATTATAAAAAGCAAAAATATTGATGCCGTTTTTATGAAAACTGGATTATTAAAGATTTTATTTATTTCCATCTCACTAAATTTATTTATTTTCATGAACAAAAATACATTTTTAAAAAATTGATTTTAGAGTTTTACTAAAAGCTAAAAACTTGATTAAGATTAAATGTTAATTATGAATTTCATCTTACTTATTTTGTATCCTTATTCTTAAAACATTAGACAATTTAACACAACAACTTATAAACTAAAAAACCCCGCCCTTAGCGGGGTTTTTTAGTTATTATTTTCCGTCTACGTAGTCTTGTAAATACGAATACCGCTCTGCTAATTCCCCTTTGCTAGTTGTCATTTGTGCTCTTGCCAAAACACCCTCTTTATCATTATTAAAAAACGACGGAATAACATATTTTAAAAACATCTCACCAAAACCTTCACTGGCATCTTTAGGCAATTCACAAGGTAAATTATCTACCGCCATTACCGTTATAGCATTTTCATCCTTAAAATTCACTTCTGATTCTGTTTGCGGATCATAACCGTAAATAGGATCGGCAATTGTAGATGCTTTTATTGTCGATGCAACTGGCCCATCAACATCACACGAAATATCTGCTACGTATTTTATTTTAAAATCTGTTGATTTAGCATCTTCCCTTGTATATAAATAAGGTGCTTCGTTTCCGTAAAAATGACCAGCAATAAAGAAATCTGTTTCCTTTGCGTATGGCATAAAATTACTTTCATAACCTGTAGGATCTTTATAAAAAGCTGCCTTACTTCCTACTTTACCATCTTTGCGCTTTGCATATTCCATAACATCTGCCATGCAATATACCGGTTCTGTAAATTTTGTTGTTAAATACAAAGCGTCAGAAACTTGCTTTATACCCAAATAATCTAAAATTTCTTTAGCTCCGTATGCAACTTTACCTGTTCCTGTTAGTAATATTTTAAAATTCGGAAGTTTAATTTTATCTAACGCATCTTTTACAGCGTTTAAATCGGCCAATGTTTCTACCTTAGGCAAGGTAAACGTATTTTCTCGTAAACCAATTGCTCTAAATCCGTTATAAGCACCAACTAAACCTGCGTAACGACCAAAACCTATTAAACGCGCTCCGCTTTCTTTAACAATCGTTTCGTGATCATACATTTCAATGTTTTTTGCTAACATTTCTTTTAACAACTTGCGATTGTAAGGTTGTTTTTTGATAGTATGACTAAAATAAAAATACTTTTTATTTGGAATAAGATCCTCTAAAGGAACTTCCTTTACACCTAACAAAACATCACAATCTGAAACATCTTTTACCACTTCAAAACCTGCTTTCTGGTACTCCTCATCAGTAAAAATTCTAATATCAGAACTTTCTACAACTATTTCAGCTTGTGGAAATTGTTGTTTAAATTCTTTTAATTTTTCTGGTGAGAATACCACACGTCTATCTGGTGGATTTTTACGTTCTTTTATGATTGCAAATTTCATACTTATATTTTATTTTTTTGAAGCCCTGCGAATTTACTCTTTTTTATAGGTTTGTACAACCTTGTTTTTATTATCTTTGCCGACCGCGTTAGGGATTGAAGCATTTGTTGAAGCTCCTTGAAAAGAGCGACTGCGAAAAGCCCGCCCGAACGCCCTAATAATTGGTATAGTTTTTGACTAATTATTTGACATAATGGGGACGACTGGTTTTGACAGCGAGGCCAGTGATCATGTAAGCATACCGAGGAGCGAAGAGATACACTCGTTAAACTTTTTTTCAACTTTTTAAACGGCGAGAATAACTACGCTTTAGCTGCTTAATCCGAATCACAGTAGGATTGGCCTAGGCACACAAGGTGTGCAAGCTTTATGTCCACGGATAGCCTTGATTTACGGCGCTTCACTTTTGGATATCGTAAAAGTAAATATAGAAAACTTGCTGCTTCGACAGGTTTTTGAAACTAAAGAAGATAAGCTTTTAACAGATTGTTCTTAATCAGTTATTAGTCGAAAATTAAGAAAGAAATAAGTATGTAGAAAGCATTTGAACTGCTTGTTTGGACCCGGGTTCGATTCCCGGCGTCTCCACAATTACACCCTGTAAGCATTATGTTTACAGGGTTTTTATTTTAAGGTGTCAGTTTTGGTGACAATTTTGATTGTAACTTTACTATTAATTACCTAAACTTTTAAGTACTTCAATATAGGTAAAACATCGAATAAAAATTTGTAATCTTTTAAACAGAACATCCCTTTATAGGCTTAACAAATTATTTTAATAGATCGTAATAACAACATCCATTTGATAAATGTATCTTTTTTTTTCTTAAAAATAATTCTTTTGGAGAAAGAACGAACAGATTTAATTCTTAGCTTCTCTATACTTTCTGAAAGTATTTTTATTTTTGTAATAAGGTAAGACCTTATTTTAAATGAAGTAATCAATTTTACATTAGTAATATTTAATTATCATTACATTTTAACTTTCAATTTGATTTATAAATCTGTTATATAAATAGTTTTTTCTACGACTTAGGTTAAAAAAATATTATTACTAAAAATTATTTTCTCAACAGACTAAAATTACCTTTCTTTCTTATAATATTTCCTTTAGGGTCTGTAAGTTCTGCATAAAACCAGTAATCATTAGTTGGCAACTTTTCCCCATTATAAAAACCGTTCCATCCTGTATCATTTATAGATAATGTTTTTACAACTTTTCCAAAACGGTCATAAATTGTTACTACTCCTGATATATAAAAACTACTTCCTATTCCTAAAATATGCCAAGTATCATTAATACCATCATTGTTGGGAGTGAAAAACTTTGGATAATTAATAATAGAAATCTCAAAAAACTGAATACCACAACCATTTATATCTTTGATAAGTATGTTATATACCCCTCCCTTTAAATTATCAAAAAAGGGTGTTTCTTGATAATCATAAAGAATGTTAGAATCAGCATCTAATAAACTAAATTCATAATTACCTAAACCAATATTTTGTATATTAATACCTATACTATTATTTACTGAATCATCTACAACCTCTATATCTTCAATAGAAACAGAAGATATATTTGATTCTTCTATTTCAATACTTTTTATATCGGATTCACATCCAAATATCGAAATTGCTTTAACAAAATATATTCCTCCTTTAGATATGTTTGCCACAATATCATTACTTATTAAATCTCCATTTTCATCTTTCCATTCATAAAAGTAATTTCCTGAGGGATTTTGAACGGTTATACCTAATGAAGAATTGTTTGTAACACAAATAATAGCTGCTTCTTCTAACTCAAAATCAGGTTTTTCTCTTACTGTAAAGTCAATGGTAGTTTCATCAAAGCAAATAGCATATTGGGGGTTTTCTACTCTTACAGTTATTGTTTGTGAGGCTGCAGTAAAAGGATTTGGTAAAGGACTTGGTAAGGGATTATTATTCTCATCAAAGTACTTTACTTTCATTCCTGTTTGAGTTCCTAAAATCGTATTTTCAATATCTGAAGTATCAAAATCTGCAATTCCATCGAAATCATCATCGCATTGTTCTTGTGGAAAAACGGGATTAGCAATAGGCACAGAATTTACTACAAAATCTATTGTAGTTTCATTATAACATTGTCCTTTTGGATCTTGTGAGATTGCATTTACAATTCTAGCTTTTATAGTTTGAGAACCAGTAATAAAAGGATTTGGTAATGGGCTTGGTAATGGATTATTGTATTCATCAAAGTAACTTACTACTACATCCGTTTGACTTCCAATAATCGTGCTTTGGATATTAGAGGTATCAAAATCAAAAACACCATCTCTATCATTATCACATTCTGGGTTTACAGTTACAGGATTAGCAATAGGTACTTTTTCTACATTTAAAGTGATGTGATGTCCTAGACCTAAGCAATCATTATCCAATTCACTGTCTACACGGATATAAATATCTTGCTGATTTGGATAACCAATATTTTGATAATTTTCAATATCAGTAATTGTATTGAGTTCTGCTAAGGCGTCGGCTTCATTCCTGTAATAGTTAATAATATGCTGTTGATTAGCAGGAAATAAATCTTTTACCTCCTGCGTAACTGAACTAAAGTTAAAAGTTGCAATCCCATCCTTGGTGTCAGTACCATTATCGCATTTATTAAATACTTTTGAAAATGTTCCTGGAATCTGAGTAGTAGACACAATTAAATTAACCTCACTTATTCTAAAACATCCATTACTATTCTCTACTCTTGCCCAAACTTTATCATTACTGACTGTTTGATTAATGTATGCTGTAGGGTTGGGTATTGGATTTGTATTACTTTCTGCGTGATTTTTTTCTTCAAAAAACGTAATTCTAAAATTTTGAGAGTTTAAAACTATTTTATCCTTAGCTTCATATAAATTAATGGAACTAAATCCGTTAATATCTGCGTTATCACATTGTTTTAGAGATACTGAAGCGTTTAGAATAGGCAACTCAAACACTTCTAATAAAAAAGAGGTTTTAGCAAAACAGTTAGCGTTTTGCTTATTTTCTACTTTAATATAAATTCTTTGAGTATCGTTGTTATTTGTATAGTTTGTAGGGTTATTTATTAATTGAGTAAGGTTTTCATCCTCATAATAAGTTATCAAAAAATCGTTTCCTGACTGTCCGTTTAAAATGGCTGTTTCTCTGTCTTTTAAATTGAATAATATTGCCCCATCAGTTTCAGTTCCTACAGAAGTATTATCACAATCAGAAAGATTTGGAATTTCAGTACTTATTTTTGGAGTTGGAGATTCAAAAACATTAATTTTAAAAGAAGTGATTACTTCACAATCTGAGTTTTGTTTATTTCTAACTCTTGCTGTTATTCTTTGCTCTTGATAGGAAGTCGTGTTTTGGTAACTTACGTAATCAGAAATTTTAGTATCATTAGTATAATCTGCCATACTAGCGTAATAGTCTACTTCAAATTCAGTTGTACTTTGTCCGTTTAGGATAAGAGCTGTCTGTGTTGCTAAATTAAAATTGTAAAAGCCATCATTATCATCATCACAAACTACCATGTCTTTAGGTTGTGTAGCTGAAGGTGTTTTGTAAATTGTAACTTCTTGAACTTCTACAGAAACATTTGTTCCAGATGTTACCGATAATGTTACTGTATATATCCCATCTTGATTATACGTATGTGTTGGGTTTTCTTCATTTGACGTATTTCCATCTCCAAAATCCCATAAAATAGTATCATAAGTTTCAGTAATATTTGCAGTAAATTGAGTACTATCTCCATCGCAGAGGTTTTCTACTGAAAAACCTACAAAAAAATATGATTGAATAAATTGAGGAAACCCTTTACCACTTCTACCTCCGTCAAGGTAAAAACCGCCAGTAGGATTATAAATAGAATGATAAGTATTATATCCAGAACCGAAACCTATGTTATTAGGAGTTTCATAATAATCTAATCTAGCACTACCGCTTTTTGCAATATAAATTCTACCATCTGGAGCTAGTTGTAAAGAGAAATAATCATGTACAGTAGTTTCCCTAACCGTATATTTAGAATCAATAATGTCTGATATACTTCCAGCATCTACATTAAATTGATATAAACCATTTTGTTGACCAGAAACGTAAAGGAGCTTTCCATTAGGGGAAAATTCAACACCATAAATATTTTTGTTTTCATCATTATCAATAATAGTATTTGGATTGGATATTTTACCTGTAATAAAATCGAAATCAAAAAGCTGCAAATCATTCATCTTTCCTCCATTAACTATGGCTAATCTTTTTCCATTAGGTGACAATTTAAGTTGACCTTGAGCATTGGTAACATTACCACCAATAAAACTTCCAATAGTATACTCTAAAGGAGAAGTATCAATACCGCTTGAAGTAACTTTATAAACTAAAAATTTATCACTATTCCATTTATGAGCTATAACCCAATACCCATTGAAACTAGCACTCTTTATAGCTGTTATTTTCTCAGTCACTGGTGTTGCTAATAAAATAGATTTATTAACAGTAACATCCCCTAAACCACCATTTAACCGCATATCTACTTCTGAATATCGAAGTCCTTCATTTCCTGCTAAGGAAGTAGTTGTAAAAATATAATATAAGTTGGAATCACCTGGCTTTGGAACTATAATAGCAGGCTGTGTACTTGATTCATCTCCTCCTAAAAACGCACCATTTGGCATCAAAAAATGGTTTTTGTTATAAACAAAATACCCGTTGGTATAAAATAATAATTCTCCCGTTGCTGTTGAAATAGAAGCACTACCACCTCCTACAAAAGTATGATTACTGTCTCTTAAAGCAACGGCTTCACCAGAATTAAAATCTATACCAGCACCTAAACCAAAATACCAAATATTAGCTTCTTTTTGAGAAAACAATAATTGTGCACTCATGAAAAAAACTAATAATATAAGCTTATTAATTTTTATCATTTTTATTTTGAATTCTTATTAATATCAAAAATAATTTTCCTAATTAGTTCTTTATTTTCAATAGTTTTTTTTCGAGTTTTCTTATTTCCTTCTTTTGTAGTTAACCATTTTAAATACTTTGGGTGTTCTTGTTTAAGAAAAGATTCAAAATCTTTTGCATTCTTAAAAAGGTTAAACACCTGCTTTTTTCGATCGTAAATAATTGGCTTTAATCTCCTAGCTGCACTACCACCAATTAGTCCACCAAAAATAGCCGCACTTTTACTAGTAAAGTAATCTTCAAAATATACATACCTTTTTCCTACTTGTATGGCTTTTACACAATAATTACCGTCGTCTTTTAGTTGGCTTCTATCTTCTTTAGGAAAACGTTTTACCATCTGTTTAATATTTACATATAAATTTTCCATTGCATAAAAAGCAAATTCTTTTTTTAAACGCTTATTATCATACAAGCTGTAAAACCGATGTGAAATTACATTTTTACCAGTTCTCTTTCTAAATTTAGTAATAGTATCTGAAGGTATTATATTTTTAAAATCGGTATACTCTTTATAAATACCAATTCTATAATTTTCGTTTTGAGCAAAAGTATGAATACTCATTAATAACATAAATGCTAAAAAGCATACCTTTTTTAAAATAATATTTCTTTTCATTTTATTAAACTTTCTATATAAACCTATTTTACTCAAATGCTGTTTTACTTTTTTAACATTCTTAACTCAAATTATACTTGTACAATCACGAGCAAAATACTCGTGCTAGCAGGGCGGAGGCAAAGTAGGAATCTATTTCTTCTTTTTAAAGAAATTTTTTATTGCTAAATAAAAATCATAAATACTTAACAGAAAATCTAGCATACTTTTACTAACCTTGACCATTTACTAAACGTTTTACCAATTTAACTTTAAAAATTTATCTTCTTTTAAATCTTTAACTTGTAAGGTGTCAACCCAATAGAAAGGCGCAAGGCTAATATCGTTGTAAAAGCGAATGCTATACTCGCCTTTTTCATCTGCTTTAAAACTAATAAAGCCTTTATCGTCTGTTCTTAGAGTATGGAGTAAAACAAAATTTCTCATTGAAAACATAGGGTTTCTCACCTTTAAGACTTCAACTTTTATGTTTTTTCTTGGCTGATTTTTTGTGGTGTCTATTGCTTGAATTTTCACTTCTATCGCTTCTTGTTTTGATACACATGATATAAAAAAGAAACTTAACAAGACAAAAACTAACAATATATTTTTATTTTTCATAATCTAGAAATTGTGAAATGGATTATTTAAACTGTGCCTTATAATATTCAAGTGTGTTACTGTTTTCAATCCAGTATAGTTTACGTTATGAACTCCTCCATTAATAGAGCTTCCCGCATATGGGTTATTCCCCCACCAACCTAGTATTCCACCAGTTCTTGTATTCCTTTGATAAAAATTAAGAGCTTCACCAACTCTATGCTTTAAGTTAAATGTACCACCCCATAAATGATGTGGATCAAAAGTAACTAATTTACTGACATAAATCCCTGCATCTCCCAAACTATTAGCTATGCTAACAGCCGCATTTCCACCTCGACTGTAACCATAAATTTCTATACTTTTACCCTTATGATTATTTTTTATATGATCCAAAGCTTTTCCTTCTTCATAAAACTCAAACATTTCACCTCCTTTATTTTCAACTAGTTTTTTTAATGTACTACCATCACCACTTCCTTCTCCTCCTGCTCCATAAATTCCAACAACTAATCTTTTTGCTTTTTGAACAGCATTTTTAACCATATGCACTACATGATTTAAAGCAGAAGAAATAGCTCCATTTCTAAAACCATCCCAAAACTTACCTCCAGCAATTACACTACCAACTCCACCAGATAATGACCCTGCAGCTACGGTACCTGCTGCTCTCCAAAAATCAGAAGTATTAGCATTAAACGCTTCCCCCATTCCTGAAGCCGCTAGGGAACCTATCGCTCCAGAAGCAAACCCATGAAAATAATTACCACCCATAGCTGCCGACATCATTCCTCCAAGATGACCATGCATAAAAGCTTGCACACCTACTTTTAAGAACCCAGATAGCCCATTTACTACTCCTCCAATTCCTAATGCGGCTACTCCTCCAATCGCTCCTGTAAGAGCAGCTAAACCAGCCCCTTGAAAGAAAGGTCTCCCTTCTATTGAGTTAATTATCCCATTAGTTGTAACGCTTATTAACGCTCCTATTAAAGCTGCTGCTAAAAAACCAAGTTCTCCACTCGGGTCCGTAAATTTAAGTGGATTATTCCAGACATACCCAAAACGGTTAAAGCTCTGAGTACTAAATGGTTCTTGAATATAATTATCTGGTGAAAGGAAACGCCCTAACTTGGCGTCATACATACGTCCATTCATATGTATTAGAGCCACTCCTATAAAATGTTCATGTCCAGTATATCCTCGGCTTAACAGCGTAGAATCATTTTTAAAATCAATCTCGCTATTTAAGCTCTTAAATTTATTAATCTCACCCCAAGCGCCAAACTGGCGCTGCTCTTTCACTGTGCCTGCACTGTCAGTTATCGCTAAAATACTCCCTAAATAATCTCTATGTAAATAATGGTAGCCATTAGCACTACCAGAAGCTGTTTGTTTTATATGAGTAATTGGTGCAGAATATGCATCGCCACCGATATAGGTAATAATTTTAGTATTCCCTTGTTTATCAACTTCTATTTCAACTGGAGTAACTGCAGAATAGTGTTTTTGATATCTACGATCTAGTTTATTATCTTCGTTACCTCCATAATACGCATGGCTTCTACCTTGTAAAACACCATATTCAAAATCAACCTTAGCTTTATCTTTTACAGTTATAGAAACTGGTTTTTTATAAGCATTATATTTTATTTTTTGTAATGGCTGATTTTGATAATATAAATCTCCTTTGGTATTTAAATCAACTTCTTGTAAACGGTATGAATTCGCACTGCCATAATTATACGTTCCTATTTCTGAATTAGAAGTTATACGACCTCTTCCATCGTATTGTTGAGAGCGACTTGTAGAGCCTGTTATATTTGTTAAACGATCTAAATTATCATAGGTAAAAGATTCATTCCATCCTAAATTATTATTTTTTCTACTATTTAAATTTCCTCTTTGGGTATTAAAACTATACTCAAGATTCAAGGCTACTTTAGCAGAGGTACCTGTAGTTTGATCTAAAATTTTTGTTAGAAACCCGAATTGATCATAGGTTCTTTTTTTAATCATTCCATTCCCTAAATGGACTTCTTTGGCTTGACCACGCTCGTTTACTTCTTTAATTTTCCATAAAGAAGTGCCTGCGTTAAAATCTTGTATTTCTGTTAGTATCCCTGAATTTACTTCATAAACGTTTCGAACCTTTACTGTGCTACTAATGTTATTGCCTGAGTTTTTACTAATATAAGTCTCGGCATTTACTCTACCATAAGTATCTCTACTTACTTGATGTTCAAAATAAGCCTTCCCATTTTGTTCTTTTGTAATAGAAGGTCTTTTTTGGCTATCATACAAATAAGTATATGTATAATTTTCATTTGTACGTGCATTATTACCTTGAATAGACGTTAATAATTTTGTAGTTGAATTATACGTATAATTCAAACTCAAATTAGTCTCTTCTCCACTAATTTTTTTGGTTGTTGTTTTTCCATAGGCATCATAGGTATATAAAGTTGCTCCTTTAGGAGTGGTTTCCTCTAATACTTCACCTAAATTGTTATATCGGTAAGTATAAACACCTGCTGAAGGATCTGTTAACTTTGTTTTTCTTCCCCAGCCATCTATTTCAGTACTTACAACATGGCTGCCATAATTGGCTATTTTCATGGTTCCATTACCAAAATAAGTGTAATTTATAACACCTCCTGGGTCTTCCACCTTTACAATATTGCCTCCTCCGTCTTTTGTTGTTTTTACAGTTTTTGTTCCATCATCAACTGTAGCTACTAAACCACTAAAACTCATATTAGCGACTAATCCGTTAAAACTGGTTCGAGCAATTTCTCTACCATAAGTATCGTAAGCAATAGTATTCCATTGATTTGGGTAACTAAAATACGGCTCACTTTCTTTAACTTTTCTACCAGCTACATCATATTCAAAGCTCTTTTGAGTCCATTTATTATTAATTCCAAGCGCTCTTTTTTTAATTACCCAACCTAAAGCATTGTACTCAACTATTTCATCAGCCCCTTGCGGATAATTTGTAGTTTTTCGTAATCCACCACCACTAATATTAGCATACGAAAAAGCAGTTATCTTACCTAAGTAATTCTTTTCTGACAATAAACGGTTCCAACCATCATAAACAAACGTAGTTTTTTGATTGTATGGGTTTGTTGTTGTCAAAGGATTACCAAACGTATCATACGTAAACCTTGTTTTTAACCCTTCAATATCAGTAGATTCAGTTAAAAAACGACCACTAGCATCGTACTTAAAACTTTCTGTTCTTGCACTAACTCCACTAGGTGTTAATGTTTTTCTTGTTACATTACCAAAAGCATCGTAAATAAAGCTCTCAGTATTCCATGCAGTTCCATTACCCTTTACTTTTTGTTGAGTCAATAAATTATTGTTATAACTATATTGCCCTTCTGTTGTAAAAGCGTTACCTCCAATAGTATTTGTTTCTATTTTTTTAGTAATTCTACCGATATGGTAATATTGATTGTTAACAGAAATATTATTACTATAAGTGTATGTGCTATTTTCACTACCTCCGTTATAAACAGTATTTTCTGTTAGAGGGTTTTTATAGGAGTCGTAGGTAATATTCTTTGTGGTAGTAACTCCATTTAAAGCATTATGTTGTACTACTTTCGTTGGAACGTTTGTAAATACTTTATTACTAGCTAAATTTGTACTATAAGTATTGGTGGTTTTAGATATGTAATTACTTCCTTCGTAAGAAGATGTAGAAACCCATTGTTCGGTTGGAGCGCCTTTTTTGGTAACATCATATTTTGAGATACTCCATAAGGTACCTACTCCATCTCCATACCAATTGCTTCGTTTTGTTTTTAAAAAACCTTGAAAACCGATGTTAATGTTAGAAACCGCTCCGTGATACCTAAAATCTTGGTATCGTTTTATCCCTGCACCTTCTTCAGTTAGTTTTTTAACCAATCGAAAAGAAGGTGCTCTATTAATATTTATATAGGGATATATTTGACTATAATCTGAAGTATGGATAACAGGGTCATATTGATTCTCTGGCAACCCCAATCGTTCGTATTCTATCGTTGTTTTCACTCCATTATTGGTAACACTTTTTAAAGTGGCATCTTTTTTATGGTCTTTAGCAAATTCATACATAAATATGTTATTTACACTTAAATACCCATATTCTAAATTACCATTAGTACGATTAGATTCTAAAAATATTGGTGCTCCATACTTACCTACTTTTCCACTAGTATCTGTATAGCCAGTTTCGTACGAAAACCCAGAGGTAATTGAAACACTTTGGTTATTCTTGTAAACACTAATATATTCAACAGATTTATTAAGCTCTGTATAAGAAGCTATTACATTATGCATAATCAAATCTGTTTTCCCATCACCGTTTACATCTTGTGCTATATAGCGGTATTCGTAATATGGATTAACTATACGGACACCGTTCACATTAACACCAAAAGGATATCGCTTTAATTCATCTTTATAATACGCAAAAGGAAGGGTTTTGGTTTCTACTTTAAAATTGATTCCTTTAGAAATAAAATAAATCCAATTTTTAGATTTATTCCCTGTTGGAACTAAAAAATCTGTTTTTCCATCTCCATTATAATCCCCCATCAAAATAGGTTCATATAGTTTTAAGGAAGAATTAGCTACATCAACAAGGGATATTAAATTATTGTTAGAATCTAATGTATAAATATTAATGTTTCCATTTTCCTGAAAATGATAAATATCTTGTTTTCCATCTCCATTATGATCACCAACCTTTATAACATCATTAGCGCCAATTCCATTTTTAAAATATCCTGCTGTTTTTGAAAAATTTGATATCAAGGTTCTTTTTAAATCAATGAAATGAACTTTTGTATTATACTTATTTGTTGAGTAAGAACTACAATCACAACACTCTTCTTCTATAGGCCTAGCTAAAGTTTTTTCTTTACTTTTATCTGATTCTTTTTCTTTTGAAGTTTTAAGTTCCAATAAATCTCTTGGACCACCACCACCACCACCACAATCTCTTGGAAGACAATTTCTTGCTGTATATTGTTTTTCTATTGCAAAAATATCCGTTAAACCATCACCATTAAAATCTCCTGAAATGTATTTTTTAGGGATTGATCTATAGCTTGTACTTCCGCAATAATTATCTGTCCTATACTTAGGTGCATTCCATACTTTATCAAATTGAGTATAAACTCCATAAGGTAATTTTATATAATTTCTAAATCGTACCGAAGAATTTGTAGAACTAGAAGAAGAAGTTTCTTTGACTGTTGTAATAGTTTGTTGGTTTGAAATACCTCCAATATCATTTAAATTAGTACTAGCAAAAACATCTGAAAAACCACCTGTTGTTATTTCTTCTGCTGAACTAATTTGATCATACAACCTATCATGAAGATAAATTTTGTTCTTTTGGGTCTTATCATAAAAAATAAAATCTGTTCTACCGTCTCCATCATAATCTCCAGCTATTAAATTACTGTTCTTATAACTAAACCCTGGGTATAAATCTGCTGATTCGACTCTATCTTTAATCCAAGAAGTTGTATTTTCATAATCAAATGTGATAGGTCTTAATGCTTTATTTAGAGCATTATATTCTTTAACAGAAGATAAACGCTGATAACTTAAAGATGTCGTATTATGAGTAAGTTCGTATTTCCTGTATTGAGAACCACTTGCAGCAACTTGAATGTTTTTTAATAGGTTGGTTCTTTTAAAATTAAACTCTCCTACATATACACTTTCAGGTCTGGTTCTTGAAGCATATGTAAAAGTAATTTTATTCATATGTGATGCTGAATCTGTTTTCCCTCCATAGCTTATAGTTTTTACACTTAGTAAACCGTTATCATTTTGATAGGTGTAATGTACAGGTATACCTTGTGGGTCTTCCCATTTATATATAGCCCATTCTAATCTACTTCGTGAATTACCCGCATTACCATACCAAGCCCTCGTTCCGTTAGGATAGTACACAATAAAATATGAAGGTCCATAAGTGCTACCATACGGCGAAGTCCCATATGCAATTACTTTTACATTAGAGTAATTTTCAGTTTGATACACAGAGCCCGTTGCTCCATAGCTTCCTGACTTAAGTATTAATCGTTGCCCATCAATAGAAAAACGGTCGTCTTTAAAATTAATACCATCGTGCTTATTATCATAATACTTAGTAGCTGGTATTCGACTGATGGTAGACAACCCAGAAACATTCCATCCCCAACCTGCTAAACCATTTGCTCCTTGACTGGTATAACTTATACCTATATTTGGTGCTACATCTTTAATACCAGGAGGTAGCATTATAGGCACAGAATAACTTGCAGCTCCTGTTAAAGAAACAGATAAACTTCCTGCCGTGCTTCCTACTTCTACAGTTGTTGTGCTACCTGAACCACCTCCTCCACCAGGATCTATATCTTCTATACACTTTCCTGTTCTAGGATCTCTAAGAGCACAATCTGGGTCAATAATATCTATAGGTTCTAATGGACGTTGCTCTCTATTTTGATATACATTAGCTTCATTAAGTGTCCTTTTAGTTTTTATTTTAATTTGGTTCGAACTCACTTTAACAGCTCCTTTTCTTAATATGAGATTCGGATCTTGTGCATGAGAAAACTGTAAGCCAACAAATAATAAAAATATTACGAGGGTATATAAATTTCTTTTCATTTTTTCTAGCTTTTTACTTTTTTATAATTTTTTTAGTGATGCCCTTCCCTTTATTTACATGAATATGTATAAAATAGATACCTGTCGGCATTTTAGTAAGATCTAATTGAATATTATTACTATTAGGTTTAATATTTTGAAGTAATACAGAGTTTGTACTATATAAATTTATAGAATGTATATTCTTTAATAGGTTATCTCCTAAAGTTAAAGTAACATAATCAGAAGTTGGGTTTGGATATACATGTAAATGATCGTCTAAAATTTCATTTTCTAAATGTTCTTCCTCTTCTTCAGAACCATCATCTTTAGCTGTATCAGAAACAACAATATCGTCTTCCTCTTCTTTTTCTTCTTTTCTAGCTGCTGGTGGTGAACAATAAGAAGGATCACCACAATAAAAGCTTTGTGTTTGGTTTCCAGCAATATCATAAGATAATATCAATTTAGAGTCGTTATTTATTCTTAACAATTCTTGAATACTTGGTTCATTACCATTTATTTTATCAATTCTAGGTTCATAAAAATACTGTCTATCTAAAACATTAGTGTCATAATATAAGTAAGAACGATGCCTAAGTGAAGTAACTGTACTTTTGAGTTTGTAATCTGTAATTGTTCTAATTTTCTCTCCAGTAGTACCATCATAAATACCTCCTGTATTAGATGTTCCTGTATGACTACTTTTATGAACATACCCAACTAACAGGTACCATCTATTTAATTTTGGTAAATCACCTGCCCAAAAATAGGGATTGCTATAATAGGTATCATTAAGTCCTAATGAGCCACTACTATTAGCATAAAACCCAAAGTATGTAGTCCCGTAATTAGAATTTGTCTTTTTTATCCATACGCTGAAACGGTATGAACTAGAATTTATAGCAGAATGCCACCCACTTTTCCAACCGCCATCTGCATTACTGGAAGCATCTGGTGCTGCTTTCCATAACACAACTTCTTCCCCTATATGATTTCTTCCTAATTCTCTACTATTTTCTGAAGTAGCTCCATTTTGAGAAAACCCAGAAGCGTTTCCTGTTCCAATTGTCCAAGTAGAAGTATCTAGCAAATTAGTAGAGTCACCATTATTTAATCCTAATAATTCTTCAACAGCAGGTTCATTTCCATCTACCAACTCCATTCTTGGTTTACAAAAATATTGCCTATCTGAAGTATTAGTATCGTAATATAAGTAGGTTCTATGTCTTAAAACAGTAGCTGTATTTTTAAGTTTATAATCAGTAATTCCTCTTACTTTTTCTCCTGTAGCACCATCATAAATACCTCCATAACTGATTGTAGAACTATATGTACTACCATGTACATATCCCACTAACATATACCATTTATTTAACTGAGGTAAATCACCTGCCCAAAAATAAGGGTTGTTATTTACTGTGCCGTTAAGAGTTAAACCATTATTAGAATTACTATTAAATCCAAAATAAGAACTCCCGTTATTAGAATTTGTTTTTTTTAACCATATTACAAAACGATAGGTTTTTGTATGGTCGATATTAGAATAGGAAGAATTCCAGCCACCATCTGCATTACTAATTGCATCTGGAGCTGCTTTCCATAATAATTCTGAAGTTCCTTTTGGACCAGAACCATATTCTCGACTATTTTCAGAAGTAACTCCATTTTGCGCATACCCCGCAACAGAACCCGAACTGACAGTCCATGAGTTTGTATTTAATAGATTTTGTCCAACAACATGAATTGTAACCATATAAAATATGGCTACATAAAGTAGTTTTGTTTTCATAGCATTTTACTTTAATTTTTTCAAGTACAATACTACAAAATTTTATACATTTAACAAGTAAGTAATAAATTTATTCACCTAAAGCTCTCAAAAACAAGTTTAACTGCATTAATTTTAGCATCGTTATTTATTTAACGGTACATATTAAAAATTTTAATATACTTATAGCCACTTATACTCATAATCATTTTATCAGCTACACCTTTATTTCTCCTTTTAAAAATCCTGCTGATGGTATTCGTTCAAATACACTCATAAAAATTATTTAGCCCCAACCAATTATTAAACGTAACTTCTTTCATAATTTATTTAATACAATAGTTTTCTTTTTGATTAGACAAAAAGGGAAACTGATAGTTATATTTTTCTGTTAATTGAGAGTTTTTTATAATTATAAAGATTTTCTTATATAATTAATTGCATTTTTCATAAAATGAAATTAATTCAAACCATAACAAGACAGTTAAATTTACATTACTTTATTTTTGCGTTAATTACGCAAAACGCAACGCAAAAACGCAAATCATACTAAAAACCTGATTAAAAAAAATCACTTTGTAATGAAAGTCACCCAGACTTACGGCAATTAGAACCTGTAGTAGCTGGGTGACTTTTTTTATTCAATTTGCGTAACTAACGCAAAACGCAATTAACACAAAGCACAACACCAATAAACTCAATCCACTAAAAAAAAGCGAATTACCCATACCTATATTATACTTTGCGTTAAAAATGAAAAACGCAATACAGTCTCGATATATAAAAAACATTATCAATGTATAATAGAGTCACTCAGACTTACAACTATTAAGACATATAATAACTAAATCACTTATTCTTTCAAATTATATAACTAAACACTTCCTATTAAAAATACAATAATTAATTTTACGTTGCTTTGTTGAATAACAAGGTTAATAAATTAACAAACAACAAATTAAACCATCAACAAAGAATCAACAATCTCTCAACAGTAAAATCTAAATAAAATTTGTTGACAAACTGTTGAACTACTGTTACCAACAAAAACCTTTTATATATTAGCTTAATGCTATTACCTGTCAACATTCAACGACATTTCCATAAAATCACTTTTTAAAAACTCATAATACCTTCCCTTTTTAGTTTCAGAATCTACTATTGTTTTTTGTGATGTATTTAAAGAAACAAAATATCTTTGATAACTTCCGTTTAAAGGCTCTAACTTATAATCATCCTTTAGACTTTTAGTAATTTTGAAACGAGTTGTCTTTAAACCTTTACTTAATTTATCAAGTAAATCTGTTGCTGTGTATTTTAAAACATCAACTTCAAAAGCGATGAAATCATCTATCAAGACCTCTTTAATTTCCTGACTTAAATACGTTTTATTTCCTTTTACAACTTTATCTAAAGCAGGAGTATAAATTTGTTGCTTTGTAAACCACATTCTTGTTTTTCTTTCTGATATAATTTTTCGATTATTTAGAAAATATAAAAAATGCGGAATTTCATTACCCAATTTTTTTAGCATATCGACATCCTCTTCCTTAAAAGAATTTACCTTGATTACCCAATAGCGAATCTCTTTATCATCTATCTGAATAAAATTTTCTTCATTATTAGAACATAATATAAACTTACCGAAAAAATTAGTTTCAACTTTGTCTTTTCCTTTAGATTCTGTTTTATACGAACCCGCAGTAGAAAGATTTTTAATACGTTCGCTATCCTCTCTCCTATCTAAAAGAACCTCATCTACAGAAATAATTAATTTAGATGCCCAATCACTATTAAAACGGCTTCTAAAGTCTTCGTTTTTATTAATAGTCATATTTCCTTGAAATAACAATTTTAACCAATTTAAAAAAGATGTTTTCCCTGTATTTCGAGAATCGCTCACCAAACATAAAATTGGTAAAATTTGAGTTGGTTTTTGCCACAATATGGTAAGATAGTCTAAACCTAACTCATACTGTTCTTTAAAAATATGTCTTAAAAAAGCTTCTGTTATATCAAACTTACCTTTTACCCTTTTATATTCTATCCTTTCATATTGATTGTAAAAAGAATTTATTTCTTGTCTATAATTTTGATGATCTGGAATAGTGATAAACCCATCATACTTTTTTATAGATTTTAAAAAATCTTGCCCCTTATCTGTAATTATTTCTCCTTTAGTCCATTTAATTAAAGTTTTTGCAGTGTCCCCACTTAAAAGGGGAACACTACAAATCTTATAATAATCTGTACCTATTCTAACGTAGTTCATAATTATTTAGATTTTAAAGTTTAAAAAAGTTCTATTATGCACTACGCAGTCTTTCCAATCTAAAAAAATATTTACTCCTGTTAAAGAATTATCTTTTTTAAAAAGTAAATCAATCTCTTGTTGAATAAATTGCCATTTGAACCTTGGACTTTGAGCTATCATAATTTTTACCCTATCAATCTCTTTTTCATAAAAATCTAAGTGCTTTATTAGAAAAGAGTCTGATATTCTATCGATTTTTAATTTATACATTTCAGACTGTATGTTATCTACTATAGCAATCAAGTTATTTAACACTACTTTACTTTCTTCGTTTAAACCTTCCATCTTACCTACGATATTTTAAAGATTTAACATCCTGCAAGGTATTCTCTAGCCCTTCTAAATTAATTACAATCCTTCTTCCTATTTTAGATGCATCAATAAGACCTTTCTTTATATAGTTTCGTATAGTAAGCTCTGTAACGTTTAATCTTTTTGCTGCTTCTTTAACCGTTACGTTTTTCTTTTGCGGATTTAACTTACTATTAATTAGTTCTTGTAATGGATTGATTCTTTTTGACATTGCTGAATCAATCATACCAAAAAGTTCTTCTGGTGTAGTTATTATTATTCCTTTCATAATATGTTTATATAAATTAATATTTAAAAACACATCATATTCAGTAATTACTAATATCCATGGATTGAATATTTATGTTTTATTACTGCAAAGATTGGTTGTTTAATGATAAGATTAAAGTGCATGGAGTAAGCTCGGAAGAGGCTTAGAGTAAACACAAACACTGATTTACAGCTAGTTGAGAAGTATTTAATTATTCAATTTAGAAGTTTTTGGAGTAATAAATTATATTTTAAACAATTCATGAGTTAAATACTCAGAAAATCTATTTAGCTCAAATATTCTACATTTTTCTATTAATTTATTTAATTTATCTCTTTTTTCTTTCTTCGAACCACTATAGTAATCATACCCTTTATAATATTTTTCATAAGGAGTATCTCTAATTTTAATGAGTTCTTTATTTGTAAATGCTTCACAAGAAATTTTTAAAATTAGAGTCACTTCATAAACAGATAGTTTTTTTTCTTGTGTCCTTTCATGTTCAAATAAGTAATGTATCAAAATAAATTTTTCATCTTCGGTAAAAGGGTTATCGTAATTTTCTTTTTTTAAGTTAATATCAGTAACCTTTATTTCATCTTTTTTAACAGCTCTTTCTGAAGGAATACTATTTTCACTTTCTGAAACTTCTTTACTTAATATCAATACATTTAAATCATTCTTAACGTATTTTACATTAAAAAAATCTTTAACCTTTTCTTTATCTATAAATGAACAAAAGAGCCTTAAGTTTTCACTTAAAAATCGACTATAGTTAAGAAGTACTAAGTACTTTGAATAACTCTCCAAAAAGTGATTAAAATCTTTATATTGAGAATGCTGTTCATGATCCAAAAAGTAGCTATAAATATCTCTATTTACTATATTTTCTATTCTATTGAATTTATACTGCCTATTCATGTAACCCAATGAAATACCAGTCATGGACGTCTCTTTTCTCCCTCTATTATCATTCTTCTCAATTTCATTCATCTCGCCACGCATTTCGTTTACATACCTAGAATATAAATCATTTGCAATTTCTGGAGAGCCGTACCCCTCCTCTATTCTTCTTATAATTATTTTTTTAAACGCTGAAAGTTTTTTATTATATAGCTTTATAAATTCTTTTCCGTAATTCATTTTTAATAATTTAATCTTTTTTTGGTATTTCTAAATCAAAGGTTTCATTAACAGCATCTTTTACATCCTCATTTGTAACTTGGTAATACTGATTAAGTGTTTTCATATCATTATGACCAGAAATTTCCGCAATTAACTTATCACTTTTACCTTTTCTTTTCATCATGGTAATAAATGTTCTCCTAGCCGTGTGAGAACTTATCCTTCTATAAAAAGGTATTTCTTCTCTAATTACTTCTTTACCTCTAGTAGATGTTTTTTCTACATTATGTGTATAACCAGCATCCTTAAAAACCTCTTTTATATAATCATTATGTTTTTGGTTAGCTATTAAAGGCAAACTATAATCATACTTATTTAAAATATGTAATGCTATACCACTCAAAGGTATTTCTCTACTCTTTTTCCCTGAACCTTTTTCTTCTTTTAACAATAATGCTTTACCGTCTATATTGTTTCGGGAAACAAACTTCAATTCCCCAAATCTCATACCTGTAACGCAAGAAAAAACAAACACATCTCTAACACGCTCTAATTTATTTGAAGTCATTTCAATTTTTAATAATGTCTCTAAATCTTTTTTTCTAAGAGCGATCTGGTTTGTAATTACTTTAGGTTTCTTTTTGAAATTTATAAAATCTGCTTTATATGTATGCCCATTTTTTAATGCCCAAAAAAGAAAAGTTTTAACCAAACCTACATTTCTTGAAAATGTATTATTAATATGCCCTCTACCTACCATACAAAAATCAGTGAATTCTGTATAAAACTTTTGATTAATAGTATCAAATGTGATTTTGTATTTTTTAGTTTTCTCAAAATCCTTTAGCATGTTTTTTATATTATCATACCTCTTAATAGTTGCATCAGACCATTCTTGATTTTTTTGCTTAAAAGACATAAACTCATCATAAGCATCATAAAATTTATTTTTACCAACAGAAACCCTTTTAAATTCTTTATCAAATTCTTGCCTAACTTTTTCTATGGTTAACTCCTGATTTGTATTCTTATAGATTTCTGTAACTAAAGTAAACAGATTAGAGTATCTATCTAGCTGCCTTTTAACAGTTCTATGGGTTTCTGCTTTCGCAGTTCTTCCCGTTAAATTATTTGGTTGCCTGTTTTCAAAATCCCATTCTTTCGGATGAATAGATTCTCCTGTAGAGTAAACAAATCTTCTTCCTTCTTTTTTAAAATAGGCTTTTAAATAAATTAAAGTTGATCCGTCTTTATTTTTATCTTTTAAATTAAATGCACTTGTCATTGTTTAATAGGTGTCAATTTAGGTGACAGTAAAGGTAACATTCAATAGATAATTGACCATAAAATAAATAATAAAAATTTTACAAAACCAACGTTAACAGCACATACAGCAACAAGTAAGACATAACAAGGTAAAACAAGGTCAATACCCGGCGTCTCCACAATTAACCCTTACAAACCTAGTGTTTGTAAGGGTTTTTACTTTTTAAAGCAACTAAAAATACTACCTGAATATTTTTTTTAAAAAAAATAAAAAAAAGTTTGTTGTTTTAAAAAATAGTTTACATTTACCGCATCTTATTAGATAGGTTTAATGTATAGTTCTACTTATTTCGTAAACAACTTTTATAAGAAGATAAAAAGCTGTTTGGTGTTTTGGAAACACAGCGAAAAAATTAAGGTTTCTTCTTTTTCAAATAACTACTCTTTACCACTGAATTTCGACAATCAGTGCGGTGACTGTTTGGCTCTAAGAGTCTGATATATTCATATACATTTTAGTTTTTAACAAATCAGCTATAAAATATAGCCTATAATTTGTTACGCATTATTTTAAAAAAGATATACGATTTCGATGTATCTATTTTTTAAACAACTTCTCTGTACAAAACATTTACAGGGTTACATTATAAAACAAAATGAATACTAAATATAAAGATTTAATAGCACAAACTTTCGATTTTCCACAAGCGGAATTTCGTACAGAAAAAAACAATTTATTTTTTCATGATATAGATATGATGGAACTGGTTAAACAATACGGTGCGCCGTTAAAGTTCACCTATTTACCTAAAATATCAGAAAACATTAACAATGCCAAAAACTGGTTTGCAAAAGCAATAAAAAAACACCAATATAATGGTAGTTACAACTATAGCTACTGCACCAAAAGCTCACACTTTAAATATGTGTTAGATGAGGCTCTGAAGAATGATATTCACATTGAAACATCATCTGCTTTTGATATTGATATTGTAAAAGCACTTAAAAAATCTGGCAAACTAAGTAATGATGCTTATGTACTTTGTAATGGTTTTAAACGTGATAAATATATTGAGAACATTGTTAGTTTAATTGATGGTGGACACAAAAACTGCATTCCGATTATAGACAATTATGAGGAACTAGACCTTTTATTAAACGAAACTAAAAGTAAGTTTAAAGTAGGTATTAGAATTGCTTCTGAAGAAGAACCTAAATTCGAGTTTTATACCAGCCGTTTAGGTATTGGTTACAAAAATATTGTTTCTTTTTACGAGCGTGAAATTGCTAAAAACCCACAAGTAGAGCTAAAAATGCTTCACTTTTTTATCAATACAGGTATAAGAGACAACGCTTATTATTGGAACGAGTTGCTAAAATGTTTAACGGTATATATCAAATTAAAAAAGGTATGCCCTACTTTAAATAGCTTAAATATTGGTGGTGGTTTTCCTATTAAAAACTCACTAGCATTTGATTATGACTATGAATATATGGTTGATGAAATTATCAATCAAATTAAAGCTGCTTGTGATGAAGCTGAAGTAGATGTTCCTAATATTTTTACTGAATTTGGTAGTTTCACTGTAGGTGAAGCTGGTGGTGCTGTGTACGAAGTATTGTATCAAAAAAAGCAAAACGATCGTGAAAAGTGGAATATGATTAACTCGTCTTTCATTACAACATTACCAGATTCTTGGGCTATTAACAAACGCTTTATTATGCTTCCTGTTAATAAATGGAACCATAGATATGAACGTGTTTTATTAGGTGGATTAACTTGTGATAGTGATGATTATTACAACTCAGAGCAACATGTTAATGGTATATATTTACCGGTATACGAAAAAGAGAACCCACTGTATGTTGGTTTCTTTAACACCGGAGCTTACCAAGAAACAATTGGTGGTTTTGGCGGCTTACAACACTGCTTAATACCAGCACCAAAACATATTCTGATATCAAAAGACGAAGAAGGAAACATTGTTACCAAATTATTTAAAGACCAACAAAAAAGCGAAGAATTCTTATCAATTCTTGGTTACTAACAATATAGTATAATGAAAAATAAAAATTACGCAGGAATTCCAGATCAATACGCAAAACTAGAAAATGCACAAATCGTATTAATTCCGGTTCCTTATGACGGAACTAGTACTTGGCAAAAAGGAGCTGATAAAGGTCCTGATGCATTTTTAGAAGCTTCAGAAAACATGGAGCTTTATGATATTGAAACAAATACTGAAGTTTATAAACAAGGTATTTATTTGGCAGATGCTGTAACAGAAAAGTCATCGCCAGAGGCAATGGTAGAAGCAGTTCATGCAGCAACTAAAAAGTTTATCAATAAGAAAAAATTTGTAACCCTTTTTGGTGGCGAACATTCTATATCTATCGGAACGATAAGAGCTTTTGATGAATGCTTTAACAACTTAACTGTTTTACATATTGATGCGCATGCCGATTTAAGAAAAGAATACGAAGGCTCTTCTTGTAACCACGCTTGTGCAGTTTATGAAGCAAATCAGAATACTAATTTAGTTCAGGTTGGTATTAGAAGCATGGATGTTTCTGAGCGAAAGGAAATGAATGAAGATAAAGTGTTTTTTGCACACGATATGGCTGTAAATGAATATTGGATGGACGATGTTGTTGATCAATTAACAGATAACGTTTTTATAACATTCGATTTAGATGCTCTTGACCCTTCTTTATTACCATCAACCGGAACACCAGAACCGGGTGGTTTATTTTACTATGAAACGTTAGAGTTTTTAAAGAAAGTTTTTACAACCAAAAATGTTGTTGGTTTTGATATTGTTGAGTTATGCCCTAATCCGTCTGAAAAATCATCAGACTTTTTAGCAGCTAAACTTTACTATAAAATGTTAAGCTATAAGTTTTCTAACGATACAGATGATGAGGAAACTCTCGATACTAAAAAAGAGAATCGTGCTACTGTTTCTAAATTTAAAGATAATGATAATGACGATTTTTAATTCGATAAAATGATAAAAAACATTGAAAACATTGAGCTTCATTATTTAACATTAACTGATTATAAACAGTTAAAAGAAGCTATGATTCAGGCTTATTCAAGTATGCCGGATTCTTATTGGAAAGAAAATCAAATTAAATCTTTAATTGACAAATTCCCTGAAGGGCAAGTTGTTATAAAGATAAATGGAGATTTAGCTGGTTGTGCACTTTCTATTAAATTAGATTATGATAGTTTCGATGACCAACATACCTACGAAGATATTACAGGTAATTATACATTTGACACTCATAATGAAGATGGTGATGTGTTATACGGAATAGACGTTTTTATAAAATCGGAGTACAGAGGTTTACGTTTAGGCAGAAGATTGTATGATTACAGAAAAGAATTAGCTGAAAAACAAAATTTAAGAGGAATTGCGTTTGGAGGTAGAATTCCGAATTATCATAAATATGCGTCAACTTTATCACCAAAAGAATATATAGAAAGCGTAAAACGTAAAGAAATTCAAGACCCTGTTTTAAACTTTCAAATTTCAAATGATTTTCATCCATCAAAAATTTTAAAAGGATATTTAGAAGGTGATAAAAATTCTGGTGAATTTGCTGTTTTATTAGAATGGGATAATATTTACTACGAAAAAAAAACTAAGAAGGCAGCTACAAAGAAAAAAGTGGTGCGTTTAGGATTAATTCAGTGGCAAATGCGTTTGTATAAAGATTTGGAAGAATTAATGCAGCAAGCTGAATACTTTGTAGATGCAGTTTCTGCTTACAGATCTGATTTCGCATTATTTCCCGAGTTTTTTAATGCTCCTTTAATGGCAGACAATAATCACTTGCCAGAATCGGAAGCTATTAGAGAATTAGCAAAATATACCCCGCAAATTGTTCAGAAATTCTCTGAATTGGCAATTACGTATAACATTAATATTATTACTGGTAGTATGCCAGAAATTAAAGATGAACTGTTATACAATGCTGGTTATATATGCAAAAGAGATGGCTCTACAGATCGCTATGAAAAATTACATGTTACACCAGATGAAGCTAAAGTTTGGGGAATGCAAGGCGGAAATGAGCTGAAAACTTTTGATACAGATTGTGGTAAAATTGGTGTTTTAATTTGTTATGATTCTGAGTTTCCTGAATTAAGTAGAATTTTAGCAGAAGAAGGAATGGATATTTTGTTTGTTCCGTTTTTAACAGATACTCAAAACGGATATTCAAGAGTACGCCATTGCGCGCAAGCCAGAGCAATAGAAAACGAATGTTATGTTGCCATTGCTGGTAGTGTTGGTAATTTACCAAAAGTAAACAATATGGATATTCAGTACGCACAATCTATGGTTTTTACACCTTGTGATTTTTCTTTTCCTGCAAACGGAATAAAAGCAGAAGCAACCACAAATACTGAAATGATTTTAATTGCTGATGTAGATTTAGATTTACTAAAGGATTTAAACCAATTTGGTAGCGTACGAAATTTAAAAGATAGAAGAACAGATATTTTTGAAGTAAGAAAAATAGCCAAATAATAATTTAAAATATAAAAAACATCTCGATACAAAATTTCTGAAAAAGAAATTTCACTCGATGTGACAGTGAAAAAATAATTATTAAAAACGACTGCTGTCAGTTCGAGTGGTTTTTCTTTTTTGAAAAATCGTATCGAGAACAAATAAATAAAAATGAGTAAACCAATATCAAATTTTATAGAAAAATACTTTTTACACTTTAACGCAGCATCTTTAGTAGATGCTGCCAAAGGGTACGAAACACAATTAGAAAAAGGTTCTAAAATGTTAGTTTCCCTGGCAGGTGCAATGAGTACGGCTGAATTAGGTAAAATTTTTGCAGAAATGATTCGTCAAGATAAAGTACATATTATTTCATGTACAGGTGCTAACTTAGAAGAAGATGTAATGAATTTAGTGGCACATTCTCATTACAAACGCATACCTAACTACCGCGATTTAACACCCCAAGACGAGTGGGATTTACTAGAAAAAGGTTTAAACCGTGTTACAGATACTTGTATCCCTGAAGAAGAAGCTTTTAGAAGAATTCAAGAGCATATTGTAAAAATTTGGAAAGATGCAGAAGCAAAAGGTGAACGTTATTTGCCACATGAGTATATGTACAAATTATTGTTATCTGGCGTTTTAGAAGAATACTACGAGATAGATATTAAAGATTCTTGGATGTATGCTGCTGCAGAAAAAAACTTACCAATTATTTGTCCTGGCTGGGAAGATTCTACCATGGGGAACATTTTTGCTTCTTATGTTTTAAAAGGAGAGTTAAAAGCAAATACGGTAAAATCGGGTATAGAATACATGACTTTCCTTGCCGATTGGTATACAAATAATTCTGAAAACGGAATTGGCTTTTTCCAAATAGGTGGTGGTATTGCAGGAGATTTCCCTATCTGTGTTGTGCCAATGCTATACCAAGATATGGAAAAACCGGAAACGCCATTTTGGAGCTATTTCTGTCAGATTTCAGATTCTACAACTAGTTATGGTTCATATTCTGGAGCAGTACCAAATGAGAAAATTACTTGGGGTAAATTAGATATTGATACGCCAAAGTTTATTATAGAAAGTGATGCTACTATTGTTGCTCCGTTAATTTTCGCCTATCTATTAAAAATGTAAAAGAATGAAAAGAGTCATTGTAAACTACGAAAAACTAACAGCTAGTATTTTAGATTTGTTAATTAAAGAATATCCTAACGGATACGATCATAGTGATATTATTTCGTTTAAAAATTCCAAAAACGAAACTATTAAAGCTGTAGAGGTTAAAACAGATGACACTTTATATTTAGTGAAAATCAGTTCTAAACTAGAGCAAACAATGGAAGACTATGCTGATGATGAAGACTCTTTTGATGAGATTAATTTCAATGAAGAATTTGATTAGCTCTTATTAAATATCTTTTTTTACAATATAAAAAAAGCAACCAAATTTGGTTGCTTTTTTTGTATTGTAAATTCTAAAAAACTACATTTTTAAAATGATAAATTCAGACCTTCTATTTAGTTGATGTTCAATAGAACTACATTTCACACCGTTTAAACATTTATTAAGTAACTGAGACTCTCCATATCCCTTAGCGCTGTCAATTCTAGTTGATTCAATACCACTCTTAATTAAATATTCTTTTGTTGATTTAGCTCTTCTGTCCGACAAACTTAAGTTGTATGAGTCTGTGTTTCGCGAATCGGTATGCGACTCTACTTTTATCACCATTTTTGGATATTGCATCATTAAAATAACAATTTTATTAAGTTCAATAGCTGCATCACCTCTAATATCAGATTCATTAAGATCAAAATAAATAATTCCAATTTTAATTTTTAACAATCCACCTTCTTCAACTATAAGTTTATTTAATGTTTCTAAACCTAACGGAACAAAAGTTTCTCCGCTCTTCTCTCCTGTTAATAATTTTTTATCTTTTTGTTTATATCCTGTTTTCGAAGCTACAACCTTATATTTTGTTTTACAATTTATGGTTTTATTAAATGCATAAGTTCCGTTTACATTTGTAATCGTTGTCTCTAAAACCTCTTTTTCTTCATCATACAGTATTACTTTTACATTTGCGATATGTTCGCCTGTAATACTATTAGATACTATTCCTTTTACGAATTGATTACATACTGGTGCTGATTCAATAGGTGTTCTAATAAATGAATAAATATCATCATCTCCTTTTCCTAGTTTTCTGTTAGATGACACAAAACCTGTATTTTGATCTTCTTTAATAATAAAAGAAAAATCATCTAACTCACTATTTAAAGGTGCCCCTAAGTTTAAAGGATTTGTAAAATCATCATCTTTAATAGTACTCTGAAAAACATCTAAACCACCTAAACCTAAATGTCCGTCTGAAGCAAAGTACAATCTATTATCAGTTATATAAGGAAACATTTCACGTCCTGCTGTATTTATCTTTTCTCCTAAATTTCTAGGTCTAGAATAACCAACGTATACCGAATCACTTTTATTATTTACTTTACCTTCTAATATATCAACTACAAAAATATCTGTTGCACCTATAGAGCCGGGCATATCAGAAACAAAGTATAATAACTTTCCATCATTACTAACTGCTGGATGACCTACCGAATATTTTTCACTATTAAAAGGTAATTCTTTTACATTATTCCATTCAGAAATACTATCGTTGCCTTTTCTTATTAAATCTGCACTGTATAATTTTAAATGGTTTGTACCTTCATCGTCTCTACCTAACTCACCATCATAATTGTTTCTAGTAAAATAAACTCTTTTCTCATTAGGTGAAAAAGCTAATGTTGCTTCATGATATCTCGTATTTAAATTTTCAGAAAAATCTCCCTCTTTTTTAACATCTGCACTTGTTTCATTTATTGTAGCCAAGTACATGTTTAAAAAAGGTTGTTGATTCCACTGATAAATCCTGGTATGATAATTTGATGAATCTACAGCTGATGAATAAATTAATTTATCTTTATAATACATTGGTCCAAAATCTGAATATTTTGTATTTGTAGATAGATTATTTAAAATAAACTGAGGTTCTATATTTAATACATCTTCTATTGTTTGATTTTCTTGATTGTATTTTTTGGATCTATCATCTGTTTTCTCTGTTCTCTTAGAGAACTTTTTCATCCAGTATTTTGCCTCTTTATATTTACCAATACCTTCTAAAGTATGTGCATATTTAAATAAATATTCTGAATTTATTTTTGATGAATAATTTGAGATCAATTCTTTGTAAATACGGTTTGCATTTTTCATATCTGTATTAAAAAAGTAAGAATCTCCTGCTTTTTTTAATACACTTAAATAATCTGCTTCTTTACTCTCTTTTTTGCTTAAACTTTTTAACTCTTTTTCATAAAGTGTTGCAGCTTCTTTATACCACATCCTTTTAAAGAGCTTATCTGCTTTTGGCGTTAAGCTGTTTATTTTTTGGTCGTACGTTTTGCTACTTTGTGCAAAAGATAAATTATTCACACACAAGACTAATAATATTATAATTACTTTTTTCATTTTTATAAAATTTAAAAGAAACGAGGTGATTTTAATTGTTTTTCTTTGGTTATTAATTCATAACGTAGCATTATTTCATGTGTACCCGAATTAAAGTCTCCTAACCTTGTCGTTGTTAAATCATAAGAGTATCCTAATAATATTCTTGGACTTATTTGAAAACCTAACAACCCACTAACAGAATCATCCCAACGATAAGCTACTCCTAATCTTACAGTATCATCTATTAAAAAATTGGCAGATAAATCAACAATTGCAGGAGCTCCTGCTACAAACTTACCTAAAAAAGCAGGTTTAAACTTTACACTTGAACTAAGGTCAAATACCTTACCTGCTATTAAAAAATAATGTAATCGTTCTGCACTAACTTTATAATTATTACTACTAAAATCATCTCTATCAAAATGATTTTTAGTTAAAAAATTAGGTACTGATAATCCGACATATGATTTTTCATTACGCCAGTAAACACCCGCTCCAATTGTTGGCAAAAATTTATTATTAATAGATGCTACATCTGTTTGATTTTGAAAACCATCAAATAAATCAACATTTAATAATCTAGCCCCTCCCTTCATTCCAAAAGAAAGTTGACTATCATTATTTAAACGTAAAGTATATGAAACACTTGCGTCTATATACGTTTCTTTTGACGGCCCCAAACGGTCATTTACAAACGATAATCCTACTCCTACATTTTTACCTACTGGAGACTCTATACTTAACGTTTGTGTTTGCGGAGCACCATCAATACCAACCCACTGTGTTCTATGCAGTGCTGTTACCGATAAATGCCCTCTAGAACCAGCATAAGCTGAATTTACAGTCATTGTATTAAACATGTAGTTCGTATACTGAGGATCTTGTTGTGCACTACTACTTATGGTAGTAAAAATTAGAAACAAGATTATTGAAATTTTAAATTTTAAATTCATTTTCGTTTTTTTTCTAAAAGATTTTTTTCTTATTCTAATTTTTATCTAACAATATATAACCAACCTACTTTCGATTTAGTTCCGTCTCCTAAATCTAACACATAATAATAAGTCCCTACTGGTAGTTGCTCATCTTTTGTAATAACAGCTCTTCCGTTTGAAGTACCATTAAATGTATTATCATATCCATCCTTAGAGTACACTATATTACCCCATCTATTATAAACTTCCAATCTATTATCTGGGTAGTTCTGAATACAATCAATATAAAAAACATCATTAGCTCCATTTCCGTTAGGTGAGAATTTGTTATGAATAGTAAGACAAATAGGTGTTATTCCTATACTTGAACTATCATTATTAGTATCAGAGTCTATTTGATCTAAAGATTGTAATGATGCAGTATTTATATAATCATTAACATCTAAAACCCTTACTTCAATTTCTAACATTTGAACATCTCCTACATCTACAAGTGGTAAACTCCATACACCTAAGTTTTCATCATAAATGCCTGATGTTGCTATTGATGATATGTATTCATAACCTAGCGGTAACGCTTCTGCAATAATAACAGTTGTTGCAGGTATTGTTCCTTCGTTTGTTACTGATATTGTAAATGTTATAACATCTCCTATCGATGGCTCTGTTAAATCTACAGTTTTTACAACTGCAATATCTGCTGTTGGCGTATTGATAGAAGCATTAGAACTGTTATTACTAAGATCTGGATCAAATTGATCACTTGTTATAATATTAACTGTATTTAAATATTCATCACCTTGTAATGTTGGGTTATTTACTGTTGCTTCATAAGTAATTGTTAAGCCTGTTAATGGCACATTTAAATTAGACCAACTTATAATATTTGCACTTAAAATACCTCCATCGCTTATATTATTTATATTACTATAACCTATAGGCATAATATCTTCCATAGCTACTCCTGTTGCTGCATCAGGCCCTAAATTATTTAATTGTAATGTAAATGTAATTACATCTCCTACGTTTGCATTTTCATTACTTACAGATTTAACTAATTCTAAATCTGAAATAGCTACTTGTACTACAAAATTAGCTTCATCATCATCAGATATTCCATCATTTAGATCATCAGATGAAACATCACTGTTAACATCACTATCCGGATCTATTTGATCTGATGCTGTTATTTCTGTAAAATTAATAAACTCATTTGCTGTACCTGTTGGCGAATTAACAATAACATCTATAAATAATGTTTGAGATCCGTTAGCAGAAACATTATCTACAATCCACAATCCAGTTAATGGGTCATAAACTCCTGATGTTGCACTAAACTGTTGGTATGTAAATCCTATTGGAAGTATATCTAACACTGCTACATTTGTTGCGTTATTAGGACCTGCATTATTTACATTAATTTGAAAACGTAATGCATCACCTGGTTGCGCTGTTGTTATACCACCTACTGTTGTTTTACTTATAGAAAGGTCTGCAATTGACTGAATTGGAGTTGTATTTGCTTCTGCATAATCGTCTTCAGTGGTTACTCCATTTCCTGGTGTAGAATCACTATCTAGAATATTTGACCCTGTTATTTCAGCTGTATTTAAGTAAACACCTGTTGGTTTTACAGTTACATCTATTAATAACGTTTCTACTGCTCCGTTTACTAAATTACCTATAGTCCATTCTCCTGTAATTTCATTATAGTTTCCTGTTGAAGAACTAAATGTTTGAAAATCGTAACCTGTCGGTAATAAATCTGTTACAATTATTCCACTTGCATCTTCAGGTCCGTCATTAGTTACGGTTAATTTAAATGTAATTTCATCACCTACCAACGGTGTTACATCACCATCAATAACTTCTTTTGTTAAAGATAAATCAGCTAAAGGTGTTATCGGTGTAACTATCGCGTTATCCATATCATCTTCTGATAATATTCCGTTACCATGTACTGAATCCGAATCATTACCGTTAGAAGACATTACCTCTGCAATATTTGTATAGTTACCTGTTGATAAAACTATTGCTGTTACTGTTAATGTTTGAGATGTTCCATTTGGCATATCATCCAATCCGTCCCATACCCCAGTAGTTGGTGTATAAAAACCTGATGACACCGTATGACTTACATAACTATAACCTGAAGGTAATAAATCTAACACATCTATTCCTGTTGCTGTATTAGGACCATCATTAGTTACTATAATATCAAATGTAACTTCATTTCCTATGATTGGAGAATAATTACCATCTGTTACCACTTTCGTTAATGAAAGATCTGAATTTGATAATATAGGTATTACTACTGTGTCATCCATATCGTCTTCTAACAATATTCCATTACCATGTACCGAATCGAAATCGAATTCATTTGCAAACATAACTTCTGCAATATTGTTATAATTACCTGTTGATAATACTACTGCTGTTAATGTTAAAGTTTGAGATGTACCATTTGGCATATCATCTAGTCCATCCCATAACCCCGATGCTGGTGTATAGAAACCTGATGATATAGTATGATTTACATAACTATATCCTGAAGGTAATAAATCTAATACATTCACCCCTGTTGCCGAACTTGGTCCGTCATTAGTTACCACAATATCAAATGTAATCTCATTACCTATAATTGGTGTGTAATTACCATCTGTTACTACTTTAGTTAATGATAAATCTGCTTGCTCAACTACTGGAGTTACACTTGTTTCATCATCATCCGCTATTCCATCTGCTAAATCATCTACTAATGAATCACTCGTTACATCACTATCTGGATCAAACTGATTACTTGCCGTTATCGATGCTGTATTTGTATAACTTATTCCTGCGCCTGGTGCTAATACCGTCGCTTGGTAACTTACACTGATACTTCCATTGTTTGATGGTACACTTAATCCTGTCCAATCTATTGTAGTTCCTGTTGCTACTCCTCCATTATTTATCGCTCCAATTGTATAACCGTTTGGTACAATATCTTCAAGTGAAACTCCTGTGGCTACATCTGGGCCTGCATTGCTTACTGTTAAAGTAAATGTTACTACATCTCCTACATTTGGCGACATATCACTCGATACTTTTACAATACTTAAATCTGATTGTTGAATCGTTACCCCTACTGAGCTCTCATCGTCATCAGCAATTCCATCATTATTATCATCTACTGTAGCATCACTGGTTACATCACTATCTGGATCAAATTGATCACTTGCCGTAATTGCTGCTCTATTTAAATACTCATTTACTGCTCCTGTTGGTGCATCTACTGTTGCATCAAAAGTTAAACTTATTGATCCGCCATTTGAAACGGTTAAACCTGACCAACTTACAGTGTCTGTTGTTCCGCCTAAACTTCCTGCTCCACTGATACTCGCTATCGCACTATATCCTGATGGCACTACATCTACTACACTTACTCCTGTGGCATCATTGTTTCCGCCATTGCTTACCAATAATGTAAAGGTTACTACATCGCCTACATTTGGATTTGCATTACTTACACTTTTTAATAAACTTAAATCTGCTGTTTGCGGTGTAATAGCTGAGGCTACTTCATCATCTTCACTCTGATCGCCATCATCATTATCTGGTGTACTGTTTGGATCAAATTGATCACTTGCCGTTATCTCTGCGATATTAACATGACTGATTCCTGATCCTGGCGCTAATACTCTTGCGGTATAACTTAAATCTAACGTATTACTTCCTGCCGTTGCTGATACATTCAATCCATTCCAACTTAATACATTTCCTGTTTGAGTGGCTGTTCCTGAACTTACTATCGCTAAACCATTCGGTACTGTATCTACAACACTTACTCCTGTTGCATCACTCGTTCCGTCGTTCGTAACTGTAACAGTATACGTAATAACTTCGCCTACATTTGGACTCGATACACTCGGTACTTTAGCTAAGGATAAATCTGCTTGACTTGGTGTTGCTGTCTCATTATCTTGATCGTCTTCTGCTAAAACATCATTTCCTGGTGTACTGTTATTATCAAATTGATCACTCGCCATTATTTGAGCTACATTAGTATATTCTGATGCAACTCCCGTTGGTGCATTTACTTCTACTTGATACGTAACACTTAATCCTGTTAAAGGAATCGTTAAGTTAGACCAGTTTATTGTTGTTGCTCCGACATTGTAAACTCCCGAATTATCTATACTTCCTGATACTAAACCAAATCCTACTGGTAAAATATCTTCAATACTCACTCCGCTTGCTACATTTGGTCCTGCATTACTCAAGGCAACCGTAAAGGTTAAAACATCACCTACTTCTACATTCGATCCATTTACATCTACAAAACTTTTTACTAAACTTAAGTTTGATTGTTGGGGTACTATTGTAAAATCAGTATCATCATCTTCATTCGTGGTACTCTGTGGTACACTTGGATCACTGTTTGGATCAAATTGATCACTGGCTGTAATCTGTGCTACATTTTTATACTCATCTAAGGCTCCAGTCGGTGCATTTACCGTTGCTTGATACGTTAAGGTTAATAACCCACTATTTGGTATTACTAAATTATTCCATGTTGCCGTATTTCCTAAAGAGGTTCCGCCGTTATTAATTGTTCCTAATGTATAACCTGCTGGTAAAATATCTACTACACTTACGCCAGTAGCATTACTTGTTCCTGCATTACTTACTATCAATTCAAACGTTAATACATCGCCTACATTTGGGGTAGCACTTCCGCTTGATAAGCCTTTAGTAATACTTAAATCTGCTTGCTCAACTACTGGAGTTACACTTGTTTCATCATCATCCGCTATTCCATCTGCTAAATCATCTACTAATGAATCACTCGTTACATCACTATCTGGATCAAACTGATTACTTGCCGTTATCGATGCTGTATTTGTATAACTTATTCCTGCGCCTGGTGCTAATACCGTCGCTTGGTAACTTACACTGATACTTCCATTGTTTGATGGTACACTTAATCCTGTCCAATCTATTGTAGTTCCTGTTGCTACTCCTCCATTATTTATCGCTCCAATTGTATAACCGTTTGGTACAATATCCTGAAGTGATACTCCTGTAGCTACATCTGGGCCTGCATTGCTTACTGTTAAAGTAAATGTTACTACATCTCCTACATTTGGCGACATATCACTCGATACTTTTACAATACTTAAATCTGATTGTTGAATCGTTACCCCTACTGAGCTCTCATCGTCATCAGCAATCCCATCATTATTATCATCTACTGTAGCATCACTGGTTACATCACTATCTGGATCAAATTGATCACTTGCCGTAATTGCTGCTCTATTTAAATACTCATTTACTGCTCCTGTTGGTGCATCTACTGTTGCATCAAAAGTTAAACTTATTGATCCGCCATTTGAAACGGTTAAACCTGACCAACTTACAGTGTCTGTTGTTCCGCCTAAACTTCCTGCTCCACTGATACTCGCTATCGCACTATATCCTGATGGCACTACATCTACTACACTTACTCCTGTGGCATCATTGTTTCCGCCATTGCTTACCAATAATGTAAAGGTTACTACATCGCCTACATTTGGATTTGCATTACTTACACTTTTTAATAAACTTAAATCTGCTGTTTGCGGTGTAATGATAGAAGCTACTTCATCATCTTCACTCTGATCGCCATCATCATTATCTGGTGTACTGTTTGGATCAAATTGATCACTTGCCGTTATCTCTGCGATATTAACATGACTGATTCCTGATCCTGGCGCTAATACTCTTGCGGTATAACTTAAATCTAACGTATTACTTCCTGCCGTTGCTGATACATTCAATCCACTCCAACTTAATACATTTCCTGTTTGAGTGGCTGTTCCTGAACTTACTATTTGTAAACCATTCGGTACTGTATCTACAACACTTACTCCTGTTGCATCACTCGTTCCGTCGTTCGTAACTGTAACAGTATATGTAATAACATCACCTATATTTGGACTCGATACACTCGGTACTTTAGCTAAGGATAGGTTAGCGCTTTGTGGAATTACTGTAAATGTAATTTCGTCATCGTCATTGATTCCATCCCCTTTGTCATCAACTGTATTATCTGTTGATGGATCACTATCTGGGTCAAATTGATCACTTTCAGTTATACTTGCTGAGTTTCTATATTCGTTTGCAGCACCAGTTGGTGCATTTACCGTTGCAGTATAACGAACCTTAATATTATCATTTATTGGTATATTTAAATTTGACCAAGTAATTGTATTTGGTGTACTACCTATTGACCCTCCATTTAAAATGACTCCTAATGTATATCCACTTGGTAATATATCCTCTACTGTTACTCCTGTTGCAGAACTACTACTTGCTGGCGCTGCTGCATTACTTACTGTTAATTCAAAAGTTAATACATCTCCAACATTAGGAGTTACGCTTGAACCAGCCATTAAAGCTTTTGTTATACTTAAATCTGCTGATTGTAATGTAATCACCTGATTATCTTCATCATCTTCACTTTGATCACCATCATCATTATTAGGATCACTATTAGAGTCCTCACCATCTGCTGCTGTTATTTGTGCTATATTTTTATATTCATCTACAGCTCCTGTTGATGCATTAATGGTTGCCTGGTATGTTAATTGAATTCCATTAGAATTACCTACCTGAACGGTTAAACCACTCCATGTAATAGTATTTCCTGTTAACGTTCCTGCATTACTAATGTTAGCAATATTACTATACCCTACAGGTAAAACATCTGCAACACTTACATTTGTACCTATACTTGGACCTGAATTTGTTAAAGTTATTTTAAAGGTTACTATACTTCCAACATTTGGAGTTGAATTATCTACACTTTTAACTAAACTTAAATTAGCACATTGCTCTATTATAACTGTAACCGCTACTTTTGCACTTTCACATATTCCGTTTGAATTACTAACGTAATATGTTTTACTACCAATTGTTGATGTATTGGGTATAGGTGCTGATGACAACATCGTTGTTGCATTAGAATCATACCAAACAATTGTGCCTGAACCTGTAGCTGTTAATTGAGGTGCTGGACTATATTGACAATAAGTAATATTGCTTATTGTTGTTGGTAATTCTGGTACAGAAATTTCCTCTACCTCAAATTCCGTAGAAGTTGTATTTCCACAATTTTCTGCATCAGTTACTATAACTTTATAAAACCCAGGTTGTAATCCAGTATAACTTCCATCTAAATCACCATCGGATTGAGAGGTATTAACAAAAGTACCTCCAGAGCTAGTTGCATATACTAAATCATATACTAAAGGAGCTACGCCCCCTGAAGCTGAAGCTGTAACTGAACCATTACTATAGTCTTGACAACTATCTGTTCCATTGATTGACGCTATTATAGCTGTAGTTGGACCTACTATTGTTATTGTTACATTATCTGTTGCGGGAGTACATGTTGGACCATTAGAAACCGTCCAAGTTAAAATAGCTGTTTCTCCTGGTGCTGCCCCAGTTAATGTTAATGATGTGGTTGGACTACTAGGACTATCGAAAGCCACAGTGAAATCTGGAGAAGAATTAACACTCCATGTACCAACACCTACCGAAGGTGCTACGGCAATTAATTGTGGGTTTACAGTACACACATTCATAGCAGCTGGTCCAGCATCAGCAGTTGGTTGTTCATAAACTATAATAGCCATGTCATCAGTTTTTCTACATGATGATCCTGCTACTCCATTACTTGTTGTCCATCTAAAATAATAAACTCCTGGTGCTGTTAAACCACTTACTGGTGATATAGGATCAGAAGCTGTAAAGGTTGGTGTTGGAACACCTGAAGTACTAAGTGAGGGTAAAAAAGACCAAGTACCACCTGTTGCAGCTGTAGCATCCATAGTGGCTGTACCAGGTGCAGTTCCACAAATATTAATATCTGGTCCAGCAACCGCAGCTGGTGGTTCTTGATTTGTTACATTCATTGAATCTGACAATGATGCTGGCGAACAACCACCTCCTGGAGCGTTTAATGTATATGTAAATTCATAATCTTGAC
Organism: Tenacibaculum sp. M1.3A; assembly: GCF_057732375.1. Lineage (NCBI taxonomy): Bacteria > Pseudomonadati > Bacteroidota > Flavobacteriia > Flavobacteriales > Flavobacteriaceae > Tenacibaculum > Tenacibaculum sp. M1.3A. The sequence continues at coordinate 28,566 of NZ_JBYJEF010000005.1, read as the reverse complement.
CTGGTGTAATAGTAGCTGTAGCAACATTATTACTAACAGCTGTAATTGTAGCTGATGCACCGCCTGAAGATGTATCTGTCCATGTTCCTTCTGAACCTGCTGTACCCTCTAAAACTACTTCAGTAACACCACATAAATTTTGATCTGATCCAGCATCAGCTGGAGCTATTACTGTTACCGTTACATCATCAGATGTCGTTAAGGCAGTATTACATGCTGAATCTCTACTTGGTTCTTCTGGCGATGTTACCCATCTAAATACATAATCACCAGTAACTAAACCACTAATTCCTGTACTAGGGTTATTCGCATCTGCAATTGATGGAGAATTTGGTCCAGAAATAAATTGCCAAGAACCTTTACCTACTTGTGGAGAAAATAATGCATTTAAATTACCACTATTACTATCACATGTTGTAAAATCTGCCCCTGCATTTGCTGCTGTAGGTTGATTTGCTATGGTAAAAACTACTCTATCGTTTGTAGCACAACTTGCGGTAAAAATTCTCCATTCAAACTCGTATAAACCATCAGTTAAATTAGAAAATGTTGCTGTTGGGCTATTAATATTATCAACAGTCCAACCACCACCACCGTAAGTTTGTACCCAAGTACCTTGACTTAATGGAGTAGCCGCTGCCATAGTTATAGAACCTGAACCACAAACATCTTGATCTGCCCCTGCTGAATAAGATGATGCAGGTGTAACGGAAACTGTTACTTCATCTGAAGTTGTATTGTTAGGACATTGCGCCCCCCCTGAAGCCGTCCATTTAAATACATAATTTCCTTCTTGTAAACTTGTTATTGTCGTATTAGGATCACTTGGCGATGTAATATCACCACCAGTAGGACCACTTTCTTTTGTCCATACACCATTACCATTTGTTATACTAGCTCCATTTAATGAAGTAGAATTACCGTTTAAACATATATCATCACCTGCATTTGCAATACTAGGCCCTGTATTATTATTTACAGTGATAAGAACATCATCTGTTACTGTACCACATTGATTTGTTATTGTATATGTAAATGTGTATACTGTATTTAATTGTAATCCTGACACTAATGTTTTAGGATTGTTTAGTGATACTATTGATGGACCTGATGGAGAAACACTCCAAGTGGCCAATTCATTTTCAAAAACATTAGTTCCATCTAGTTGATAGTTTCCAGAGCAAACTGTAGCATCTGCTCCTGCAAAGTTCCCTGAGTATGATGGATTACTTGTTGAAACAGCTACTTTAACTTCATCTGAATTACTTTCATTTAAAACTCCATTAGGCCCTGATGAAATGGCCCATCTGAAGTAATAAACTCCCCCTACCAAACCTGTCACAGGAGTTGATGGATCGTTTTCATCTGTAATTATTGCCGTATTTGGGCCACTTACTTGCGACCAAGTTCCTACTCCTTGAGAAGGAGTATTACCCGTTAATGTTATCTGAGTTGTTGGTGCACATACATAAATATCCGTTCCTGCATTTGCATTTACAGCTAAACCTGATATTTTAACTATAATATCATCTGAAGCCACAGTACAGCCTATATCTGTATTTCCACTTGGTTCTCTTGTTGCCCTTATAACATAAGTACCTATTTGAGTGAATGTTCTTGTAAAGTTATTAGCATTACCTATGTTGATTACCCCGGTAGTAGTTGGACCACTTATTACTTGATAACGTGTAGGTGTATTTATAGTTGGACCTGTTTCTTTGGTTACTCCAAATAGAATATCTGCTTCACCCGAACCATTTAATGTTGCAAAAATACATTCTGAAGGAGAACCATTATCTGTTAACGTTACTGATAAAGGGTTTTTAATAAATTTAATTTGAACATCACTAGAACTTGTACATGCTGTGCTTGTACCACTTGTTACAGTATATCGTAACCTATATAAAGCATTATCTCCCCCTGCATTAGCGTCTAAACCATACACTGTAGGCGTTACAACTCCTAACACAATATCTTGTTGGGTAACACCATCACTATTAAAAGTAGCGGTATTACCTGGGTTATTAATTATTTCCCACATAACTGTTTCTCCTGGTTTTTCTGGAGGGTTTGTAGCTAATGTGTATTGTGTTGTTGGGCTAGAAGGGTTATTACATATACGTATGTTACGGTCACTTATTAGAGAACCTGCATTTGTTACACTACCTGCTGGAGATGGAACTATAATTTCAATTGTATCTGTACCTGAAACACAAGCCCCATTTACTGTCCATCTAAAAACATAAGTACCGGTAACCAAAGGGCTAACATTAGTATTATTATTGGTAGAGCTACTAAAATTAGGGTTACTAGGACCACTAACTAATTCCCAAATACCTGCTGGTTGACCAGAAGCAGTATTACCTGCAAAAGAACCTTGTAGATTATAACTTGTATTAACATCGTAACATGCACTAAGTGTATCATCTGAACCTGCATTTACAGGAGATAAACCGCCTAAATTTGTTACATTAATTCTTGAAACACCATCACAAGTCGCTGGGTTTCCGTCGGTAAGTCTCCACTCTATAATAGAAGTACCTGCTGAACCTGTTGGAAATGTAATACCTGATGTATTTGACGTGGTGTCAGCAAAAGACACCCCCGCACCATTACCGCCTAAAACCGACCACTCACCTGTAAAGCCAGCTGGTGGTGCTGTACCAGATAAAAAGTATCCTCCTGGACAACCTGTTATATCAGAACCCGCATTAGTAGTTGGTGCATTTGTAACTGTTATGGTAACATCTTGTGAGGTTGGCAAACCATTACTACATAAAACCATTAGCCTAAACACATATGAATTACCACCTGTTGCCCCTGTTATTATGGGCTTATAAATTGATGGATTACTTATACCAACGGTTGGCCCAGAAACCTGAGACCATGATATTGTTGATATATTTACATTTGCATCTCCTGAACCATCTAACTGTAATTCAACTCCTTCACAAAAAGAAGCACTTGCCCCTGCATTAACTCCACAGTTAGGATTGGTTGCTTGTGCATAAATTTTAAATTGAAAAATAAATAGAAAAAGTATTAAACTAAATTTAAAGTATTTTTGTTTCATATACGTTAATTTACAATAAGGTAAAGATGATTTTGAATTAAATATTTTCATTAAGTAACAATTTTTAAACAATATACGTTTATGAACAACGTTCTATTTTAAGTACAAAACTTGGATAGTTTGATTTCATTTTTTCTTTTTTGTTAAAAATATAAAAAAATTTTAACATTTTTAACATTAAAAAATTCATATTAATAAATAAGACACTTATTTATTAATAATGTCACATAAAATAATTATGTATTTATATCTACAACTACTAAACCTATAATTTGCATGTATTTAAAAACAAAAAAAGCAACCAATTTGGTTGCTTTTTTTATTCTTTATAGTATTAAACAGAAAATGCTTAAATAGATTCTCCTAACTCTTTTAGTTTAGAGGTATTTTCTGCCATCATTAACTCATCAATAATTTTTTGGATATCACCATTTATAATATTCGACAAGTCATATAATGTTAATCCGATTCTGTGGTCTGTCATACGACCTTGCGGAAAGTTATAAGTTCTAATCTTAGCAGATCTATCTCCAGAAGTAACCATGGTACCTCTTTTTAAAGCATCTTCGGCATTTTTCTTAGCCAATTCCATTTCGTATAAACGAGAACGTAATACTTTAAAGGCCTTTTCTTTATTTTTATGCTGCGATTTCTGATCTTGACATTGCGCTACTAAACCAGTAGGAATGTGCGTTAATCGTACTGCCGAATAAGTTGTGTTTACCGATTGACCACCTGGACCTGAAGAACAGAAAAAATCGATTCTTACATCCTTTGGGTTTATCTCTACATCAAACTCTTCTGCTTCTGGAAAAACCATACAAGTAGCTGCCGATGTATGTACACGACCTTGTGTTTCTGTTTGCGGCACACGTTGCACACGGTGTACACCTGCCTCAAACTTTAAAGTCCCGTAAACATCATCTCCAGAAACTTCAAACTGAATTTCTTTAAATCCACCATTGGTTCCTTCAGAATAATCTACTGTACTCACTTTCCAACCTCTACCTTCACAGTATTTAGTATACATTCTAAATAACTCTCCTGCAAAAATACTTGCTTCATCACCACCTGCACCAGCTCTAAGTTCTACAACGGCATTTTTAGCATCTTCTGGATCTTTAGGTATTAACATGAATTTAATTTCATCTTCTAAAACCGGAATACGCTTTTTAGCCTCATCCATTTCTATTTTAGCCATCTCAGTCATTTCTGCATCACTTCCGTCTGCAATAATTTCCTTAGCCTCTTCAATTGAATCAGTTAGACTTTTATATTCATTACCTTTTTCTACAACCTTACCTAAATCTTTATATTCTTTACTTAATTTAGCGTAACGTTTTTGATCCATTATAATATCTGGCTGGATAATTAAATCCGAAACCTCATCGTAACGTTGCTTTATAATTCTAATTTTATCTAACATCTTCTAACTTTTCTGGTTTGCGAATTTACGTTTTTTATCGGAACTATTTTTAAAATTCAATTAACTATATTTGATTTAAAACCGATTCATTAATAATGAAAAAATTGCAGCTTTATTTTCTTTTTTATAAAACTAAGTTTTTCCTTCCCTTAGCACTTACTCTTTTTGTGGTACTTAAATACAAAATGATGCCATTGGCTGTACTTGCCTTACTTACAGCTTCTTTATTAGTTTGGTTTTATCAAAATTTTATTAATGACTCTAAAAAAGAAAAAATATATTTTTATTACAATATGGGCATTACAGAACTTAAACTATATGCTTTCGTTTTTTTCATAAACCTTATTATTACCATAACGCTAAACATTTGTATTAAATGGATTGTTTAGAAATTGACAATATCGAATTAAATTTTGGCGCCGCCGAAATTTTAAAAGCCATTTACTTTAAAGCCGAAAAAGGAAAAATTACAGGTATTTTAGGAAGCAACGGATCTGGTAAAACATCTTTATTAAGAATTATTTTTGGAGAACTGCAACCTAAAAGCAAGCTGCTTAGAATAGATAATAAACCTATTTTAACGCCACTTTACAAAAAAGGGATTGTTAAATATTTACCGCAGTTTCATATCATACCTAACACTATTTCTTTGCTAGAAGGTTTTAACTTTTTCAATGCTTCTTTTGCTGATTTCTTAATTGATTTCCCTCATTTTAAATCTCAGAAACAGCATCGTTTCTCGGATTTTTCTGGAGGTGAAAAAAGATTGATAGAAACGTACATCATTCTAAAATCTGATGCAAAAATTATATTATTTGATGAACCTTTTTCTCATTTAGCGCCGCTTTATATTAAAAAATTAAAAGAATTACTAGAGATTGAAAAACAGCATAAAATAATCATTATTACCGATCATTTATATAAAGATATTTTAGATATTTCCGACACTCTGTATTTACTAAAAGATGGTTGGAGTAGATTATTAAAGTCTCTCGAAGAATTAATTCGACACAACTATATAAACGCCTTATAAAACCTAAAATTATGAAAAACTACTTCCTTTTACTCTTTGCTTTTGTATTATTTTCTTGTAAAACAGCACAAAAAACGCAACCAAATTGGCTCGTTGGTAAATGGGAACGTATAAATGAAAAACCAGGTAAAAACACTTTCGATTTCTGGAATAAAGATTTAACAGCTATTGGCTTTACTTTAAAAGAATCGGACACTATTTTTAAAGAAATAATGAGTATCGTAACTATTAAAGATACTTTGCATTTAAAAGTTGAAGGTGTAAACGAAAAACCTACTTTGTTTAAGTTTACCCAACAAACAGACACTTCTTTTGTATGCGAAAACCAAAAAAATGAGTTCCCTAAAAAGATTCATTATTTTTTAGACAAACAGCAATTAAAATGTGAAATTTCTAATGAGGAATTTTCAGTGGATTTTATTTTTGAGAAACAATAACAGAATAGCTACCTTTAAATAAAATTTACCTTTTAAAATCTCTTTTTTAATAGTAAAACATATTAAAAGAACTTTTAAAAACACTATATAAACAAAGCTATATTTACAAATGATAGAAGATATCAAATACTATAATAATTTAAAAAAATCCGAAGATACTCTTGTTAATCTTTTAACTGATGAATCGTGTTTTTCTGATATACCAAAAACCTGGTACGTGGTAGTAGTTGATATTGAAAACTCTACAAAAGCTGTTAACGAAGGAAAGCATCATCAGGTAAACTTAACAGCAACCGGAGCAATTATCTCTGTTTTAAACACCATTAGAAAAGAGAAAAAAAATATTGAAATTCCTTATTTTTTTGGCGGTGACGGAGCTACTTTTATTATACCAACAGTTATTTTAAACCGTATTATAGTAGTTCTAGAAAATTACAGCCTTCATATAAAAAAAAACACCAACTTAACACTTAGAGTTGGTCAAGTTTCTGTTGCTAAGCTAGCTTCTAAAAAATATAAATTAAAGATTGCAAAGCATCAACTAACAGCACAACTAACAATTCCTGTCGTACTAGGAAATAGTTTAAAAAAAGCTGAAGAATTTATTAAAAAAACTTTCGAAGAAAAAAATAATACCAATTTTAAGAAAACCCTTTTAAATTTAGAGGGTATGGAGTGTAGATGGAAACAAATAAAACCGAATCAAAACAAACAAAAGGTTATCTGTTTACTACTAGATTCTACAACTGAAATTAATCAAAGAGAAGTTTACAGAAACGTGCTTGCTAAAATGGATTTAAGTTTTGGTTCTTTTAAAGACAGACAACCTATAGTGGCGACTAATTTAAAGTTAAACTTTAACATTTCTAAAATATGGAAAGAAATGAAAATTAGTTTAGCTGATAAAAGCTTAGCCTATTTATTAAAAAAATGGACTTCTACTCTTATAGGTAAATTTTACTTAAACCTTTCTGATGATGGAAAACAATATTTAAAGCAAATTGGTCAATTATCACATACTTTTATGTTAGATGGTATGATAAATACTATTTTTATTGCTGATGAAGATAAAATTAAACCTTTTTTAGAGTACTTAGACGAACTAGAAAGCGATAAAAAAATTATATATGGTATTCATATAACCCACGCCTCTGTAATGTCGTGCTATGTATTAGATAGAAAAACAAAACACTCTCATTTTGTAGATGGTACCGAAGGTGGCTATACCTCTGCTGCGAAAATGCTTAAAATAAAACTAAAAAATCTCCAGCTTATAACCAACACCGTGCACGTTAGTTAATTTAATAGAACTGTCTTCCTTTAGTTTTTTTCGTAATTTAGAAATATACGTATCTAAGCTTCTACCCACAAAAACACCGTTATCTTCCCATACTTTTTTAGTAAGATCTTCTCGTTTTATAATTTGATTTGGGCTTGCCACAAAGATTGCAAGAATTTCACATTCTTTTTTAGAAAGGCTTATTTCTGTTGCTTTTTTTACTAATTTATTTTGTGTTGGATAAAACTGAAAACTTCCTATTTTAGCATACTCTTCAATATTTTCTTTTACACTAACAACTTTATTGTTTTTAGAAAATAGCGAATGAATTATAAAAACGATTACCAAAAGAAGTAATCCTATTAAAAAAAAATTACTTCGCCAAAAAGAAATTTCTTGTGCAATGAATACAACCTGAATAATATAACATTCTTTAGGTAAAACACGTTCTCTGCACGGTATTATTGTATTCGTTTTTAAAGTGCTGTTTTGATAACTATAACTTACTTCACCATCTAAACATCGCAATACTTCTACCCTATAATCAGTTGGTAATTTTACTTTACTAAAACTAGTATTTATAAAAGCAACTAAATTGTCTGGCTCAAAAGAAAACTCCTTTTGAAAAGACAATTCATATTTCCTTTTTTCTAATTCGATGACTGGTAAAACCAATGATATTGAATCTTTATCAGAAAGCAATAATTGGCTACCTACATCTCGTAAAGAAACCTTTACTCTTTCTGTAAAATCTTCTCTTTTATTATCAGTCGCAAAAAAAAACCATCCTAAAAAAAGAAAAAAAGCGAAACCACTATATATGTAAATTTTGTTCCTGTTCATAATCTTGGTAAATAACATACATTTTTATGACTTTTTACAACTGTTCACACTTCTTTTACATTTTTTTGACATAGTTTAAAGCACCTAGTCTTAATTTTATCAAACTAAACGAATTTAATAATAAATTGATTCTTTTAGGCTTATTACGAATAATTCTCGATACAAATTTTATTCATTTCAATCGTAAAATTCACTCGAACTGACAGAATCTTATCAAAATGCATAACGGGTAAAACTAATTAAAATCTCAAAAAAATGAAAAACGTATTACTAAGCTTCTTTTTAATTTTTATCATCAGCTGTAAAAAAGAAACTCAAAAAAATGAAATCTTAATAGCAAGTAATGCTATTAAATATCAAAACTATCAAAGCCCTTTAAATTATTTTGATAGCATCAAAACAAGCTCATCAAAACCTTATAAGCTAAAACTCAATTTAGAAAGTCAAAAAAATAACAACTATGATTTATCTATAAAGATGGAATTAAATAATGGCGCTCATTTTGTTTCGCCAAACGCTAAAAGAGATTTTAAAGGTAAATTTAAAATTTATTTTGATAAAACATCTCATTTTAAACAAATAGGAAAACTCATTGAAACTCCTCTTTCTACAGAAGAATATGATGAACATCCTTTTGTAAATGGAACTGTTAATTGCGTACGAGAAAATACGGTGTATCATCAAAAAATAAAACGAACTAATAACGAGAGTTTTCTAGTAAAAGGATACATTCAATTTACAATTGAACCTAGATGCACTTTAGAAAAAATTCCTTTTATTATAAAATATGAAAATAATGAAATGAAAATAGAATTACTTGGCTGTTAATCAAAAACACTTATTACTTTTAATAAAAATAGAACACAATGAAAAATAAAATTACCGTAGTTATTGGCTTATTGCTAATTTGCGCTGTAAACAGTTTCTCGCAAAAAAATGAATTTAATTTAATAGCCCTTGATTCTACTTGGGGACAAGAAGTTATTCGTTTTCCTGCAAGAAGTATGGACTATGTTGGCGTAGGCGATATTAGATTTCCTCCTAAGGGTTGGATAAATCCTGAACATACGTTTTTTTGGTCGTACACATATGCTTGGAATATTAATGTAAATAGAAAAATTACAGAAGAAGAACTTGAACTCGATTTAGTAAAATATTTTAATAGCTTAAATAAAATTGATATGAACGCTACAGCGGATGAAAAATATTCATCAGCTATAATATCAAAAACTAAAAAAGAAAAATCAGTTACTTATTATAAAGGGTCTGTAAAAATATTTGATCGTTTTGCCACTAATAAACGAATTACCTTAAATGTTTTAATAGAAAGTAATTACTCTAAGAAAGCAAAAAAAACGATCATCTTGTTTAAATTCTCACCCAAAGAATTTAAACATAAAGTATGGAAAACCTTGAATGAAATAAAATTACAGAATTTCGTTTTAAATTAAAAAGCAAAAAACCTCAGCATAACAACTGAGGTTTTTATATATAAAAATATTTTTTATTTTAATATTCAAAAGTTCCAAATTCACTATTTATAGTCAGTTTTTTAGTATCAGAAGCGGCTACTCTACCTACAATCTGAGCATTTACATTATAGCTTTTAGAAATAGTCATAATATCTTCAGCAATTTCAGGCGATACATAAAGCTCCATTCTATGTCCGCAATTAAATACCTGATACATTTCTTTCCAATCTGTTTTAGATTGCTCTTGTATCAATTTAAATAAAGGCGGAATCGGAAACATATTGTCTTTTACAATATGTAATTCATCAACAAAATGCAAAATTTTAGTTTGCGCTCCACCAGAACAATGAATCATTCCGTGAACAGTATCTGAATTAAACTTCGATAAGATTTCTTTAATAATCGGCGCATACGTTCTTGTTGGCGACAATACTAATTTACCTGCATCGATAGGCGAATCCTCTACTGCATCCGTTAATTTTGCCTTACCAGAATACACTAAATCAGCAGGAACTGCGGCATCATAACTCTCAGGATATTTAGTTGCTAAATAGTTATCAAAAACATCATGCCGGGCAGATGTTAATCCGTTAGATCCCATTCCTCCATTATACTCAGTTTCGTAAGTTGCTTGTCCGAAAGATTCTAAACCAACAATTACATCGCCGGCTTTAATATTTGCATTATCAATAACATCGGTACGTTTCATACGTGCTGTTACGGTAGAATCTACAATAATTGTACGAACCAAATCACCAACATCTGCAGTTTCACCACCGGTTGAATGAATCGTTACTCCGAAACCTTTTAGATCTTCAATTAATTCTTCTGTACCGTTAATAATTGCTGATAAAACTTCTCCAGGAATTTTACTTTTATTACGTCCAATAGTTGATGATAACATAATATTATCTGTAGCACCTACACATAATAAATCATCAATATTCATAATTAGTGCATCTTGTGCAATTCCTTTCCAAACAGAAACATCTCCTGTTTCTTTCCAATACATATATGCCAAAGACGATTTTGTTCCTGCACCATCTGCATGCATGATTAAACAATAATCATTATCATTTGTTAAATAATCTGGAACAATTTTACAGAAAGCTTTCGGAAACAAGCCTTTGTCAATATTCTTAATTGCATTGTGCACATCTTCTTTAGATGCTGATACTCCGCGCTGTGCGTAGCGTTTAGATACTTCGTTACTCATGTGTTGTGTTGTTGTTATTGCAAATTTAGTTTATCTAAATTTTAAATCAATAAAAAAGCGAACGTTTTTTAACATTCGCTTTTTTATTGATTTACTTGTGTCTTACTCCCAATCTGGCATGGTTGCATTTGCAAATAAGGTTACCCTTTCAATTGAGCCAGACAAATTTGTTTTTGTAATGTTTTTTTGAGAAACTCCATCATTAGAGGTGTTTACAAAAATAACTTCTGCTTCGTTAGGTGAAAACCTAGGATCTAAATCATTTATACCTGTATCTTTATTGTTATCTGAGATATCGGTAAAACTCATGTCGGTAAAATCATAAATAAACATTCTAGTATCTAATTGTCTATAATTTGTTGCTTGATGATCAGATATATCTCTAGAGAATAGTAATTTATTACCAGATGCTGATAAATTTAAACCTCCTAAAGCACCTTGAACTCCAGTTATTACAGTACTTAAAATAGTTCCGTTTAAATCGATCATTAAAATTGACCCGTTATAACCACTAGCGTTATTAGTTTTTAAAGCTATTTTTAATCCATCACTACTCCAATCACATTCTGATATTAAGCTACCATCTGTTGTCTCATATATTTTTTGTAATCCGCTACCATCTTTATTTATTGAATACAATTTATTAAAATAAGTGTATAATAACTTGCTTCCATCTGGTGACCAAGAAAAATCGAGTTCATTTAAATTAAACCCAGCTAGAGGAATTGTAGATGTTACTTTTTTAACATCATCTCCGTTTGTTTTCATGGTATACAAATGAGCCTCATTATTATCTATCCTTATAAAAGCTATTAAATTAGTTACATTGTTTTTTCTAGGCCTCCATGAATTTAAGCTTAAACTCGTAAGCTCCACTTCATTTAAAACTTCATTATTAACATCGTTATAACTTGCTGAATAAATTACATTATTACTTGCCACATTTTTAACGTAAAAATATCTATTTGCAGGATCTTCTTTAATAGTAAACGATCTAATACTACTTATAACTTCCGCATTTATATCATCTGTTACCTCAATACTCCAAAAATATTTTGCGCCGTATTTTAAGTCAGAAAGCGTATAGCTTTTATCTTTTATGTCGGTTATTTTGGTTACATCATTATTAAAATCATTTCTAATTTCAATTGTAAATGTTAATTCATCTTCATCTATATCGGTTGAGTCCCATAACAACGTTACACTATTAAGTAAATCTACTGCACCATCTTCGGGTGTTATTAATACGGGCTTAGTTGGCGGTTTATTTAAAGCTGTTGAAATTTGCATTTCTAAAACAACATTAACAGCTCCTTCTTCTGTTACTGTAACGCCTTCAAACTCGTCTAAATACCCTTCTTTTGCTGCCTGAACTGAATATTCTTGCGTCTCTATATTTTCGAACTTAAAGTTACCTTCAGCATCAGTAAACACAGTATTATTGGTTGGTGAAATGGTTATTTTAACATTCTCCAAAGGTGCAAAACCTTCTTTTTCAACAACTTTACCAGTTAAATCTCCGTATTCTACCAAACCAATCGTACCATCTTCACCACAACTAATAAAAAGAAGTGTTATTAATAGTATACTTATTATTTTTATTACTTTTTTCATTTGAATTTTGTTTAAAAATATACATTAATACCAGCTCCAAAACGCCAAATTAAATCATCCTTTTCTCCTACAACTTGCCTATCTAAGTTATCACTTAACAGCATATTGTATTCACCATTCACAAAAAAACCTATCTTGTTTGTAATTAAATACTCAATTCCCAAACCTCCTTGAAGTTTAAAAAAAGTGTCTTCTAAATTTTTTCTAGATATAGAGCCTACTCCTCCATAAATATAAGGTGTGAGTTTTTCGTATGGTAAAACTGTGTATTCTATATTAAGACCAGATGTTATAAATGCTTCATTAAAAATATCTTTATTACCTAACTCAAACCGCCCAATTGTTGCCCAAAAATTAAACTTAGGATCATCAAACATGTATTTTAATTTAAAATCGAAACCAAATTGATATGTTGAGTTTGCATAATCTCCTTTTATTTGAGAAACTCCCATACTTGCTCCTGCCGAGAATTTCCCTCTTCTTTCTTCTTGTTTTCTGTTATATAATTTTAAATTATCTGTTTCTAATTTCTCTTTTCTATATTCTTCTTTTATATAATCTATTGCCGGCTTCCCTCCTTTTGGCTGCCATACTCCATCTACTATACCTTCTACAATTAACAAGTCTACCGCTTTATCTATAGCTTCTTTTACTGCCAATTGTGCTGGTTCGTTCTTAGTAACCCCTGTTTCAACTTCTAACAATCTTCTTAAAGCGACATAACGATATAAATTTGCAGATATACCTTGTGACAAAATAGTTTTTGAAACGTATACGTTCTTTAAAATTTCTCCTGTAGATGTTGATACAATTCTTAAATACACCGTAATTCTGTCTTGACGATATTGATTTGAAGCTCCTACACCAAAGTATCGTAAACCAGAGCCTCCTGTTATAATATTAGAATCATAAGAAACAACACCTCCTTCAATAATAGTTCCTGCAAAAAGTAAAGGCGGCATTGTTACCTTTTTTCCGTTTGCATATTCTTGACGTGTATTTCTAATTATCTGTCGTTCATTTAAAAGATTCCCAATATTCTCTCTTTCGATAGGCCTAAACCACCCAGATTCTTCTAGCGATTTTAATAAAATTGTAGTTCCTCCTTGTGTTACCGCTGTACTAAATGTAGAGCCATTTTGTACTGGCTTGTATTGCCCTGTTTGATCTCTGAATTTATAAACACCAACCACAATTTTATCCGAAGGAAGAAAACTTTTTGCTAAAAATTCTGGCGATGTATTTTCGCCTATTCTTGCTTTTGTTTGTGTAAATGGTTGATTAAAATAGGCTCCGCAGCTCGTTAACAAACTAAGTGTTAGCAAGTAAATTATACTTGTAGTTTTTTTCATAGTAATCTTAATTACCGTTAGGGATTGTTATTTGAGTTTGCTCTCCGTTTGTAACATTAAGTATACTTACATTTAAGCCATTTGTTCCTGGAGTTATCTCAACTACTAAATCGCCAAAAGTATACGTACCAACTGTTAAATTGGTATCACCTAATTGCTGTTGAAACAAACTTTGCGACAATGAACTAAGCAATCTGTTATTTAAACTATTCGTAAAGTTTTCTAGAGCCGTTGGCGTCTCTCTCTGAGTATCGGTCTCTTCTGTAAAGTCATTCTGTGCTGTTGCCGATGCAAGAATTTGCTGGTAATTAAAAGCATCTCCTCCAAAAAACGGACTTATTGGTTTATACACCAAATCTTGTGAATACACAAAACTAGAAATTATAAGTAAAATAAATAGTAATTTTTGTTTCATAACAAATAAGGTTATTTAGTTTCTATATTCTTTTTTGGAAAGTAGTTTTCCTCTGTTGATTATACACTCTTAATTTCTCCATCGCCTTTGCCACATTGTATTTTAAATAATCTTCTTCTGGCCTAGCAAAAAACTCATGTATTTTCTTTCTATCAACCTCTATCGACAACATACTACTACGACCCATTGCTGGTTTTTCTACTATTTTTATAATAAACGGGTAATTTTTACCTGTTACTATATATTCTTTGTAAAAAAAATCATGATATTCTTTACCTATCTTTGTTTTAGCCTCATCTATAACAATTCCTCTAATTAAAAACTGCTCTTCATTTACCTCTCTTTTAGCTATTTTTTTTTCTTTTGGCAAAAATAATAACGTATCTCTATTTATTAATTTTCCTTTATATTTTATAAATAAATACACCTTTAACTCTTCGTTCTTTTTGATATTTATTTTAATTGTAGATAATTGTTTTTCTTCTTTAGGTTTTAATGAAAAATCACTCGATTGGTTATTTTTTGAAAGATTGCCAGAGCTTCCTTTTTTTAACACTACAAAATTGTAGTTAAGCTCATTTATAAAAAATTCTTCTTCACTTACTACTTGTGCTCTTAATGTTAAAAAATCATCTGTTCTTGCTAAATTAATAACTCCTTTAACTTTATAAACATCAAACTCTTGTGCAAATGAAAAAACTGTAAAAAAAACAGTTAAAATTAAAATCAACGCTTTGCTTTTCATATTACAATCTCTAACTAGTAATTAATAATACTCATTTTAGCTCCTCCGAACTGATTTATAGTAAGGTTTTTAAACAATGAGTTTGTTCCTTTTATTTTTAATGAATTTGAATTTCCTTTTTGTTGTACTCCTAAATTAATTGATTGATTATTGCTATAATTTAAGAATTGATAATTATTATTATTTCCTAATTGAGATACCTTATGTTCACCATAAGACACTTTATCATCTATACTAGCCACATTCTCGTTACCAATTTGTTTCAATGATATTATACTCGTTACTTCTTGTGATCTGTTTTGAAAATCACTAACCATATTTGTTTCTAATTGCAGCGTATTTAATTGTACTTGGTTTGAAAAATAGCTTGGCACTTTTTCATCTTGCCCATGTACTAAAACTGAAAACAAGAAAACAAAAACAAGAAAAATTTTTCTAATTGATTTCATCACTTTATGTTTATAAATAAAAAAGTGGAGAGAGAATAAACATCCTCACTCCACTTTTAAACTGTTAAATACTACCTGGACCAGTTTGAATAACTTGAGCCGTATTCATGTTACCTCTTTGCAATACACATGAAGCATTGTTACCACCTGCATAAGCATCTTGGTTAACTTTAGATTGATTATCGTTACCAATTTGATTAACCAAACTACAATTATTCCCCATGTCTGAATATTGATCAACACATGATTCGTTGTCATTTCCTACTTGATTAACTGTAGATATGTTACAAATAGCTGGATCATCTGTAGTTGTTACCTGAGTTTCGCTAGAACTGTTTCCATTACCAGTTTGATAAACAGATGCATAATTATGGCTCCCTGTTTGATCTTGTTCTACAGCATTATTATCTCCTACTTGGTTCGCAAAAGCTTCACTACCACTAGACTGATTTGGTCCGCTAGATTGCTTCTGAACAACAGAATTATCATTACCATATTGGTATGCAGATGCTTGGTTATTATCATAACGCTGTCTCTGGTTCGATTTATTACCATTACCTCTTTGATACGAATATGTTTCATTGCCTTCTGCTTGCATTGCCCCATCAGCTCCCACATCTTGTTTCGCATAGTTATCATCTCCTAATTGGCGAATACGAGCTCTGTTATCATTACCAAATTGTTTGATATCTGCACCGTTTCCATATCCATCTTGTTTAGTCGATGCTAAATTACCTGAACCTCCTGGGATAAAATTAGAGTTATCTTGTCTTATTAATGACATATTACTGTTTCCATTCTGCTCACCTTTTGCCTCATTACTATCTCCAACTTGCTGAATATCTACTTTATTTTTACCTTCTGTAATAAAACCATCAGGCATTCGTGCCTGTTCGACTTCACAATCTGCGCATGCGGGTCTATTGCTGTTTACCCAAGTCTCTGCATGAGTAGTTGAAAATACTGTTTTTCCGATAGCATCGCTATTACCAGTGCTTGTTTGAACATTTTGCGTTTGAGAAAACGCGATTCCTGTAGCTAAAAAAGCTGCTACTATTAGTAATTTTTTCATAATAAAATAATTTTAAAATACGTTTAATTAATTTTTAGCACAACACAGTTATATTTATACTTTTTATGAAGTACAAAACTGGGGATGCTACTAAAATTCAGGGTAAAATAAAATTACTAGGGTAAAATGTAATGACTAAGGAGTGCCATTTTTCATTTTCATCAACCTTATAAAAAGGCAGTCGTAAAAAACTATATAGTTTGCGTGTTTAAACACAGCTAATATACAAACTATTCATTTCTATTACAAAGAGTAAACAACTAACGGAAAGTGTTATATTTATAAATAAAAGTAAAAAAACAAGTAAAACAAAGGGCGGAGTTTTCTTTTTTATTTTTAATAAAACTAAAAAAAGGGTGAAAACACCTTTATCATATAAAGGAATTCCTTTTATAAAAAAAAGAGTTTTTCTTACCGCGTAAACAACAATTCTCTATACTTTGTTAAAGGCCATAAATTATCATCAACCATAAGCTCTAGCTTATCGCAATGATAACGGATCTCTGCAAAAAAAGGTTTTACTTTATAACAATAACTGTCTGCATTTTCTTGACCAATGAGTTTGTTTGATTTTTTGCGTTCTTCGGTCATTTTCTCAATTTTCGAGTTAATTTCCGCTATATGAATCGATATTGTTTTAATTAAATCAATCTGTTCTTTAGCATATTGCTCAAACCCTTTTCCGAAAATCTCCTTTAATCCTTTTACATTTTCTATCAATGTATTTTGATATTGGATTGCCGTGGGAATCACATGATTTCTTGCAACATCTCCTAAAACCCTACTTTCTATCTGAATCCGTTTAGAATATTCTTCTAATTCAATTTCATGACGTGCTGCTACCTCTACTGTATTCATCACATTCATTTCTGTAAAAAGTGAAATAGCTTTTTTAGAAATTTTAGCTTTCAATGCTTCGGGAGTTGTTTTATTATTACTTAACCCTCGCTTTAAAGCTTCTTTTTCCCATGCTTCGCCATAACCGTCACCTTCAAATCTAATTTTCTTTGATGCTTTAATATACTCTCGTAGCACATTAAAAACCGCCTCATCTTTTTTCAGCTTTTTAGCATCTATCAATTCGTCTACCTCTATTTTAAACTCTTTTAATTGCTTTGCTATAATCGTGTTTAAAACTGTCATAGGTCCTGCACAATTAGACCAAGAACCAACAGCACGTAGCTCGAATTTATTTCCTGTAAAGGCAAAAGGAGATGTTCTATTTCTATCTGTATTATCTAATAAGATTTCAGGAATTTTACCTACAATATTCAACTTTAAATCTGTTTTCTCTTGCGGTGATAATTTTCCTTTTGTTACATTTTCTAACTCATCTAATACAGCAGATAATTGCGAACCTATAAATACAGATATAATTGCTGGCGGAGCTTCATTAGCTCCTAAACGATGATCGTTACTTGCACTCGCTATTGAAGCCCTAATTAACTCTTCATAATCATGAACTGCTTTTATAGTGTTTACAAAAAAGGTTAAAAACTGTAAATTTTTCATTGGTGTTTTACCCGGACTCAATAAATTAATTCCGGTATTCGTTGCTAATGACCAATTATTATGCTTTCCAGAACCATTAATTCCTTTAAATGGTTTTTCGTGAAATAACACTTTAAATTGATGACGTTGCGACACTTTTTCCATCACATCCATTAATAACGAATTATGATCTACCGCTAAATTTGCTTCTTCAAAAATTGGCGCCAATTCAAACTGGTTCGGAGCAACTTCATTATGACGTGTTTTCACAGGGATTCCCAGCAACATGCATTCCTGCTCCAAATCACGCATAAAACTCATCACTCTATCAGGAATCGATCCAAAATAATGGTCATCTAATTGTTGGCCTTTTGCTGGTGAATGCCCCAACAAAGTTCGTCCTGTCATCATTAAATCAGGGCGTGCAGACATTAAAGCCGTATCTATTAAAAAATATTCTTGCTCCCAACCTAATGTAGCGTTCACTTTCGAAACATTTTTATCGAAATACTTACAAACCGCTGTTGCAGCTGTATCCACAGCCTGTAAAGCTCTAAGCAAAGGCGCTTTATTATCTAAAGCTTCCCCTGTATACGCTACAAAAACAGTTGGTATACATAAGGTTGTACCGTATATAAATGCTGGCGATGTTGGATCCCAAGCTGTATAACCACGAGCTTCAAAAGTATTTCTAATTCCACCATGCGGAAAACTAGAGGCATCTGGTTCTTGCTGCACTAACTGTTCTCCATCAAAACGCTCCATTGCACCACCTCCTTCAATAGTATCAAAAAAAGCATCATGCTTTTCAGCTGTTGCTCCTGTTAAAGGCTGAAACCAGTGTGTATAATGTGTAGCTCCTTTAGACAGCGCCCAATCTTTCATGCTTACCGCTATTTGATCGGCAACTCTTCTATCTATTTTACTTCCAAATTCAACTGCATCCTTAACACTCTGATAAGCATCTCTAGTCATATACTGACGCATTGCTTGCTCATTAAAAACATTTTTTCCGAACAATTCAGAACGACGTCCTTTTTCTTCTATAAAAACAGGTTTTCTATGTAAAGTTTCTTTTAAAGCGCTAAATCTTAAAGTTGACATTGTATATGGTGTAAAATTCAATATCAAAAATACAAAATATAATCTATTTTATATAACACCCCATAAAAAATAGGGGCAAGATTAAATTAAAGTTAATTTTTAAAGTTTTACCCCTATAAATTTTAATATTAAATATAAAATATTCATTTTTGTATTGAATTTCATTATTAACTCATTCTGATATCATCATGGCAAAAATTAAGCTAGAGTACATTTGGTTAGATGGCTACAAACCAACACAAAACCTAAGAAGTAAAACAAAGGTTGAAGAACACGATAATTTTCAAGGAACAATTGAAGAGATAGGTAATTGGTCTTTTGATGGATCTTCTACAAAACAAGCTTCTGGTGGAGCTTCAGACTGCTTGCTTGTTCCTGTTGCAATTTATCCAGATCCTGCAAGAGATAACGGTTATTTAGTTATGACAGAGGTTATGAATGCTGATGGTACACCGCACGAAAGTAACGGTAGAGCTACTATTGATGATAATGATAATGATTTTTGGTTTGGTTTTGAGCAAGAGTATTTTATTATGGATACAGCAACTCAACTACCTCTAGGATTTCCCATAGGTGGTTACCCAGGACCACAAGGAATGTATTATTGTTCTGTAGGCGGAAGAAATACACATGGTAGAGATTTCGTTGAAGAACATGCTGATTTATGTATTGAAGCAGGTTTAAATTTTGAAGGAATTAACCAAGAGGTTGCCTCAGGACAATGGGAATACCAATTATTTGCACAAGGAGCAAAAAAAGCGGGTGACGAAATTTGGATCTCGAGATACTTATTAGATAGATTAACAGAAAAGTTTGGTTATTATATTGAGTATCACCCTAAACCTGTAAAAGGAGATTGGAATGGTTCTGGAATGCATGCCAATTTTTCTAATGAAGTTTTAAGAACCTGTGGTTCTCAAGAAATATATGAAACTATTTGTGAAGCATTTAGACCTGTAACTAAAGAACACATTGCTGTTTACGGAGCTTACAATGACGAACGTTTAACAGGTTTACACGAAACAGCTTCTATAACAGACTTTAGTTTTGGTGTTTCAGACAGAGGAGCATCAATACGTATACCAATAATTACTGTAGAAAAAGGCTGGAAAGGATGGCTAGAAGACAGAAGACCTGCTTCTAACGGTGATCCTTATAAAATTGCAGCGAGAATTATTAAAACAGTAAAACCAGTGAGCGAACAATTCAAATAAATTATTTCCATAACAACACACACTAACAACAACTAAAAAGCCTTTAAATTAATTTAAAGGCTTTTCTGTTTTATATAATCAGAACTGTATCTGTTGTATGTTTTAATTCGAATGATTTCTGATAAAGAATAACATCGAAAACTACTCTAAAAGGTTAAGTAATATAAATTTTATTTAAAAGCTAAATAGATAAAAGAAACATACCCTATTAGCAACACAAAACCTTTGATTCTACCTATTTCATTTTTCTTATAAAAATAAGCCATCGGCAATAAAACAAAAGCAAAACCCAACATCCAAAATATATCTTTACTTAATATTTGTGGCTCGGTTACTTTTATAGTTGTTATCATAGAAGTTAAACCTAATACAGAAGCTATATTAAAAATATTAGACCCTAACAAGTTTCCTAAAGATATTGCCTTTTCACCTCTTATTGCCGCTATTACTGAAGCTGCTAATTCCGGAACACTAGTTCCGATAGCAATCATCGTTACAGATATCACTCCTTCACTAATTCCTTGATTTCTTGCCAATGTTTTTGCGCCGTCTACCAATAATTCAGAGCCGAAATACAATGCTAATCCGCCGATTAACAACCAAACGATTATTTTAAAATAACTTACCACCGCCAGTGCATCATCTACCTCTTCACTGCTTTGATCTGATTTTGCATTTTTTATTAAATAAACTAAAAACAACGCTAAACCAATCAATAAAACACCACCTTCAATAGCATTTAAATCATTGTTATAACTCAACATTCCCCAAAGAGCTAGAGAAAACAACATCATCACTGGCCAATTTATTTTATAAAAATCTTTACTTATTGCAATAGGACCAATTAACGCTGTTATACCTAAAACCATTCCGATATTAGCAATATTAGATCCAATAACATTGTTTATGGCAATTGCCGGAGAACCATCTAAAGCAGCCTGTAAACTAACTAACAGCTCTGGTGCTGATGTTGCAAAAGAAACCACCGTCATACCAATTACCATTTTAGAGATATTCAACTTAAAAGATAATCCCACAGAAGCACGAACTAAAAACTCACCTCCAAAAACCAACAAAATCAATCCTATTATTATATATACAACACTCATGTAATATTATTATTTTTTGCGAAGATACTGCTTTGAATTCAAAAATTACAACCTTCAAATACATCAAAAAAACACCATTATCTAATTTTTAAAACAATACTTTTTTTTGCGCTATCAATAATCAAACAACTAAAAAAAGCTGCTATTTAAACACTTTTTTCTTTAGTTTTAAGTATTCATTTAAAAACACCCTTTATTTTATTACATTTCGAAACACTAAAGCAACCTACATGTTAATAATCAAAACAATTAATAAGTAAATTATGTTTCACATTAAAACAGAATACACTTTTTTACATTAAAACCTAAATACAAACTAATTAAATTATCCTCTATTTTTTGGAAGTATGATTCTCTTTGATATATATTGATAAAACAATTCCGGAATCAACTAATATCAACCTATTAAAAACACTAAAAACTATGATCGCTATTACTCTTAAATTAATTACTATTGCAGTAAAAATTGCAACTATACTAACACTTATATATTAATCAACTTTTAAAATAAAACTATATATTATGCTAACATTTATCGGAGTATTATTAATTATTACAGGGTTAATTACCATTGTATTAAATTCAATTTTTAAAAACAGTAAAATACTAAACTGGTTCACCTTACAAAGAAGCATTCAACTAACCATACTTGGTGCTCTTATGAGTATTATAACAGGAATGTTTTTTTATGCTGATGCAGGTACAGCTTATGCCGTACAATTTGTTTCTGGTGGAGACAAAATGATTACCACACAAGGTTTAAAACTTAAATGGTGGGGTAGAATTATTCCGCTTTCATACGAAACATCAATAAAAGATATTATTGTTGACGACGAAAGTGAACTTCCAAAAAGCGATAGAGGTATTTATAACCGAAAAGCTCAGAAGTGGGAATTCAGTGACGCAATTAAAGCAGAAATAAGTACCTCTGTAATTGTTGGAGTTAACATCAACGACGAGGAAGTTTTCTTGAATATGGCAGACAGAAACAGAAGTGAATCTAAACTGATATATGGAAGAGTTTTACCCAATATTGATGCTGCTATTAAAAACACTTGCAAACTAATGGATGCACAAGACTATATTTCTGGTCAAGCATCTGATTTCGACAGGTATTTTAGAGATCAATTAGAAAACGGAATGTATCAAGTAGAGCAATATTATGAAGCAGAAAACATGAACGAAATTGTAGGTGACACTACCACTATTCGAAAAATAAAGGTTGGGAAATCTAGTAAACAGAAAAAGTTTAGGATAAAAAGAAGTGACGATGGTACAATTATTAGAGATAATTCTAATACTTTAAAACAATATGGTTTAAAAATTTACCAAGCTCAAGTAACAGGTATCGATTGGGAAGCTTCTTTTGATGAACGTTTAGATTTACAAAAAAATGAAGTTGCACAAACACAACTTGAAAAACAACAAGCAGAACGCGAATATTATAGAGCAAAAAAAGAAGTCGCAAAAGGAGAATCTGAAAAAGCTAAGGAAAGAGCTCGTTTAGAAAAAATTCAAATTCAACAGACTATAGAAGCTGAAACCGAAGCAAAAGTTGCTGGTTTTAACTTAATCAAAGAAAAAAAACAATACGAAGTTGAACAATACAAAGCAAAAAGCAAAAAAGTTGCTGCTGATGCCATGTATTACGAAAACTCTAAATTAGTTAGTGCAGGTTTAACTCCGCAAGAAAAAGCAGAATGGGAATACAAAACTGCTGTTGGAGTAGCGGGCCAAATAAAAGATTTACAACTACCATCTACATATATTGAAGGTAGTAAGAGCGGAAATGGCGGAAACTTGTTACAATCACTAATTGGAGCTGATCTTGCCAAAAAAATGATGGACAGCAAAAAGTAAAACCTTTTTATTGAGCTGAGTGGAGTAATCCTTATTACTTCACTCAGTTTAACAAATTATTTTTCAGTATTTTTGATACAGAATTATAACCTATAATGAAAAAACCACTTTTTAAATTTTTAGCAAAATTAAATAAAACGATACTCCCTTCTTTTACGCAAAAAGAATTAGATATTTCTAAAGCTACAAAATTTCAATTAGCAATTATTGGATGGCGTGCTTTTGTAACCATAAATTCATTAGACTAAAAACCTATAATTATGAAAGAACATATAAAAGTATATACAGGAACCACTATTTTAACAAACAGATTAGCTTATTTACTTGACGAAGCTAAAATAGCAACTTTAATTAAAGACGGTAAAGAATCTGGTAGATTAGCAGGATTTGGAACAACACACAATTCTTGCGAGTTATTTATATATAAATCTGATTCTGAGGCTGCTCAGAAAATAATAGATAATTTTAAGCTAGAGGTTAATTAATTTTAAAAAATAAAAAGTAAAAAAAATGTTTTTTTGCTTTTTTAATTAAAAAACATCTGTATATTTGCACCCGCAAAACGGCCTCGTGGCGCAACTGAATAGCGCACTTGATTACGGCTCAAGAGGTTGCTGGTTTGAATCCAGCCGAGGTCACAAAAAAAAACCACATATTAATTTATGTGGTTTTTTTATTTTAATAAATACTGTAGATTATATACTTATAATAAAACATCAACTAGTTACTTTTAGTTTTTTAACTTTATTTAAAAAGCAAAAACACGAACGTCTATTCTGTTGATATTCCTGTTTACTATATTCATTTTGATTTGAATCATCTCAATTATTTAATAATTGACTTTCTCCAAAACCTAAGGCACTTTTAATTCTGTTTGATACAATACCTATAGAAACTATAGAACCTCTTGTAAAAATAGTTTCATCACCAAATAAACGCTTATTATATTGCTTAGTTCCTCTACAATCACAGTATGTGGTTCTGTTTTTATTATCATTTAAGGGTAAATTTTCATCACTCAAACAATATGCTTTAATTTATATTCTGCAACTTCTATGATACTAGATCAAATCGATATCAAAAAAATTAATAATTCTTTGGTATTCGATAGTTAAACAACCAAATTTGTTTAGAAAACAAGAGCGTAAAAAAACCTCAAAGTAATTACTTTGAGGTTTTTTTATGATTATGCTAAAGAAATATTAATTAGTTGCTTTTACATTTTTTACTTCATTTAAAATGTAAAAATAAGAGCGTCTATTTTTTTGATGTTCCTCTTTACTACATTTACTTTGATTTGCATCATCACAATTATTTAATAACTGACTTTCTCCAAAACCTAAGGCACTTTTAATTCTGTTTGATGATATACCTCTAGAAATAATATAATCTCTTGTAGAAACGGCTCTATTGCTCGATAAACGTTTATTATACTGCTTTGTTCCTCTACTATCAGTATGTGACTCTATTTTTATCTGCATCTCTGGGTGATTTTTCATCACCGATACAATATGCTCTAACTCATATTCTGCATCCTCTCTAATATTAGACAGATCGAAATCAAAGTAAATAGGATTAATAACTATTTGATCTTCTATAATAAGAGATTCTAGCGTTAAATTTGCTTTAATCAACTTATTATTTACGTCTATTGTTTTTACTTCTTTTTGCCCATCTTTAAAATCTTCTTTTGAAGCTACTACTGTAAAATTGTTTTCACAATCTATTTTAGTAAAGACATAACTACCATCTTCTTTTGTTACTTGTTTTGAAATAGGATTACCTTCTGAATCAATCAATCTAACCTCTACATTTAACATCGGATTACCTGTACGTGAATTTGTTACAACACCTTCAATATTTTCCTTACAGTCAAAAATCAAAAAACTATAAATATCATCATCTCCTTTACCTCCTTTTCTGTTTGAAGAGAAAAAACCTTTACTTCTTTCTTTATTTATTACAAAAGAAAAGTCATCTAACGGACCATTTACAGGTGACCCTAAGTTTACTGGATCTGAAAATTCTTCATTTTTAATTTTTGACTCAAAAATATCTAATGCTCCTAACCCTATATGCCCGTCTGATGCAAAGTAAAGCGTATTATCAATACCTACAAAAGGAAACATTTCTCTACTTTCTGTATTAATTTGCTTACCTAAATTTACAGGCTTACCATATTTACCTTCTTCTAATATAGCTACTTTATAAATATCTGTTTCTCCAAACCCATCAGGCATATCTGAAACAAAATACAATGTTTTTTCATCAGGGCTTAAAGCTGGATGACCATAAGAATAATCATCTGTATTAAAAGGTAATTCTTTTACATTAATCCATTTACTATCTTTTTTACTTGCTTTATATATTTTTAAATGAGTTGTTCGTTGCTCATCTCCCTTTAATTCTTCTCCATCAAAGTTATCTCTTGTAAAATACATTGTATTACCATCATTAGTAATTACAATGTTTGATTCATGATACTTTGTTGTTAAATCTTTTAATCTTTCAGATACAGAAATATCTAAAACTTTATCATCCCCTATTTGTTTTAGCTCTGAACTATATATATTTAAAAAAGGTTGATTATTCCATTCATATAATTTATCCTCTTTTTTTAGACCTAAAGGTTTTGTTGAAGCATAGTATAGTTTGTTTTCATATATAAACCCTCCAAAGTCCGAATACTTTGTATTTGTAGCAACATTGTGTACGTTAAAATAAATCTTCTCTCTATTTGTATATTCTACAAAATAATCTTGATTTTCATCTAAGGCTATCACACGACTATCTGTTGCCTCTATCCCTTTTATTTTTTGCAACCATTTATCGGACTCTGATACTTTACCATTACTTTTTAATGCCTGTGCATATCTAAAAAAATGCTTTGTAGTTTCTTCTTTTTCAAAATTTTTCATTAATTTTTCATACCAAGCCTCTGCTTTTAGAAATTCTGCGTTATAATAATATGAGTCTGCTAACCTACTTACAACTACTTGTGATGTATCTCCTTTCTGATACAAAACTTCGTAAAGTTCCGCTGATTTTTTATAAGCAAACTCTTTAAAATATCTGTCTGCTGCATATTTTCGTTGCCCAAAACTAACAACGCTGGTAATTAAGAATACGAATAGTATTATTTTTTTCATCTGGTATTATCTTTAGAAGAATCTTGGCGATTTCATTGTTTGTTGCTTAAAAATCTCGTAACGAAGCATTAATTCATATGTTCCTGAATTATAATTACTATAATTTGATGTTGTTAAATCATATGCAAAACCAATATACAGTTCTCTACTTGCCTGAAAACCTAATAAAGCACTTAATGAATCATCCCATCTCCACGCTAATCCTGCTGTAAATTTTTCTTTAAATAAGAAGTTTGCAGACACATCTATAGACAAAGGCGCTCCTGTTACTACTTTTGCTAAAGCTGCTGGTTTAAATTTTAAATCTTCATTTATATCAAAAACATAACCTGCTATTAAAAAGAAATGCAACCTTTCTTCTGCTACATCACCTCCGTTTGCAGTATCATCATAATGATCTGTTCTTAATAAATTAGGAACAGCTAAACCAACATACCATTTTGGTTTATAAAAATAAACACCTGCCCCAATAGTTGGTAAAAACTCACTAATATTATTAGATAAATCAGCATCTGGATTTTGTGATATCCCTTTACTCCAATCAACACTTAAGTGCCTTCCTCCTAGCTTTAATCCGAAGGCTAAATTCCCATCATTACTCGTACGGACAGTGTAAGAAACGTTCGCGTCTAGATAAATTTCATTTGATGGTCCTATTCTATCATTAGTCAAATTAACACCTAATCCAACGCCGCTATATCCTAAAGGAGTATCATAACTTAATGTTTGGGTATCAGGTGCTCCGTCTAAACCAACCCATTGAGTTCTTCCTAATAATGTTATTGTTGTATGACCTCTAGAACCTACATATGCAGGGTTTACACTCATTGTATTATACATATATTGAGTATACTGTGGGTCTTGTTGTGAGTAAACAACACCTGACAAACTTAACAACAGTAACATTGTTATTTTTATATGAAAATTAATTTTACTCATACCTAAAGTATTTCATTTTATAATTTATATTTATTTTATCTATTTATATACAACCATCCTGATGTAGGTTCTGAACCATCTCCTAAATCTAACACATAGAAATAGGTTCCTACAGGTAACTTACCTTCTTCATTAACCGTTACTCTACCATTTGATATTCCTACAAACGATACATCTTTATTATTATAACCAGAAGCTTTATAAACTGTATTACCCCATCTATTGTATATTTCTAAAGTATTGTTAGGAAAATTCTCTATACAATCAATCACAAAAATATCATTGTTTCCGTCACCATTAGGTGTAAATTCATTAAATATTTTTATGCATGATATTTCATCTCCGAAAACAGTATCATCTCCATCTACACTATCTGCAATTCCATCGCCATCTGCATCAGTTCCACTATCGCCTACTGTTCCGTTTCCACCATCCGTTGGGTCAGTTGGATCCGTATCGTTTACATCTGTGTTACCTGCATCACCAAAGTTTCCGTCGTCTTCATCTACTTCATCTAAAATTCCGTCTTCATCACTATCAGCTCCGTCAACAATCCCATCATCATTAGCATCTGACTCTTCGTTTCCGCCTTCTACAACATCGTTGATTCCGTCGTCATCACTATCTAAATCTTGATAGTCTGGTACCCCATCGCCATCGCTGTCAGTATTATCTGGCTCTCCGCCGTTTCCTTCTCCGAAGTTAGCATCGTCTGCATCCACGCTGTCTACAATTCCATCGCCATCAGCATCTAATCCGTCTGCAATTCCGTCGTTATTAGCATCAATATTATCATCTTCTATAACATCGTTGATTCCGTCGTTATCGCTATCTAAATCTTTATAATCTGGTACCCCATCGCCATCTGTATCTGGCTCTTCATCTGCATCTACTGATGCGTCTGCTTGACCATCGCCATTTGTATCAGCTCCTGATGCCCCATCATTAGCGTCAATAACTCCGTCGTTATTAGTATCTAAATCACCATTTCCGCCTTCATCTACATCTAAGATTCCGTCATTATCACTGTCTAAATCTAAACTATCGATAACTCCATCACCGTCTGTATCTCCGTTTCCTTCTAATGCATCTGGTATACCGTCGTTATCATCATCTATATCATCTGCATCATCTATTCCATCGCCATCAGTGTCGATTCCAGGTGCAGGGTCTACCTCTATTACAATTACATCTACTGTTGTTGTATCACAGTTACTTGGTACTGCTATTTCACAAATGGTATACGTTAATGTGTAATTTCCTGAAGCTGTTCC